>CAZKRR010000001.1:0-65812 GCA_964555135.1 uncultured Nitrososphaeria archaeon
GATTATGGAGATTTAGGTGGGAGCCAAAAGAGAAGCTGAAGAAGAGCTTGAAAAGGGGATAACCCACGACCTAAGAATCGCAGATAATTGTGGTCTAATGACTTCATCCTAACCTCTTAAAGAATTCATGCTATCGGATAAGTTTTTCTCAAAAATTTTCCGAAGAGTAGAATAAATATTTTCACTAGAACTTTTATGGGAGATTCATTAGTTAAGCTCTAGACTCCATCTCATACTAGTAGTAAAGCTTTCTCCTCTCCACAAGCTTAGGGCATCAATGAACTTAAGACCGAAAGGATTGCGAGAACCCTGCTGAAGACAGTCTGCCCAACGCCTGCCACACCTAATACGAAGACCACAGTTCTCGACTTCATTAACAGAACAATACACATACACTGTGGCTAAATCTGCGAAGTTCTCAGATACTTTCTTCGACATATTTAATGCTTAATTGTGTTAATTTAACACCATCCTTTGACCTATGAATTAATTTTTCCTCTTCAAGCCGAAGAAGATACGCGTATACATTAACTAACTTCATGCTATTTACTAATTTTTGCTCATAAGTCTTTTAGGATTTATTATAAGGAAGTAAAAGAAATTGCTCTCCGTATCAGAAGTTTTCTTAAGACAGTCGCAGTATCGTTTTCAATTTTCCACTATTGGTACTTTCTTCTCGAGGACTAATTTTAGTATATTATGAATTTCTTTCTCGTTAATTTCTAGAAGCAGAAGAGCTATTTCTAAAAACATCCAATTACAGGCAGCAACACAATAACATGCATCGATGAAGTCGGGATTTAGAGTTTTAACATGAACTATGTCCTTCTTCCTACGTAAAGTGTAGACTGATCTTGCGACTCTAGGTATCGCTAAAGTCAATGTCTCCTCTCTAGCAGATGTTTTTGAATAACTTTCTATCTGCCTGAATGATTCATTAAATTTAATCTTATCTAGATTAACAACTTTTCCTGAAAACTTATTTTCAATTAATGCTAAAATGGGTTCAGAAAATTTTCCTCCATGTTTGATGACTTCCTCATATTTTCCGAGGAGATATGATCTCTTAATCTTTGTGTATTTTTTAATCAAGCGTTCTTAAATTTTTCTATTAATTACTGAGGCAATCAGCTTCTCAATAAACTCGTTAATTGTTAGTTTTATATCGGGTCTTGTATATCAATAACAGTATACGATTATATCCTGTCATAGTTTAAATGAATCCTTTATAAGCTGATGTATATGTTGAAATGCTTCAGTCAATTTAGAGTAATTTAACTTACGTACTCCAGCGTCTCTTTGAATAATCCATCCCTCATCACGTAAATCACTCAATTCCCTTCTTTTCTTCCAACAGTCTTATGTATTACTTAGTATCTTCTTTGACTTCAGATAATGCTTGTGTTATTTCATCTTCTCACTTGAAAGTATCAATTCTCTCTCTATCCACTTCTTTAAACTTTCCTCATTATTCATAATTACCTACTCTAACAAAACCGATTTCTCTTAGAGATAATTAAATTTTCCCTCAAAAGACTATCTGCATACGAGGGGGATAGCTTCCTATCATGTTTATTGGTTGGTTATTAGCTTTAGTTTAGCTATAATTGACAGATCGATCTTTCTTCTATTCTTAAAAATAACATATTTTTCGTTAGCAATTTTCTTAGCTGCTTCATAGATGAATTGCTCTATTCCTATCTCATCATAGAGGATCCTGCATCCAGCTACCAATCCCGAAGCTAGGCCTCCAGGCTCTAGATTCTCTTTAAAAGATTCTTCATCCAAGACTATTATGTCGAGCGGGGTCTCAGCTCGAAGATTTTTAAGGTTTTTGAGAATCTTAATTTCTAAATCAGTTTTCTCTTTTATGCCTAAAAATTTATCGATGATAACAAGTAAGTCTAAATCTCTTGCTTTCACAGGGTTATACACGCTACTTCCAAATACCACTATTGCTCTAAGCTTCTTTGAATAAGCTTCCACGGCATTCTTAATCTTAGATAATGTTTCTTCTTCTAAGATAATTTCCCACCACCTCTACTGTTTTCTCTGCTAGGCTTAAACCCTTCTCTGCAATTTCTTTTGTTACAATGTCTTCAGGTCCTATAACTTCTCCCCTTAATAGGAAGGGGTATCTAGATCTTGTATAATATTCAGTCAAATATTCTAAGGCTCCTAAAATGTTTTCAAATTCATTCTCCCACTCATTCTCAAACACCTCAACGAACATACTTATAAGCTCGGGACCATGATTGTAAACGACACGTCTCTTTGCTTCTAACATGGCCTTAACACTTTTCTCAACACTTTGCTGTGCGTAGAAGACGGCTTGAGGATAATCCTCATATCTTAAAGCTTTCCTTGCTCTCTCAAGATCTTTTAGAGACTCTCTATAGTATTTTTCAGCAAATTTATCAAAGATGGACATAATCCTTGATTTTTCATGTATCATGATAGTTAAAAGGGTTACCTTCTCGTGAAGTTCGCTGGACATCCTAATTTTTAATGATGCATTATTAAGGATTGTTAAGGCAATTTTAGAGTAGATGGTTTGAGAATGTGCAGAGAGTTAATTAAAGAGATTCTGGAGATAGGTTGGTGAGAATGGAGTATTTTGTCGGTACATCGGGATGGTTTTACTCATGGAACCCTGATGGGAGTCTTGATTGGTTTGTTAGGTATTCTGGTCTGAATGCTGTTGAGTTAAATATGAGCTTTTACCGTTATCCATATCCAAGTATGGTGCGTTCATGGGCTTCAAAGGGTAAAACCCTTAAATGGGCTATCAAGGTTAATAGACTTATAACCCACGTATTCAAATTCAATGAGAAAGCTTACCAGCTATGGAAGAAATTCTATTCTCTGTTTTCACCACTTGACACCTGCGTAGACTTCTACTTATTCCAGCTTCCACCATCTATGACACCTAGATCGATACAGACTATAGAAGAGTTTATAAAAAGAACGGGTCTCAGTAAGAGATTTGCCCTTGAGGTTAGGAATATGAAATGGTTTAACAAAATCTATGTTGAATGGGCTTCAAAGCTTAACATAACCTGGGTTAGCATTGACTCTCCAGATTTCCCTACTGACATATTCAATACAAACGGTATAGTCTATGAGAGAATGCATGGTAGAACAGAATGGTACTCACATTATTATACAGACCAAGAACTGAAGGATGTAGCAGAGAGGATTAAAGAGAGGAACCCGGAGAAAGTTTACATATTCTTCAACAATAATCATGATATGTTGGAAAATGCGAGAAGGATGCTGCAGATACTTTCAGTCTGAAAACAGGCTTTTCTCGATATGGTCTCGAATGATGTAGAAATCATTCTTAATATTGGTCACAATGTTACTTAGTTAACTACGATAAGAAGAAGTGCTGCACCTTTATTAGAGAGGCATATAGCTGTTTAAGATTCTGAGCTTTGAATTCATGATTTAGTGTTCATAGATAAGCCTAATCTTAAAGCATGACTAGCTTTATTCGATTTAGAATATTCCTACTTTGCACAATGATAAACTTAATTAAACATTAGGAGTCTTCAATAGTAAGGTGTCTGCCTGTAAATGGAGGTGTATGCATGGATTTCGAACTAACTGAAGAGCAGAAGGCAATTGCTGAATCAGCAAGAGAGATAGCACGTGATTTCCCACCAGAATATTGGAGGGAGAAAGAAGAGAAAGAAGAATTTGCAGAAGAATTCTTTAAAGCAATCTCAGAAGCAGGATTTTTTGGAATAGTTATCCCAGAAGAATATGGTGGATCAAGCTATGGGTTAATAGAGCTTCTAATAGCTATAGAAGAGCTTTCAGCAAATGGTTGCGGAATGGGTGGAGCATGGTATCTTATCTTGACGGAAGTACTTGGCGGATTAACGATAGCTAGACATGGAACTAAAGAGCAGAAGGAGAAGTACTTACCGAAGATCGCCAAGGGCCAGATTGAATTTTGCATGGCTTTAACAGAGCCAGATGCTGGAACAAATACTCTTACAATAAAAACGTTTGCTAGAAGGGAAGGTGATGAATGGATAATAAACGGAAATAAGATATTCATAAGTGGTATTGACAGAGCAAGAGGAATGCTGCTCATTGCTAGAACTACTCCACTTGAAAAAGCGCCTAAGAAGACCTTTGGTTTAAGTCTATTCCTCGTAGACCTCCCAAACGAGTCTGTTAAGGCTACCCCTATCCCAAAACATGGAATAAATTATTCCAAGAGTTGTGAAGTAAGTATAACCGAATTACGTGTACCATCGGACTCCCTAATCCCTCCAGTAGATGAAGGATGGTATATACTATTAGATACACTTAATCCGGAGAGAATGAGCTTTACATCTGCAGCTATAGGAATCTCAAAACTAGCCATAAAGAAAGCGGTAGAATACTCAAAGCATAGAAGGGTTTTCGCAGATCCGATTGGAAGCTATCAAGGATTACAATTCCCATTAGCTGAAGCATATGCTATGCTGGAATGCGCTAGATTGATGAATCTTAAAGCAGCCTGGCTTTTCGACCATAAAGCAGATTATAGATCTGTAGGTGAGGCAGCAAATATCGCTAAGACTGTTGCTGTCGAAGCTGGGATAAAAGCAGTCTACTGGGCGATGCAGACTTTTGGTGGATATGGGTATGCTAAAGAATATGATGTTGAAAGATGGTGGAGAGAGATAAACTTGATTAGGCTAGCTCCCGTAACCCAGCAAATGACTTTAAACTATATCGCGGAGCATGTTCTCGGAATGCCTAAGAGTTATAGATAAGGATTCCTATCAGTTGGAGTAGAAGTAAATATTCATGAACTAGAAAAATTAATTAAAGAAAACACATAACTATTGTTGTGATTATAGTTGTCAGGTAGAGTTGCTATTGTCGATGTTGCACAAACTAAACATAGTGCGCCCTATATAAAAAATCTGACTGTCTCCGACCTTGTCTATATAGTTGTTAAAGAATTATTGGAGAAGACAGGAGCATCCATCGAAGACCTAGAAACAATAATTACTTCTTCATCTGATTACTGGCAGGGTTCAGGATGTTCCAATGTATTCTATTTTGATGCTGCTGGAGCATATTTAAAGGATTCACCTAAAGTTGAAGAAGATTCTGCATTAAGCTTCGTTTACGCATTTATGAGGGTACTTTCAGGTCATTTTGATAAAGCCCTTATTGTAGCTGTAACAAAGTGTTCGGAAGCACCTAGTATAAGTGATATAACTAGGTTAAACTCGGACCCATTCTACCAGAGACCCATTGGTATTGAAGAAGTTACAGCTGCAGGTCTCCAAGCGCAACAATATGTATCTAGATACAAGTTATCAGATGAGATAAGAGCTGAAATAGCTGTCAAGAATTATAGAAACGCTATCAATAATCCTTATGCACATAGGAGGATGAATCTAACAATAGATGAAGTACTTGGATCAGAGGTTCTAGCATACCCCCTTAGAAGGCTTGAAGTAGCTGATGGGTCTGATGGTGCTGTAGCAGTTCTTATTGCATCTGAAGAAGCTGCAAGAAAACTTACAGATACACCCGTATGGATTAGAGGAGTAGGATGGAGTGTAGACCACTACTTCCTAGGAGATAGAGATTTACTAGAAGTTGTTTCATTAAGAGAAGCATCAGAGAGAGCCTACAAGATGAGCGGCATAAGATATCCTACGAAACAGATAGATTTAGCAGAAATATGTGAAACCTCAACTGTTCAAGAATTGTTATGGTATGAAGGTTTAGGGTTCTGTAGCAGAGGAGAAGGTTGGAAGCTAATAGCTAATGGTGTTACAGAGATGTGTGGAGAGTTACCAGTAAATCCTTCAGGTGGAGTATTAGCAACGAATCCATATGTTGCTAGAGGCTTGATAAGAGTAGCTGAAGCCGCTCTCCAATTGAAGGGAGAAGCTGGTAGAAGACAAGTGCCTGATGTTGAGACTGCCATTGTACATAGTACTCATGGGGCTGCAGGTAGTCACCACACCGTCATCGTATTGGGTAGGTGAAAAAATGAGGAAGGTAGCAATCGTAGGGGTAGGTCAAACAAGATGTGGTAGGAGAGATGATGTAAGCTTCCCAGAACTAGTACATGAAGCTGTAAAAGAAGCTCTAGATGATGCTAGGTTAGATATAAAAGATATAGAAGCATTCATAACTGGTTCTATGCCCGCGCCTATGTCAGGTGTGAATGCTCCTCACCTATACTGGGCTGACGCTGTTGGAGCATATCGAAAGCCTATCATAAGAGTGGCGACATGTGGAACTACAGGAGGGTCCATTGCTCACACTGGATATTATCACGTAGCATCAGGGCTATTCGATATAGTTATGGTTGTAGGAGCAGAGAAGATGTATGAGGGAGATCCTCAGGGGGTCATGACTACGATATGGGATTATAGGTATGAGAGACCATTCCTAGCTGGTGCTCCCGGAGTATTTGCAATGCAGGCAATGGAGTATATTCACCGATATAATTTCAGCCTTGAGGAAGTTGCAGAAGCTGCTGCACTCCTATCAGTTAAACATCACTTAGCTGCATTAGATAACCCCTACGCACATATTAAACAAGAGATAACAGTAGAAGATGTATTGAGGTCACGCATAGTTGCATATCCTATAAGACTGCTAGATATATGTCCTATATCAGATGGTGCTTGCGCAGTCATCCTGGCTTCTGAGGATAAAGCAAGAAAGATTACAGATACACCTGTATGGATTAAAGGTTTAGGTTACTGTGGTGATGAACAATTATTAGCAGACAAAGACTTGGTTTGGTGGCTTTCAGCAGTTAAAGCAGCTCAGGAAGCTTACAAGATGGCTGGTATAGAGAATCCTGTCAAACAGATAGATGTAGCCGAAGTATACAATCCATTCACATACCAGGAACTAACATTCTATGAATGCTTCGGCTTCTGCGGTAGGGGGGAAGCGGTAAAACTAGTAAAAGAAGGCTTCTTCAACAAGGATGGGCAGCTACCAACCGACCCCTCCGGCGGCGTTCTATGTACTAATCCAATAGGTGCTACAGGGCTACAACGTATAGCAGAGGCAGCTCTCCAAGTAATGGGGAGGGCGGGCAAGAGGCAGATACCTGCTGTTGAGACTGCATTTGCACATGCAATGGGTGGGTCGTACTCCTTAAATAGCGTATTTATATTTAGTAGGAGTAAGTAGGGAGGGTTCTTTAGTTGGATGAAGAGGTAGAGCCTAGGATAATCGAAGGTGTATTAAGTCTACCCTATAGATGGGCTACTGGACCAGTTGGAGCAAAATTCCTTGAAGGATTAAAGAATAAGAAAATATTAGGTACTCGCTGCCCAAAATGTAGAAGAGTGCTTGTACCAGCTAGAAAGTTCTGTCCAAGATGCTTCGTAGATACTGATGAATGGGTTGAGGTTGGAGATAAGGGGATTCTGAGAACATTCACCATAATAAACTTCAGCTTTGTAGGCCAGGTTAGAAAGCCACCATACATAGTAGGGATAATAGAATTAGATGGAGCAGATGTAGGTTTTACACACTTCATAGGAGGTGTTGATCTTACTGATATTGAGAAAGCAGCTAGAGAACTTAGACCTGGCATGAGGGTTCAAGCAGTATGGCGTGAAGAGAGGAAAGGGGATATACTAGATATTGAATATTTTAAACCGGTAAAAGAGTAAGGGAAGATTAAGCTGACTCTCAATACCATCTTGAGAGGAACTTAGCACTAATTACCTAGAGTTTTGCAGGGTTAACCCAGAGGCCCCTACCATTAAGCTTACTTAATTACTTAATGTGATAAATATTTATCCTGTTAGGTTGATTAAGAATGGCGGATTGGTGAAAGTAGATAAGGTACACCCTGACCTTTATAGGATTGAAACACCTCTACCCGGGAATCCCCTCAAATATGTTAATTCGTATGTAATAAAGAGTTCTAAACCCTTGATAGTAGATACTAGCTTTAATCTAGGTGTATGTTACTTGGAATTCATTAGAGCTCTAAGAGAGATTGGGGTCGATTTTAGGAGAGCAGATTATTTTATTACCCATCTTCATGCAGACCATCTTGGACTCGCAGGTAGATTGACTGAAGAAGTCTTCATGAGTAGTATAGATTCTGAGATTGCATCAAAGATAATAGATGACACTAGTATGTGGAGGAGGGTTATAGAATACTTCGTCATGAATGGTTTACCACGAGAAGATGCAGAGAAGATCATAAGCCTTCCTCCAGCTATAAGATATCTAAGTAAAGTTGACTTCCATAAAGTAGACGATAAGGAAATCTTAGAATATGGAGATTACTCTCTCCAAGCGGTCTTAACGCCTGGGCATACACCTGGACATATGTGTTTATACGATGAAGATAAAAAGATACTTTTCTCAGGAGACCACGTATTATTCGATATAACACCCAATATCTCATACTGGGAGGGGCGTGAAGCTCTTGAAGAATATCTTAAAAGCTTAGACAAAATCTACCAACTCGATATAGAGGTTGCCTTACCGGGGCATAGAAGCTTTAAGGGAGATATCAGAAGAAGAATTCTTGAGATTAGAGAACATCATACTAAGAGACTTGGAGAAGTAGTTAATTCTTTAAGGAATGGAATGAAGACAGCTTGGCAGATAGCGCCTTCCGTAATGTGGGAATTGAAGTATGATAAGTGGGATGACATACCAGTTGTTCAGAAATGGTTTATTATTGGTGAGACTATAGCCCACCTCCAATACCTAGAAAAGAAGAAAATCATTGCTAGAGAAATTATAGATGGTCTTATTTACTATAGTTTAACCTAGACTCTCTACGTGCATCCTATCTTCTTCATGATATCACTACCACCTTCTTTACCTCCTTGGGATAATAATCCCAGTTGGATCGATTTCTCTCATAACCTTCAATTCTTCTATCGTAGGTGGGTCTAGAACTTCAACCCTCTCAGGAATGATTATTTTGAAAGAAGAATTTTCTTCGACATCTTTTAGAGTTGTATTAGGATATAATGCTAGCAGCATCATCTCTTTTGTTTCAGGGTGGAATCCGTAAACTCCTATCTGAGTAACTACCCTATATGGCCCCGTATTTATTGGGAGACCAGAGTTTTCTCTACTACCTGGTCCATTTAGGTATCCAGGAGTGGTTACATAGTCTACTCTATCTACGAATCTTAGCTTATCTTGCTTCATTATCGTAATAGTCTTCCATGATAATGAACCTACATCATTTGCGCCCCCACTCCCAGGCAGTCTGACGCTGGGTCTCCTCCAATCACCTATCACAGTTGTGTTTATGTTCCCGTATTTATCTATCTGTGCTGCTCCCAGAAATCCATAGTCTACGTATCCTCGTTGCGCAAGAGACATTATATAATCCATACTAGTAGCCATGATTGCTCTATCTATCGTGCATGAACTTCCTACTGATACCGTTAATCTGTCTAGTAGTGGGTCTATACCTCCTGCCTCAAAGATTATGAGGAGGTTTGGGCAGTATAATCTTTTGGCTACTATTGAAGCAATTATAGGCATACCTGTCCCTACGAATACTATCTTCTTATCTTCTAGTATTCTTGCAGCAGCAGCAACCATCATCTCTACTGGGCTATATATAATAGGCATGCTCTCACTCCACCCATGGATAGATAGGCTCAGCCCTCTTCTTCTCAAGATCCATCAAGTATTTTAATTTCCTATATCCGCCTATCCTTTCTAAATACTCCCAGAAGTCTTCTACTCCATAGATGTATTTCTGTAGATACTGGAGGGTGCCTTCCCTCGTCCTCGTTAGTGACAAGTACTCAGCAAAATGCTCTTCATCAAAAGCATAGATGTATGGCATGTTTCCAGGATGCGACCCGAAGGGTTGTTCTACGACCGCATCTACAAGGAAGAACGGTATAGTTGTTTGATATGGTTGTCTTCTTAGCTCTTCTGTATGAACTATTTCTTCAGTAGTTATTATTAATCTCTTAGCGGCTCTTGCCAACTCAAAATCCATAATCGTATGACCTAGTATCTGCGCATTTCCATACATGTCTGCTTTATGGACATGGATTACGGCTACATCTGGATAGCATGCTGGAATAAGTATGATAGGTTTATTACTGAAGGGATCCCTGATAATCTTACTGCTACTCTTCTTAAACGTATCTGTTCCAGCAATTACTCTAGCCGGTATGAATGGTAAACCCATAGCTGCTGCTTTAAATCTCCATTCAAAAGCAGCGTTACTCCACTCAGAAACAACCTCAACTTCTCCTTTTTCAACAGCCCTCCTACCTGCAGGTGACAAGCCTCTCAATTCGTGTCCAAATGCATATGCTACTTCAACTTTACTAACACATCCAGCTGCGATAAGAACGTCGATATCATGAACCGCTGTCTTGGCCGCGTAGATTAAGTTTTTGACATTCTGTCTTATAATCTCATGTACTATAACCATAGAAACTCTGACGTGACCGAAACCTCCAAAAGCTACATAAGAACCATCCTTAATGAATTTCCGCACAGCCTCACTTGGAGACATCAATTTACTAGTATACTCTCTTTGCTTGTTTTTCCTTACCCATTCTCTTGCTTCATCAGGGTCCATCCAGCCTAGCAAAGGTGCTTCACCCTCACCAAGAATATAGGGATTACTACTCAGAAAGGGTCACCAGTTAATCATTTTACAGATGATATTTCAAGCTTATGTCTCCACAATACTTAAGTATCTAAACAAGTATGGGGAAAAAGATTATAGTCCCAGGTCGTGAACCCTGCATCTTAGAGTCTTCCTAAGCGTCGACTTATCGTTAATCAACTCTCTCGATCATTATAGAGGTTGCACCACCCGTACCGTGGCAAAGAGCTGCCACACCCCTGAAGCAATTATAGTGCTCCATCGCATTGAGTAATGTAGTTATTATTCTTGCTCCACTTGCACCTAACGGGTGTCCCAAAGCAATTGCACCTCCAAAAACATTCAACCTGCTCCTACTGACTCCCAACAAATCTTCAAACAATGCTGTTGATACTGCGAAAGCTTCATTATTTTCAAATAAGTCTATATCATCAAGTGTTAACCCTGATTTAGTTAACAGCTTTCTCACAGCATGGATTGGTGCTTCTGGAAAACGCCATGAATCTGTTGCTACCCAGCTATATCCAGCTATCCTTGCTCTAACCTTTAGGTTGTATTTTCCGATGGCTTCTTCACTTGCTAGTAGTATGGCAGATGCGCCATCACTAATTTGGCTTGAAGTAGCTGCAGTATGCATCCCGCCTTGAAAGATTGGAGTTAGCTTGGACATCTTCTCTAGAGAAGTATCTGGTCTGATTCCTTCATCGATCTCTAAGATTACTTTATCATCTAATATTATGGGGATGATTTCTTTCTTGAAATACCCATACTTTGTTGCATTGTATGCTCTCATATGACTTTCATAAGCTATCTCTTCCAGTCTCTCACGATTATACCCTCTCTCAGCAGCAACCATATCTGCTTCTTGTAACATAACCATACCATTGAAAGGGTCTCTAAGGCCTTCGTAGACTAGCGAATCTAATATTGTTAGGTCTCCAGTATAATCTATTTTAACCCCCCATCTATATCGGTATGGTATTATGAATGGAGACCTGCTCATACTCTCCATTCCGCCTGCAATTATTAAATCAGCATCTCCAGACTTGATGAGTGATGCTCCATTGATAACCGCCATCATCCCTGAAGCGCAGACCATGTCTACGTTAAATGCATCTACATTATTTGGGACTCCAGCCATAATGCTTGCTTGGCGTGCAGTATTCTGTCCAGCCCCATCACGGATAACCTGACCCATTATAACTATGTCTAGAATACTTGGATCAAGACTATTCCTTTCAAGTATTTTCCTAATTACAAGAGCTCCTAACTCAGCAGCTGAAAACCTTGTTAATGACCCCCCAAACTTTCCTATGGGAGTCCTAATAGCATCAACAATATAGACCTCTCTCATGAAGAAATCTCCTAAATATGTATAACTATGAATCTTTTAATGAATATTACTGAAAATTATGCATCCTGTTCTCTACTAGCCTTCGTGGCATCCTTTAAACTAGAATAAATTTATTACGATTGTTTTAGCCACTCCATCTTTTAATGATGATAATGAATTAAGTTGATAATTCTCAAGTCTAAGTAGATTGACTAGTTTCACGAATTACATCTACCAAAGAGTATTTAAATATCCTTATATGTATGCAAGCATAGATGTGGATAAGCCGGAAACTGCTAAGATTCTTGTTAATGAGGTTATGACTAGGAGTTTGATTACCGTTACCATGGGGAGTAGTATTGAAGAAGACGTTAAGAAAATGATTGAATACGATGTTGAATGCCTTCCAGTAATCGACTCAGAAGGTACATTGCATGGTTTAGTTACCTTTAGAGATATTGTTACGAAGGCTGTATTAAGTAAGGTGAACATACAGCAGCTTAAAGTTGAAGATATAATGACTAAGAATCCTATAACATGTAGCCCCACATCCACGGTCCTAGAAGTTGTAAGAATTATGAAGAATAAACATCTCAGAAGAGTTCCTGTGGTAGAGTCTAGTAATAGATTACTAGGACTAATTACAGATTTTGATTTAGCATTGCTAGGCTGGGAAGTAAAGTAAGCTATTAACTGCATGTAATGTATAGTCTCAAGAAGCGTGATACCCCAAAGGTCGAAGTGGGAACTAATAGGGGGCTCTTATGGGAAGATTAAAATTAACTAGATAAGATGCATCTTGATAGATTGTAGTGTTTGTTTAAATGGGATTAAAGACTAAGCCTAAAATCTCTAATGTAACAACTGCTAGAATAGGGTAGCAATCTTTTTCACCTAGTATAACAGGTGTATGTCCTTCCCCCTGCGGTGGAATTATGTAGGATTCTGAAACTTTCCTCTTTATTACAATTCCATCAGCTAGTATGAATTCATGTTCCCTAACCGGGTTCAATCCTATCTTTCTCCAGACGTCCCCGGAAAAAACAGTATATGTGGTCCCACTATCTATTAAGAGTCGAACTTCCTCTTCACCAAGCGGACTTCTGACTCATCCATCATATAGGTTATCCTCATGACGTGCACCAGCTAGATGCTATCCACAGTGATACATTATCAACTTTACTATTCTTAAGAACACTAGGATACTTCATGAAAAACCACAATAGTAATTACAACAGAACCATTGAGCTGAGTATTTAGTTGCTCTATGTATTGGTGAGTCTAAGTATGTGTGCATGGTTTTGGTTTAGAGGACAATGTTAAGTTTAAGTCTTGGAGGACATGCTTCAATCTCCAGCATTCATGTTACAAAAAGTCTTGATCTTCTCTACCATCTCTCTCGGTAGAGGGACGGCTTGCCCCTCTCTAATATTTGCTGAAACTATTACAACATGCCCTTCTGCAGCCTTCTTACCACTTGTTAGATTATTGATAATAAAGTGGTATCGTATTGATTTTTCTCTGATTTCATCTATCCATAATGTTACTTCTATTAAATCATTAAACTTGCAAGGTGACAGATACCTACAGTATGCCTCAATTCTTGGAAACCATATATCATAACTGGAAAATGATTGGAAATCCATGCCGATGGAATTATAGAATTCTTCTTCAGCCCTCTCAAAATATCTAAAATAATTTGAGAAATGTACTACTTTAGCAGCATCCGTCTCAACCCATGAAACTCTAAACCGAATGCTGAAAGATTTCATAAAGATCAAACTATACCTCTACAAAGTCATTATAAGCCTTTATCTATCCTGAATAAGAGAAAGTGGTAGTTAATGATACTGATTCCTCCCTATACGTCTTCTAATTCTCTAATAAACATGGGGAAACCTCTATTAAATACATTTACCATCGTATTCTTGATTTGACTAGAAGGTGACGTATGGGGATGAGTGAAGTACTTAAGAAGATTACAATGTTTAGAGCGTATCTACATCAATCTCTAGATAAAGAAGTGGAGGTGATTACAGCTAGAGGTGAGCCGATATATGGAAAACTAGTTGGCTATAGCTTAGACTCCGACCCTCCCGTAATAATCGTTGAGAACATGAGAGAACGATACTTCATAAACCTTAGACATGTTGAAAGTATTAGAAGCACAATTCAATAAATAATCTCTCTTTATCGTAGTTTGTTTTACCTTATTGAATCAACGATCCTCTATACCTCCTTAACTACTTATTATTAAAAATAAAATTTTAGAGGTCTTCCTGAGAGACCCACTTTATAAGCTTCTCTGCAATGTCTCTCAACTAAATAAATTTGAGTATAATATGAATGACTAAATAGTATCCTCTATCAATTAAGCTTATCTATTTCATTCTTGTTAGTAAATTCTAGATGAAGGTCCTTGTCTTAGGAGGAGCTGGGGATATCGGTTCTGCGATTGCAGAGATACTCTGCTCACTCAATGTTGATGAAGTAGTCCTCGGCGATGTAAATCAAGCCAAAGCTGAAGAGGTATCTAAAACTCTTAGGTCCAGGGGATATGGAGTATACGCATCTAAAGTTGATGCTCTAAAAATTGATTCATTAAGAGAAGCTTCGAAAAGAGTTGACGTAGTTGTTAATGCTGTTGGCCCATTCTATAAGTATGGGTTTAATATTACGAAGAATTTAATTGATGCCGACCTAAACTTCGTTGATGTATGTGATGATTATGATGCAGCCGAGAAGATTCTAAGTCTTAATGAATTAGCAGCTAAGAAAAAGTTATCTGGGCTCACAGGTCTCGGATGGACACCTGGTTTATCGAACATCCTCGCTTTAGAAGCATCGGATAGAATAGGAGAACTAGATCATGTCCATATCTACTGGGTTGGCTCGGCAGCTGATTCAAGAGGACTAGCTGTAGTAATGCATCTATTCCATGCACTCATAGGTAGGGTTCCCATGTATCTAGGAGGAGAATACGTATACGTGGATGCGGGAAGCGGTGGAGTAAATGTAGAGTTTCCAAAACCTATTGGAGCCATTAAATTATATTATACTGGTCATCCAGAACCTATTACAATACCTAGATATATTAAGGTAAAAAATAATGTGACCGTGCATGGTGGGCTCATACCCTCATGGCAGAATGGTTTCGCTAAGTTCCTACTGAAAATCTTAAAGATAGATTCAGATGCTAAGGTTGAGAATTTATCAAGGTGGATTCATAGAATTGAAGATATCTTTAGAGCTGGAGGTTTACAGCTTAGTGCTGTGAGGGTTGATGCAGAGGGAAAAGGCAAGAAGATATCGTTTATATCCATGGATAGGATGAGAAAGTTGACAGGGTTACCAGCGGCTTTAGGAGCAGTAAAACTCATTAGGGGAGAATTAGATTTTATTGGAGTCAAACCCCCCGAAGCAGTAATCAGAGACTCGAAGCTCTTTATACATGAACTCTCTAAACATGGTATAAGTATTGGGTGCTCAGAGTTTAGTCTTTCATAATCCATAAACGTTCTCTTCTAGTAAATCTTTTTCTCGCATATTCAATGAGATCCCTGATCCTCTCACTTGATCTAACAATCATCCCTTCTATAAGTGCGGAGAGAATTAAAGGATTCATCCTATTTAACATCGATTCAACTTCATCATAAGTATAAATGAATATGTCTATCCTTGGGATTCCTAACTCAAACGTGATCCTGAATCTATCAAGTATATTTATTTTCTTGACATCATCACTCACTACCAATACGTCTAGGTCGCTCCATTCACCTCCTCCTCTTCTACTCCATGACCCAAAAACTATTACTCCTTCCATCTCAAACATTCTGCTTATCTTATCAACAATTTCTTCTATATTTCTAGTCCAGCTTTCTCTAAGCATTCTCTCACCCAATTAATTATTCTCCTAGCAGATTCTAATGCTTTCATAGCTGTTGCCTCATCATAGTACATGCCTGGATATCCAGACTCGAAAGCATTAGGGTATCTTGATGGAATGTAATGTCTATCTAGTTCACGCCCCGCGATATATAGCTCCTCATCTACTCTTTCAAGATCTCTTACATAGTCTAGTAATTCAGTTATGCTATGTCCCCAACTACTCCTACCATAAACATATAGGAGAGCTTTAACAGCTTTCTCAGCAGCTTGCTGAGACTGGAAACAACTCCATTCATAATTCTTAAACCTAAAGCTATCTTCAGCTGCTTTCAAATCTCTTAGAGACTGTGCAGCCCACCTCTTCGCTTCTTCAAAACGTTCCAAGACCTACTATCTATCCTTAGTTAAAGCTTATTTAAGCCTTTAATTTTTAAAGAGATGAAAGATAGATAGACATCTACAGATCCTCTTTGAATTGTCATAAAATTTGTATTTGTCTAATGGGATACTTAGTTGATAGATAGATAGGCGGTTATCTCTTTAAACTATTCGATTTCTAATTTCAAGTTGGTTTGAGGAGATTGTAAAGTTGTTCTTGGATTTTTGTATAAGTGGCTTATGTAGCAGTTTATATTGTTTGTTTATTCATTAAATGAGTGAAGTGGTGTCAGTATGAAGTTGCCGAACATTGGTAAATTAGATAAGAAGGTTTTCGATGAAGTAATCTTACCAAAGCTTGGAAGAAGAGATAAAAATTTACTAATACCACCTATTCATGGAGTAGATGCTGCTGCTATAAGGATATCAAGAGATGCCGTTATGGTAGTTGCCGAAGACCCTACTTTTGGTATGCCTGTGTTAATGCCTTTCTTTGGTTGGGCCATAGTTCATATATGTGCAAGCGATGTAGCAGTACTCGGAGCTAAGCCGAGATATATGCTTATATCTCTTCTCTTACCACCGAATACTCTAATAGAAACATTCAAGATGGTTTGGAATCAGATAAACGATGAATGCAAAAAGTTAGGCATCTCTATAGTTGGAGGACATACAGGAGTCTATCCTGGGATTGGTTATCCTCTAAATGGTGGATGTGTAATGATAGGTTTCTGTAGGAAGAGAGATCTTAGACCTGCATCAAACGCTAAGGCTGGCGACGTCTTACTCATTACTAAAGGTGTAGCAATTGAAGCTGCTGGAATCCTAGCCTATCAAGCAGAAGAAGAATTGAAGAAAATATATGGCTCCGAATTTGTTGAAGATGCAAAGAAACTCTTCTTTCAGATGAGCGTAGTAGAAGATGCTTTAACCTCTGCTAGATACTGCCATGCAATGCATGATGCTACAGAAGGCGGATTAATTAACGCTGTTTATGAGATGGCTGAAGCCTCAAATCTAGGAGTGATAGTTTATGAAAAAGATATAATAATTCCAGAACCAGCCGAAAAAATATGTGCTTATTTCGAGATAGATCCATTAATCTCTATAAGTGAAGGTACCTTAGTAATAGCAGCTCCGAAAAAGAATATTGGAATGATAAGGAAAGCTTTAAGGAAGAAGAACATAACTTCAGCAGTCATAGGAGAGTTCACAGAGTCAAAAGAAAAGATCTTAATAAGGAAAGATGGTAGCGAGGAGAAAATCAAGCCTGTTGAAAATGATCCCTTCTGGGAAGCTTACTTTAGAACTTTAAGGTGAAAAACGTTGAATGAAAACGAGGTTGACAAAGTTTTAGGAAATCTCGTAAGAGCTGTCAAAATCTTGGAAGAATGCTTTGAATTCGCTGACCTTATACCTGAAGTTAGAACAAACATAGTATATGCATTACCAAATGCTCAGACAATAGATGAGGTTGCTGCAATAGAAGGAAGAATAACTAAAATTAATAACAGACCTAAAGCTTGTGGTTATCCAGCTTTCGGTGCCTCAAGTCACATGGCCAGATTAATTATTGAGATCATTAAGACAGACAAGAATTTGAGAGCTGGAATAAACCTCTCATGGAGTGAAGAATTCTCAAAATGGCTTGAAGAATGGTCCAATAAAAACAATATCATATATGGATACATAGATAGGTTTCAAGAACCTGAAGAAATCTCTAAGATTGAAGGAAGATCGATCCCATGGAAAGTAGAATATCTACTGAGAAAGTACAGTACTATCCCAAGGATATTCTATGAATCCCCTGGAATCGGTAAAGAACCCCTCTTCGTATTGATTGGAGAAAACGCTGTAGAAGTTGCAAATCTTTCTGTAAGAATAGCGAAGGAATGGAAAAGAGCTAGAGAAGAACATAGTTAACATGGATTAATACCTGTATATTGCTAGACTCGGTTTTAAAATTTCTAGATTGATGTCTTCTTATCCCACATGAATAACTGGTCTCTAATAATCCTTATATCCTCTTGTAATCCTGCATTAAAAAGCTACGATGAAAGAATATATGCAAGCGTTCAAATATTTTTCACGGGGTTAAACTGGCTTCCCGAGCTAAGGATTGGATGAGGCAGGCATTAAGAGATTTACAGCATGCAGTGTTATCTATGGAGTTTGGGAGTTATGAGTGGGCATGTTTTGCCGCTCAGCAAGCTGCTGAGAAAGCTGTTAAAGCTCTCTATGAAAGTAGAAATATGGAGGTTTGGGGGCATTCAGTGTCAAGAATGCTCGAAAATCTCAAAGATGAGCTTAAACCTGATTCGAGCCTTATTGAAAAAGCAAAAGAACTTGATAGAAACTATATACCGACACGCTATCCTAACTTCCATGTTGAAGGTGCCCCAATGGATTACTATACCAAGAACGATGCAATAAGGGCGATACAATATGCAAGGGAAATTATTGAATTCTGTAGAAGTAAAGGTGTTCAAGCTTAACATTGATTATATTATGGAGAGAGTAAGAAGCTATGCTGAAGAATTAGTTAGTAAGAGAATAGCGGAAGCGGTAATACTATTTGGGTCTCTTGCTAAAGGAACTTATTCACCTTTCTCTGATATTGATGTATTGATTCTCGTAGAGGATGCTCCACCCAACCCTCTTGATAGGATAAGTAAATACATAGATCCAAGGCTTCCTCTAGATATTGAACCAAGAGTTCTAACAATTAATGAATTCTTCAATATTATTAAGGAAGAGAGAAGATTTGGAAGGGAAATACTAGAAAACGGGATAGTCCTAGCGGGAAAAACAGAAATTCTTGAAGAAGCTAGAAAACTCTCCTTCATCATCAAGAATAAGTGAAAAGAAAATTACAGAGCCACAGATTAGAAAGTATACGAAATGCTTATCTTGACTCATATAATCTCTAAGGGAAAATGCGGTAGTGTCCGGATAAGGGGTTATATAGCTTAGAAAGCTTTCTATAAACAGATAGGTCGGGAGAAAGCCACCTCTCAATAGTATTTAAAGCCTTATCCGGACACTAGCGGGAAAATCCATGACAATATTTTTATAGACTTTCCAGATTGACTCTCTGATTTTAGACAGTTAAAAGATGTAACGGATTCAGACCTTGAAACTTCAACTTTTTAGATTGACTCTCAGACTTCATTTAAGAAACCAGTAATCTATTCAATATTTATCTTTAGGCTAGTTCTAAATTGAATGGTTTAGATGGGAGTTAATGAATTCCATGTTCTCAAGAAGCTGTTAGATGAGAATAACATAGAGTATACGATTCACGAGCATGAGCCTGTTTATACTTCTGAGCAAGCTGCTAAAGTTAGAGGAGTTGAATTAAAAAGTGGGGTCAAAGCTCTTGTCCTAAAAACATCTAGCGGGGAATTTATCCTAGGCTTAGTAGCGGCCGATAGAAAAATGGATTTAGAAAAACTTGCAAAGATTGTAGGGGTTAAGAAGCTTAAGCTTGCATCACATAAAGAAGTATTGGAGAAAACCGGATGCGAGGTTGGGTCAGTACATCCTTTTGGAAATCTTTACGGTCTTCCAACATACCTCGATAGGTCTGTTCTAGAGAATACGTGGGTGAACTTCAATGCAGGTCTGCATACGGTCTCCGTACATATGAAGTCAGAAGATATGGTAAGATTGATCAAGCCAATAATAGGAGATTTCTCAAAAGGATGATAAAGATTATTCTTTAATCTTTCGACGTACCTAACAAAATGAAATCTTGTAAAATATTAGTAATTACACGTTAAATAGTTTTGCATTCAACTAACTCTTTACACCTAGACAGCTTTACAAACCTAAACAATCTATAATTGTCTAACGGCGTCTCATCTTCTAGGTCTCCTCTTCAGCTTAGCTTCATCAAGTTTTCTAGTAGTAGAATCTATCTTTTTATGTCCTTTGGTAGACTTGAGATTTTTTCTTTCTGATTCAGGTTCAACATGTATCATCAAGTTTATATCTGGGAGTTCTTGTCTTATCTCTTCCTCTAGATGATCTGCAATATCATGTGCTTCTTTTACAGTCATCTTATCGTCAACTACTAAATGTAGTTCTGAGAATATCATGTTCCCACTTCTACGAGTTTTAAGTTCATGATATTCTGAAAAGAGGAATCTATGACTTTCAAGTATCTCACGTATCTTCTTATCGGCTTCTCTAGATGCCGGATCCATTAGATAGTTTGACGATTTTATAATTAAGTCGAGCCCCATCTTCGCAATAAATGCAGCTATACTTATTGCAAGAAGCGAATCAATAAATATGTATCCTGTAAAATATATTATTGCGAGCCCTACCCAAATAGCTATAGAAGATAAAACATCTGAGAAGAGGTGTTTAGCATCTCCTTCAAAAGCAGGCGAGTTTTTAATCTTCGACTCTTTTAAGAGTTTATATGCGATCCCAGAATTTATTCCAGCAGCTACTACAGATACTATGATTGCGATATCAAGTAAATGCAATTCAACTGGATTGAAGAACCTACTGACAGCTGTATAGATTAGAAATATCGAGACCATTACTATGAGTATCCCCTCAATTAATCTAGATATTTCTTCAATCTTCTGATGACCATATTGGTGGCTTTCATCGGGAGGTTTTCCAGAGACATATATTGAAAAAAGCATTATAGTAGAAGCCAAGATGTTTATTACAGATTCGAGAGCATCAGACAGTAAAGCAAGAGAATTTGAGATAAGAAACGAGACAAACTTTATACTGAAGACTAGTAGCCCGCCTAAAACAGCAACTACACCGACTGTAATCTTTTTCACTCTTCTCAAATATCAAGGAAAAGAAACCTTCTCTTAAGGATTTATAATATTAAACTGGATGTTATATTTTAAAGATGAATCTTGAGAAAAGTATTTGATACATTATCAAAATAAAGGTCTGAACAAAGGTCGTAGAATGGCCACAGCGTTAACTACTCAGTTTTAAGTATATTGGGAAGATCAATAAGTATGAATGATAAAATTGTAAATAGAAGTAATATGCCTCATGAGGAGAAGATCACATATGTATCAATGTTATTTGATGAAGAAACTCATGTTAAATACGAGAGAGCATTAAGAGAAGTCGAGACTAAATATCTTGGGAAACATTATCCAATGTATATTGCAGGCAGGGAAGTATTCTCAGAGTATGGAGAATTTGAAGATAGAAGCCCGATAGATGTATCTATTGTAATCGGATATTTTCAGAAGGGAGCTAGAGAACATGTTAAAGAAGCAATCGATAGAGCATATGAGAGTTTTCCTAGATGGGATAGCCATAATTGGAGGGAAAGAGTTAAGATAATGCAGAATGCATCCAAGCTAATTAATGAGAGAAAATATGAGATAGCCGCCATCATAACTTATGAAGTTGGTAAGAATAGGATAGAAGCTCTTGCAGAATGCTATGAGGCTACCGATGCCTTAAGATATTATGCAAGAGTTATGGAGGAGAATAATGGATATGAGAAAGAGCTTGGTCCCGGTAGTCCAGGAGAAAAATGTAGAATGATCTGTAAACCTTATGGTGTATGGGTTGTAGTTTCACCTTTTAATTTTCCATTCATGCTTGCTAACGGAATGATCCAGGGAGCACTATTAACTGGTAATACCGTTGTCTTTAAACCTACAAGTGAGGCACCCTTGACAGGACTATTACTATATAGACTCTTTATAGATGCTGGAGTACCAGTAGGTGTATTGAATTATGTGACTGGACCCGGGGATGTTTTTGAAGAAGAGATAGTCACAAACGAGAAGGTTGCAGGGATCGCTTTTACTGGTTCCAGAGATGTGGGAATGCGGTTGTACAGAAGATTTACTTCTTCTCAACCCTACCCTAAACCGATAATATTAGAGATGGGTAGTAAGAATCCAGTAATAGTTACGAGCAAAGCAGATGTGGAGAAAGCTGTTCAAGGAGTCATTAGGGCAGCATTTGGGTATAGTGGGCAGAAATGTTCAGCTACGTCAAGAGTGTATGTTCAGAGAGATACTGCAGAGAAATTCGTCAAGAGATTAATCAAAGAAACTAGGAAGATAAAAGTAGGAGATCCACGTAAACGTGATGTCTTCATGGGGCCTGTCATAAATAGGAGGGCTTTGGAGAGTTTCATCTATTATGTAGATATAGCTAAGAGGGATGGTGGAATCATACTTTATGGGGGTCAAGTGTTGAGAGATGGAGAGTTCGCTAAAGGATTCTACGTTGAGCCAACGATAATAACTGGTTTAGATCGAGACCATGAATTATTCAGGAAAGAATTGTTTGTTCCTATATTGCTAGTAGATACGTTTGACAATCTCGAAGAAGCATTAAGAGAAGCAAATAAAACTGATTACGGTCTCACAGCTGGAATATTCTCTGAAGATCCCCAAGAGATAGAATACTTCTTGAAAAATATTGAATTCGGCGTTACCTACGTGAATAGAAGAGGTGGCGCAACAACTGGAGCATGGCCAGGCGCTCAAACCTTCGTTGGCTGGAAAGCAAGTGGAGCTACGGGTAAAGGAGTTGGTGGACCAAATTATCTGCTGAGTTTTATGAGAGAGCAGAGTATAACAATAGTTCAAGAAAGTTGAATAACAGCTTAAGATAGGATTATAAAACGTGGTATGGTCAGAAATTATGTATAGTGATTGGCTTATCAGGGATAGCGGTCTTGGTGCATGAATAGTCCTAGACGGATAATAAATTTATGGCTTGGAAATACAATCGAAGTTGCAGGTATTATCGTAGGCTTTATACTATTATATTCTTTAAATTTCTTAACTCACAGCCTACTTAGATTCTTAGTCCTAATTATCTCATGGATGTGTTTCTGGTATTTCCCCCACTGTCTAGCCCACTTTATTGTGGGAAGGATTCTCGGGATAAGGTTTATGTACTACTTTGCAGGTAGGTCTAGTCTCATAAAAATGAGGTTACCTTTAGTTACATCTATACTAAGTGTTGTCCCAGCTTTGGGTATAAAGATTGATAAACACTCTACACTGAATATATCTAGAAATCGGATAGCTGTTATGTATGCCTCGGGAGTTTCAGCATCTATGTTATGTCCACTCATACCTTTCATATATTCATTAATCTATCTAGATTATATCATTACATTATTCATTGGAGTTATAACCTTTGGGAACATAATCTTCACAATATACTTTAGCTTTAAGGTGGGAGACTTCTCCAAAGCAGTAAAAGCTTTACATCAAACTAGATAATTTTATCGCTGCTTTAATACATGACTAAATACTAGGAACATAATTAGCGAGGTTGCCGTCCATGATATGAATGCTATCGGTCCCAGGCCTGCTAATTCTCTGGGCAGTGTTGTTGTTAATATCGTTAATCCCCATATAGCATTAATTGCTCCATGAAGAGATGCTTGAAGAACTCCTTGTAATAATAGAGTGAGGTATAGAGGCTGAAATCATGAAAAGTGTGAATAACAGTATCCCTATCAATCTATTTTCTGGATAATTATGTCCTAGAAGTATTATTGCGGGAGCATGCCGTACACCCCATACTAGTCCGACCATTAGAGAAGCTTTAACAAAGCTCAAACCAAGAGATTCAAACCTCCGTTGTAGGAATCCTCTCCACCCTATCTCTTCACCTATAGCATACAATGCATTTATCGATATTGATGCAATATAAGCATTGATGAATGTAAGCAGTAGAGAGATCGGTACATTGATTGAAGTAGCTTGAATTGTCTCTTCAATATGATCAAATGTGAATACTCCTATAGAGCAGGTTATCATATGTAGAACAAAAATGCTAGAAATGTTATAAACGGAGCAACAAAATATAAATAAATCACGCGTCTGCTAACTTTCAGTGAACTCTTTATTGGATTCAATCCACCAATGATGTATGTTGCCACCGTAGGAGTATACATCCTAAGGACCCCCCAAGCCAGTACTGTTAAACTATCTAAAACTCTTAGATTTATATAGAAAAGATAATCAATAAAGAACGCTAGAATAATAGCACTCAAAGAGAAAAGAATTATATCTCTTAAGCTTGCTTTACGCAAATTATTTCACTGCTAACTTTCTTCCCCTACAATAAGAATATATGCTACCTAGAATAGGGTAAGATGCAAACTGACAACTTATGCTGTGCCTTTATTAGACTTGGTTAAAAATATTCTTTTTAACTACCTATTAACTGAAGTTTAGTAGAGTAAGGTGGGAGACAATGGAGATCGAGTGGGCTAAGCTAATACCTAAGCCTAGATCGTCTTTTCTACTAGTCCAATGCAATGAATGTGGCCATAGGCAGGTAGTCTTCGACCATGCAAAAACTGAAGTTCCATGCCAAGTATGTGGATCAATACTTACGAAACCAACAGGTGGTAAAGCACAGATCCTAGGAAAGGTGCTTGAACGTTATGGCTGAATTTATTGAGAAAGAATCACCTTCATCAGGAGAAGTAGTTGTAGGAGTAGTAAAAGAGATAGAGAGATTTGGAGCATACATAGAGTTGATAGATTATCCAGGATGGGAAGGATTCGTCCATATTTCTGAGATCTCTCTTAAATGGGTAAGGAACATAAGAGACTATTTGAGAGAAGGTCAAAAAGAAGTCTTTAAAATACTGAGAACAAACCCTCACTTACGTCAAGTTGATCTTTCATTAAGAAGAGTTGAGAAGACTGAGAGAGACCAGAAGATACTGGAATTGAAGAGAAAACAAAAAGTCCAACGTGTTTTAAATCTTTTATCTGAAAAAACAGGTATCAGTAAAGATGAAATAAAGAAGATGATCATCGAGCCTACTCAACAAAGAGGGTTAGAACTCTATGATGTATTATTAGAAATAATTGAGAATGAGTCTATGCCTGAATGGCTTAAGCTTGAAGATAGTCTCTTCAATAAGTTGGTGGAGTTGGTAAAACAGGAGATTAAAATGAAGAAAGTATCTTTAAAGAAGGACCTAATACTAACATGTAAAAGGGGGGATGGAGTTGAATATATTCGTGAAGCTATTGAAGAAGGCTTAAAAATGGCTCGAAAAGGCGAGACTGTAAACATAACAACTAAGGGCTCCCCTAGATACCTACTGAGAGTTGAAGCAGATACTGAAGAAAGAGTAAGACAACTACTTCGAGAAGTAGCAGACAAATGTATTAGCGTTATCAAGGAATTCGGTGGAGAAGGAGAATTGGTGGAAGAATCTTGAAGTCACTCTTAAACAAGTGTCTAAAATGTGGAAGATACACTCTGAGGAAAGATTTCTGCCCCCATTGTGGTGGAAAAGTAGCTTCAGCTCACTCCATTAATATATCATTGGAAAGTAGGCATCTTGAGCTTATTCTCGTAGCTAGAAGAAAGAGATTTAATAAGTGAAGAGTCAAAACGTAACTATTTACAATCTTTCCTGCAAGGTTTTCTACAAGTTCTTCAACCTCATCCCATGAAACTTTAAGATACTTTGATTCTCCAACCCTATAAATATCCATACAAATAATACACTAGACTAAAATAAATAAAATCTATGGAGGGACCGGCTTAGTAGCCTCAGACACCAAAAAATGCTTACCAGTCCTCGATTCAAACCTTTTGGGGCTCACCAAGAACTAAATATAGTAACATATGATGTGGGCTTGTCGTATACTAGCATTCCAGCTAATCCTGTTAACCCATTAATACCATCTCTATCCAATCCTAGACTATCAACTATATAAATAAACCTTGGAATGATATTGACGACTTTATCAACGATCTCCCTCCTAGAACACTCAACCATCTTTTCCAACACCCTTATATTGCCTCCAATATTAGCATTAGATGCTAGTTTGCCGAACTCTCTGAAGATTTCTGTATAGTACCTCTTCTATCATGAACAGTGGCCCCATCTCGACATCAACAACCGTTAAAGGCTAAAAGTACCTATGAGTGTTACTCTTGGTTAGTGATAGCTCATAGACTTTCCATAAAAGACATGCATCTTCTTTATCATCTTTTGATACCCTGCCTACTTCGGTTTTTCTCTGAATATTTCTTTCTTAATCTCTTTCCACTTCCATGGACGGGTGAAATAGTAGGCTCTCCTACCATTACTGATTACTTCTTTAAGCTGTTGCTACATATTTGGAAATATTGATGAGTCAAGATATATCTCATCGTAGCCTTTGAGTTCTGTGAGGCTATTGACTTCAAAGAAAACATCCTCCTCTAGATCATAGCATACATGCTTCTTTGAGTCTCTATGCTTCTTAGGACTCCATCTAGTATTAACAAAGACCCCTCCAATCATCTATAGCATCCCATTCTACTTCTCCACTACATTCATTGCAGAATTTTGCTAGGTCTCTAGCTAGCTGCGTGAAGCTCTCCTCATATTAGCATCCCTTAGATGTCCGAAAGTTACAACATCTACTGCATCACTATCTACATCAATCAATACTAAGACTTCTCCAAACATGATATAGGTATACATCTACGTAGATATATTCGTTACACCGATACCTGAAAATGAAGCATACCAACTATTAGATAGACTAGTATCGGCGTTGAAGAACCCTTGAGCATAACCATAGTTTAATATGTTTTTATGAAGATTGTAGTCAGACACGTCTAGATGAATATCCTGGGAGAGCTTGTAGACGAGGTTAAGGAAGAATCTGTAAAGATGTCTGATGTAAAATCTTCAAAGTCCTCCTAGATGCAATTACCGTATCTTGAAGGGTGTGAAGAAGCATATTCTTCATCTTGACTTGGAGCAAAGAACTAGAACGCTCTACAATAATATAAGTACATGGAAGATTAAATCGGTAGAAGACCATATATCAATATATACCGACTAAGTAGCAATTAAAAAGTTAATTCGCAATAATAAAAACTCATGAAGGACCATGCCTTGTTTACGGGATATTTAATAGTAGGGATAAATCTTTAGTAGGATGAGAAGGATGGTTGGGCAGACTAATAGATGGAAGTTTAAAGAGCTTGAAGATGCAAAGATAATTTTAAATGATGAAGGAGAGAAAGCAGATCTGAGAGGGTCAAGCCTCCTTGAATCATCTCCTAGCCCAGGTGCAGCAGGATACATAGCTTTAACACATTTAATCGAATTTCTCCATCCAGTTAAGATAGGCGAGATAAAGTCCCCACACTTCCCTCAAGTGAGTATAGTTAATGATGAGGGATTAGCGAGTCAACCAAAAATAGAATTATACTTCTATGATAAAGATGTTAAGCTTGTTATAATGTTGAGGAACTTCCCAATAGAGAGTAGTGAAGGGAGCTATCTAGTTGCAAAGAAACTTTATGAATTCTTTAAAGCTAGAGGTATTAAAGCATACTATCTACTATCAAGCTCGAGAATCTTCGGTGAATCCAACGTATATATTGCCTCAACAAGCATGGGTAGCGCTAAAAGCCTAGTCGAGGCAGGAGCTAAACTCTCCCCAAACCTAGACACATTGCCAATAGATAGGTTTGGAGCATATATGCTTTCATTCTTTGCAAGGAGCGGTGACCTGACATTCCTCCTAGTATCTGAAGTCTACTCATATCTGCCCGACCCAGCTGCTGCAAAACGTTTACTAGAAGTGATGTCTAAAGCATTAAAGTTTAAGATCGATATGGAGAAGCTGGATATAGAGATTCAGAAGCAGAAGAAGCTTATTGAAGAATTCCAGAAAGGATTTGGACAGATACTCCCAGAAAAAGCAGAACAGCCTAGTAGAGAACCATACTACATAGGATAATATTCATCCATTTTCTCTCCTTTAAAACACGTCAATCTATTATTTCATATATGTAGACGTATGCATAGCTAGAATATGGCTCGGATGATTGATAGACTAATCTAAAGTGATTCAGGGTTGAGGGTTGATAAACATGTCCTGTAACACCAGTAGAGATTTGTTGTGGTTTGTATGGTATTAGCTTGCCTAGTAGCGTATCCTGCCAGAATTTCTCGGTCGGTCTTCCATTCTCATCTAAGTATTCAGATTCTGTAAAATTGTATCCAACTTGTTTCGCAATCCTAAGCATCCAGATCCATTTAGCTTCATCTCCATACCCGAGTAACATTGGGGCATTCCCACTAGCTGTAGTATAGACTGTATGTGTTATGAAGATTAAGACATGGGTAGCTTTGAGCTTCTTGAATACAGTGTAAGCTGTTTCTTCATCAGACATAAATGCATAAGCTACTTCACCTATCTGAGTAGTGTTCAATGTTGCATTATCAACTATACTAGTATGGTTTCCTAATACAGTTATCCAGTATCCATAATCCCACCATGAGGCAACTACAGCATTGGGTGGAAGATTATCCCTCATCCAGCTGAGAGTTTTAAGCCAGTCTGGAACACTTGACCTAATCGGCATGCTAGAAGATACAACAGTTGGCGGACTGTATCCAACATCTATAGGAGATATTGAGTATCTAATACCATAAGTAGATGGAACGAGACTGAATATTAGTAAGCCGCAAATAAGGGCTGGTGTTACAATATAATATTCTACACCTATCGGTCTTACTCTTTCTTTTCTGTGATAAGTTATACTAATATTTCTTGCAAGTCCTCTCAAGATTTCTGATAAACCAAACCCTGCAATAATGGTTATCGCAGGAGCAGCAAGGATAGTTAGTCTCACCATTGTAGAAGCAAAATAAACAACGAGTACAGTTAACAGTATCATGAATACGTCAGTATCTTCTCTCCTCTTAACTAGATAATATAGCCCAGCTGGAACTAAGAATAATTTAAACCCAGCATCAGAGAATAGCGTTGCCCAAGTAGATACTTGGTTTTCAGCAACAGATATTACTATTGGGAGTACAGATCTTAAGGATGGAACAACAGTGCTGAGGAATTTTAATCCAGGGAGTCCAAGGCTGCCAATCGAGAGTAATGAAATAAATCCAACTACACTTGTAATTAATACATAATGTGGAAGATTAATAAATCTCCGAGGCTTAATTCTGGATAACTCAAAAGATAATAGATAGATGAAGACAAAGATGGAGATAACCATTGTCGCTTCTTTTAGAAAACCTATGCCGAGCTTTGGAACCATTACAGCTATTAATCCATATAGGAGAGCAGTAATAGAGTACGCAACTAAAAGTTTTCTTCTGTATCTACCCATGAAAGCCAGTACTGCAGTAAATATGGGTATGAAGGCTATTGGAAATCTAGAAGCTCCCCACGTTGCTGTGACATACCCTAGTGAGAACCCAGCTACTATCGAGTATATTGTTAGAGTCTTCCATGTCCTATCTTTCTTGGTCGCTAGAATATATGATAGGAATCCAAGCATCATAAACGGTATACTTACACTCTCATCATCAAACCATCCAAGATGCGTTCTCTGAATACTTGCAGTACTCAAAGCTATTAAGAATGCGGTTATGAAGCCTGCAGGCTTTCCTCCAACTTCTCTACCGAGAAAGAATGCGATTAATGTTGTAATAACGCCCATTATAGTAGGCAAGAAGACAGCTAACTCGAGTGGGTCAATGTTAAACCCTATACCATGTAGTAGATGGTATATGAATGCGGCTAGGAATGGCACTCCTGGAAAAGCTGTTCGCCCAACATCTCTACCATAAGGATACCATGAATCGTAATCATGCCACGTAAAGAAATCCATGAAGCCTGACCAACCTTTATCAACAATATACTTCATCTCCTTATACTGCATCCATGGATCGAACTCGCTTAGGTAGAGCCCCCATCTTAGAGGTAGGAGTCTAATAAAGAATGCTATAGTAAGTATTAGAAGCAAGATCATGATTTCAAAGAAGATTATCCTATCAGAGAAGACTCCTCTGACAAGGTTTACGAATTTACTTTTCTTTATCCTCTCCATTCTAGAACGATCTTATTGATGATCTATTTAAAATTTCTTATACCTTGACAACTGAAGGATTTATCTAGCACTTATCCTCCATACATGCTAAGTGATCAGACTTAAGGATCTGGGAAGATGATGAAAGATTAACCATTCGATAAACAAACTTTCAAAATTTCTCAAAAAACAGTTTTGAGACCGTCTAGTAAAAGCATCAATCTAATTTCCAGAGTTATTCATCTCGTTATCTCTTGATGGCTCTGCCTTGTAGGTAAAGTGTCAAGAGAGCTAGACAGAATAATAAAGCTAAGAAAATATATGTCAACTCCACTCTTTTTCCACCTGCCTAGTTTCTGGTTTACGCAGTCTTATAAGAATTATCAGTAAAATAATAAATGTAGCAGCTATTAATGCTAGCATGATGGAGTATGTTTCAAATGGAAGATACTCATGTATAGTGATTGTAATTATTTCAGTAAATGTTGATGACGTTGTCTTTACGATTGTTATGCTTTGAGTTCGAAGGATTGTAGAAAACTCAATAGTAGTCTGAGTTACGGTAACGTATTCTCTAACAGTCTTGGTAGATGTCTCAGTAACCGGTTCACCAGTGTATATGTAGACTGTCTCAGTAATAGTCTCTTCTAGGCTGTTCTTATTAATCTTTTGCGTAGAGTTAGCTGTCGCTCCCATAATCAAGAAGAATAACAATAGGTAGAGAATAATTGTGGATGCTTTAACTTTCAATATCTTCATCGCCTCCCGTAGCTGCCTTCACTCTGATCCTCCACATCTTATGGTAAATATATGCAATGTATGAGAGGATGATGATTGAGGTTAATTGGAAGAATTGAAGTATCGGGCTATCAATCGATGGTGTAAGAACCCACATTATCTCAACTACTCTGTCTCCATGAAGATCTTTTACCCCGATGGAATTCAACGCATGCCACCTAAATCCAAGCAAACCAAGGAATCCATCTGCAGGGTATTCTTGAGGTTCAACCCTCCAAGTGACTTGAGCACCTTCTGGATATATCCCTCCACCTATGAATACCCCTCTATCCGTTCTTCCACTAAGCTGGAAGTATCTAACTACTTTATACTCCATACGTATGGTTAATGGCTCCTCAACGTAAAATGATTTTAATCCAGGGGTAGTGTATTCTATATTACCAGCGTAGCTTTTCATAAATAATACTGACATCATTTGGGTATCTATTTTCTCGGGAAAATAGCATGTTAAAGGTGTCCCCTCTAAAACCCATATCTCAGTTAAGTCTTCTCTTACATTCCATTCATTTAATTCAGGTGGACCTATGCATGAAGGATACATCTCGTCCAGCAAGGGTATCGGGTATACTCTCACTAGGAAGTATCTATCTATGTATATCTCAACGTTACCTGGAGAATTAACTTCCAGAATAATTGTTTCTCCATCTTTTACAAACTCATAGTTTAAGTCTGATTTGAAGGTTCTAAGCTCTATTTTCTCACCAATAGTTCTTGGAGATAGTAAGGTGCTTAGCTGTATTTTATACTGTGAGCCTATTGGTATCCATTCTTCTCTCAAAATTTTCTCGGTTTTGGAGTAGCTAACAAATATATTTATCCTTACTTCAACATCATAATATAATTCAATAAAGCCTGATTCACTAACAATTATACTGGCTGAATCATCATGTATTTCAAGTTTAAGATTTGACTCGAAACCAGCTGGAACAAATCTATAGTCATTTAAGGTGTATCTTCTATAGGGTATCTTAACTACTTCTCCACTCTCCACCCAATATTCTCCCGAAGATTCATCTACACGGCTTAGAAGGTCTTGCAAAAAATATTCTTTGCTAGATAGAGTTAACGGAAGCTTTACCTTCGATACGACACTCAGTTTATTGTATTCTACGTACTTGTAAGTGATAGTATGGGGAGAATATATCTCTAGTATCCGAGTATCATTAACTATCTTCCCATCAATACTCATCCATGACAATACATACTTTTTAGAACTAGATTGGAGTATTTTCGGAGCTGAAATCGGAAAGCTGCTTCCTCTCTTTACCCACTCGTCTTTTTCGAGTATTTTTAAGATATCGTCACTGGGTTCTACTTTCATAGATATTAGATAGAAGGTAGAATAGCTGAACTGGATTTTTATTGTCCAGCCCGGCTCAACGTACATCTCTCTTAGATTATTTTCAGCTACATACTTCGTGTTATTTGATAGTATTACCTCATCTTCAACTACTACAAGAATTGTAGATGGTTGATAGATTAATAAGTCTACTACATATTCCTTGTTACTGGAGACTTTTCTCTCAATTATAGATCCTTGTGAGAGGATTAGTATCTGGACATTTACTTCAACATTAGAAGGTAGTCCATTAGCAATTATTTTGAAAACTGTAGGTATAGTCGTTACCGTAACTCTACAAGCTTTCGAGTCTGAAATAATCCATGTACCATTGCTTGGATCAAAGTATTCGATCATAGATGTTATCATAATATCTCTAGGCTCTGTTGGAGCGGTTATCTGCCTATAAACGGGTATAGACCCATTCCCATACAATTTGAATTCCACCATTGTTTCAACTTGATCATTTAAAAAGATCTTCACCCTTATCCGAGTCTCACTTTCTATAACATATTTAAAAGATAGGTCGAGTGGAATCTTCTCACCTATTACAATAGTTAATGGGCAAGTGTAGCTAGTAAAGTATAGCTTCGGAGGTGTGAACTCTGGCCTTACAGTTAACGTAATATTTTCTTCTTCTAGTAATGTTTTACCCATCCAGAGACCTATTCTTATAATGTAATCTCCAATGGGAGCGTTATTGGATATCTTTATGGTTAGGTTAGAGAGGAAAGGTGTTTTTGCCTCTTGTATAGAGAATGAATAATTTATCCATTCAGGCTTTTCTAAGATAGTTAACTTAACACGTTGATTCTTGACTTCTTCACCTACGTATATTCTAACAATGCTTTCTCCTCCAGGTGTAATCTTAACTACTTCGGGTTCCACCCTAATCCACTTTACCGAGTAACCTATAGTAATGAGAGAGAATAGGATGAGTGAAGCCACAAATACAGAGAATATCAATCTTGCTCTCATAATCCTGGTATTTTCCTCACTTCAGTATCTAAGGCTCGATGAAAGTCTATCTGAGTATAGGAGAAAACTTCAAGTATTTTCTCTACTAGTATTTTCTTAACACTGTCCATATCAATCTTTCTTCCCAGGATTTTCTCCATCGAAGTCATAACGTCTGGGTCTAAACCACATGGATTAATCAACTTAAAGTATTCTAAGTTTGTGTTAACATTCAATGCAAACCCATGGTAGGTTACCCACCATTTCAAAGCCAACCCTATAGACGCTATCTTCATATTACCAACCCATACCCCTGGATAACGTTCTATCCTACCAGCTTCTATACTGAATTCTTTAAGAGTTCTTATCAAAGCTTCTTCAATGCTCCAAACAAAATCTCTTATCGAATTATTAACTAAGTTTAAATCTACAATGAAGTATCCTACAAGTTGTCCAGGTCCATGATACGTTGCTTCCCCACCCCTCTCCACATGATAGACTGGGACACCCTCGACTCCTAGTTTAAATTCCTTCATTCTTCTTCCAAGAGTAACAACATGGGGATGCTCAAGTATTAGAAGTGTATCTGGGATCTTCCCGTTTATTCTTTCTTCAACTAGTGATAATTGTAGATTATGAGCTTTTTCATACTCTATTAATCCAAGGTCTAGTACCCGCAGTGTTCTCAAGTCTACTTCACCAGCATATGGATTGGCTTAAAGATTACTGCTTCAGAGACTTCACTATATAGTTCACTATGTGTTGGATGTGGATGTATTGTATCAGCTATCTCCTCCACTGTCAACCTATTCTTAACTACTAAAGCTGCTTCTCCAATAATCTCAGTAGCTCCACTCCCAACTATCTGGATACCCAGGACTATTCCTGATACTTCATCTGAGATAATCCTGATGAAGCCTTCAGTTTCTTCTTCTGCAATAGCTCTTCCAAGCGAAGAATATGGGAACCTTGTAACCTTAACCTTATAATTGCTTTTTTCTGCTTCATCCCTAGTTAATCCCACAGTCGCTATCTCAGGATCTGTAAATATTGCAGAAGGTACAGCCATAGGATCGAATATCTTCTTCTTACCACATATATTGTCTGCAGCAACTATACCTTGCTTAGAAGCTTTATGAGCCAAGAAGGGTGGTCCAGTTACGTCTCCTACAGCATACACATTCTCCAAGCTAGTCCTACAATACTCGTTTATCTTTACAAACCCTTTATCATTCAATTCTATACCTACTTCATCTATTCCTAGATCTTTTACTGAAGGTCTCTTACCGACTGCAACGAGAGCATAGTCTACGGTATTTTCAATTGTTTCAGTAGGAGTCTCTATTGTAGCTTTTACTTTACCATTTCCAACTTCTGTAGATATTACGCGGGATGAAAGATATATCTCTACACCAATCTGCTTCAACTTTCTCTCTATAAGTTTAGCGATATCTTTATCCATTCCAGGTAGTAGCTGATCCATTATCTCGACTATCGTCACTCTACTGCCTATTTTTGCGTAGACTGTTCCTAACTCTAACCCAATTGCTCCTCCACCAACTACTAATAAGCTTGAAGGGATCTCAGATAACTCTAATGCTTCTCTAGCACCTATAATTCTTCTTCCATCGTATGGGATCGATCGTAAATATACAGGTAGAGCACCTGAAGCAATTACAATATTTTCCCCATAGACATCTTTAGAGAGACCGCTTTTCTCTTCTATCTTAATCTCTAAGTTATGTTTAATCTGCGCTTTTCCGTAGTATACTTTTACATTATATCCTTTTAAGAGAAATTCAACCCCATCTCTAATCTTACTGACGAGTTTTCTCCTCTTATCCTGTAGTGCACCCCAATCAAATTCTCCATTCTTTAATAAACCTGACTTAGAAAGTTTATAGAATTTTTTAACATTCTCTATCAGTATCTTCGAAGGTATACATCCATAGTTCAAGCATTCTCCTCCCAAAGATTCTCTCTCAATCAATGCCGTTTTCTTACCATGTTGGGAAAGCCTTATCGCAGCAACATATCCTCCAGGCCCTCCGCCTATTACTACCGCATCAAACTTCTCAGAAGGCATATTTTCAACCCCACCCTACACATGTCTACCTATTAAAGTTCTCAGATAAAATTCTCCTGCGAGGTATGAGCTTCTCACAAGAGGGCCTGAGGCAACATATAAAAATCCCAAGGCTTCACCTCTTCTTTTAAGTTCTTCGAATATCTCAGGTGGAATATACTCTTTGACTGGGAGATGCCTCTTAGTAGGTCTAAGGTATTGTCCAAGTGTAAGAAAGTCTACTCCAATTCTCCTTAAATCGATCATTGACTGGATCACCTCCTCTACTGTTTCTCCTAAGCCAAGCATTATAGAAGATTTTGTGTATATTCTTGGGTTTAGTTCTTTTATGATCTTTAAAGTTTTTAGAGATTTCTTGTATCCAGCTCTAACATCTCTAACTAGTGGCGTAAGCCTCTCTACTGTCTCTATGTTGTGACCTATAACATCCGGCATTGAATCTACAATCGTTCTTAATGCTTTAACATTATTATTGAAGTCGGGGATAATCAATTCTATTAAAGTGTTTTTACTTCTCTTTCTTATCTCTCTTACAGTCTCAGCATATATTGATGCGCCACCATCCCTTAGGTCGTCCCTGGTTACCGAGGTTAGAACAACGTATCGTAACCCTAGTTCTTTGACTGCTTCAGCAACTCTCTTAGGCTCTTCTAAGTCTACTATACCTCCCGCTTTCCCAGACTTAACTGCACAGAATCTACATGACCTAGTACATGTATCTCCTAGTATCATTATCGTTGTATTGAGATGGCTCCAGCATTCAGAAATATTGGGGCATAAAGCCTCTTCACATACTGTATGTAGCCTATACTTTCTCATAATGGTGTTAACCATACTATATTCTTGGCTGGCTGGGAGCCTAACTCTAATCCAGCTTGGTTTACGTAGGTAATCCATCTCCGTCATTGTAGAACTCTTTACAATATAAAATATTTCTACAACTACTATTAATTCATGAATTTTTCTAGAGTCTTGGGATAGAGAATAGTTAAGAGCTGACTATACTATTAATTATATAAGGTGTTTTAGTATTTGATTGAGATTAGATGGCATGGAAGAGGTGGGCAGGGAGTAGTAACGGTTGGAGACATTCTTGCTCGGGCAATTATTCTAGAAGGAAAATATGCGCAACATTTCCCAGAATTTGGACCTGAGAGGTCTGGTGCACCTGTGAAAGCATTTACAAGAATAGCTGATGAACCTATAGAGATACATTCTGGTGTTTATAACCCTGATATAGTAGTGATCATTGACCAGGGCATGTCTCGAAATTTCAAGTTATATTCTGAAGGGTTAAAGGAGGATGGGATGTTATTCTTGAATCTCGGAGATGACGTCTTAAGCATAGATAAGTCTACTCTACCTCTTGGAGTGAAGGTATATACTCTCAATGCCAAGAAGATTTCAGTGGAAGAAGCAGGCAGACCTATATTCAATGTCCCGATGCTGGGTGGTTTAGTTAGAGTATTAAGGATGCCTGGCTTAAATATTATTGAGGAAGTATTGAGTAAGAGATTTTCAGGAGAACTAGTTGAAGCGAATGTCAGAATTCTAAGGAGAGCATATAATGAGGTGAGGTTTATTGACTGAGATAGATGTAAACAAGATAATTAAAGGTGAGTTTTCATGGAAGACTCTACCTCCAGCAGCAATGGTTAAGGTTCCTACATCCCTAGAATATAAGACTGGAGTTTGGAGAATTGAGAAACCCATTATAGACCAGTCTAAATGTACAAAGTGTCTTCTCTGTTGGATATATTGTCCAGATATGGCTGTTAAAAGGATAGATGGTGGAAGTGTAGAGATAGATTATGAATTCTGTAAAGGCTGTGGGATATGCGCTGAAGTCTGCCCGCCTAAAGCAATAAAGATGGTGGAGGAGTAAGATATGAGTGAACTAAAACAGGTTAGAAAGATAGCTTTAACAGGCGATGAAGCAGTAGCATACGCTGCTAAACAAGCCGATGTTGATGTTATTGCAGCTTATCCAATAACGCCTCAGACAATAATAGTCGAGAGGCTAAGTAAATATGTCGCAGATGGTGAGTTAAACGCTGCCTTCATACAGGCTGAGAGTGAGCATTCAGCTATATCTATATGCCTCGGTGCTGCACTTGCTGGAGCTAGAACTTTTACCTCAACTGCTAGTCAGGGGCTTGCATTGATGCATGAAGTACTACATATAGCTTCTTCTATGCGCGCACCCATAGTTATGGCTATAGCTAATCGTGCGCTCAATTCTCCTCTAAACATACATTGCGACCATTCAGATGTAATGAATGCAAGAGATACTGGTTGGGTTCACTTATTCGCAAATAATGTTCAGCAAGCCTACGACCTTACATTAATGGCGTTTAAGATTGCTGAGGATCCTGAACTTCTTCTACCAGTCTCTGTAAACTTGGATGGATTCATTTTAACACATAGTGTTGAACCTCTAGAAGTATTATCCGATGAAGATATACAACGGTACATCCCCCATATACCATACCCGTATAGAATAGATTTTGATAGACCACTAGCATATGGAGTGATGGCTCTACCAGATACATACATGGAATTTAGAAGACAATTATATGAAGTAATTGCCAAGGCTTATGAGGTATTTAGGGATGCATCTGAATCTTTCTCAAATATCTCTGGAAGATTATACAACCTGATAACTCCATACTTTGTAGAAGATGCTGAGATCATAGTTGTAGCATTGGGGTCAACCGTCGAGACTTTAAGATATATTGCTAGGAAATTTAGAGAAAGGAATGTCAAGATCGGTGTAGTTGGGTTAACCATGTATAGACCTTTCCCTGAGAAAGAAATTGCAAACACTTTGGCGAATGCTAAATGTGTGGCAGTAATGGATAGGGCATACTCATATGGAGGGGTTGGAGGGCCATTATATACAGATATACTCTCAACTCTATACAAAAATGGAATTAGAACGATGGTCGCAGACTTCGTCTACGGACTTGGTGGAAGAGACTTTAAGCTTATGGATGCTGAAGAGCTATTCAATAAACTGGTCAAGTCGGTAGAGGTGGGCAGATTTGGCCAAGATATCTATTGGTGGGGGGTGAGAGAATAGTATGGAGTCAGCCCAGAAATATTTTAGGACAATAAGAGATGTACCTACTGAAGATTATTTTGCACCAGGTCATAGGCTATGTGCAGGATGCGGCCCTTCATTAGCTATGAAGCTTTCTATGAAAGCTATTAGGATGCCTACTTTAGTCGTTAATGCTACTGGATGCGTCGAGGTTTCAACATCTCTGTTTCCATATGTTAGCTGGAGGCTTCCATGGATTCACGTTGCATTTGAAAATACAGCTGCTGTTGCAAGTGGTATAAGTGAGGCCTTTAAAATACTAGAGAAGAAGGGACGTGGAAAGATGCATGACGTTATAGCTATAGCCGGGGATGGTGGAACATTCGATATAGGATTACAAGCACTTTCAGGAGCACTTGAAAGAAATCATAAAATGCTATACATATGCTATGATAACGAAGCCTACATGAATACTGGGATACAGAGGTCTGGAGCAACACCTGTAGGTGCGGCGACAACGACTAGCCCGGCAGGTAAAGTAGTACCGGGAAAACAGGAGAGGAAGAAAGACTTAATTGGTATAGTGGCGGCTCATAGAATACCTTATGCTGCAACCGCATCAATATCTCATCCACTCGATTTCATTAATAAGGTTAGGAAAGCCCTAGAAATAGATGGGCCTACATTCATCCATGTCTTAACCCCCTGTACTCTGGGTTGGAGGTACCCATCATCTCAAACCATAAAGATAGCAAGATTAGCTGTTGAAACAAGATACTTCCCAATAATCGAGGTAGAAAATGGTAGAGTTAGAATAAACATTAAAGTAACTAGACCTAAACCTCTTGAAGAATTCTTAGAGGCTCAAGGAAGATTCAGACACCTCTTTGAACCAGAAAATAAACACATTCTTGAGATACTTAAGCATCAGGTAGAAGAAAACTGGAATAGACTTTTAAAACTCGAGGAAATAGGACTATACGCTTAACCTCAATAATATTCACTTTTTCTTTAATCTAGGTATCTAGACTATGTTTACTCCCGTAGCAGCCTGAATCCTATGTAGGATAGAACTGGTTAACTTGTCTTCTAACCTAGACCTTATAACGCTTAAAGATATGAGTATATCGTTTATCCTTTTGATTACTCTTTGAGGATAAGGTATAGACTTAAATTCTATGCATAGCTTCTCTAAGTCTCTAGATGTTAAGGACTTGTTGTAGAATGCGTAAAGGATTGCTGATAATTGATTCAAGCTAGACTTATAGCATGTATCATGTGAAGAGTAATTGTATAGGCATTTATTACAATTAGATGCTAGTAATTCCCTCATAGGTCCTCTACTACTTATTCTTACATGTTTTGCAACTCTAACATAGTTTTCCTTCTTTAATCTTGATAATGCTTTATACAGTGTATTAATACTAACTCCTTCTCTAATAAATCTCGTAGAGAGTTCTTCCACTGTTAATTCACCATGAACACACAGGTAGTCAATGATTTTCTGCAGTAAGACTGGAGGTATCCTTGACAATTGCTGGTCTAGTTTTGACAAGAGTAGTTCCAAGAGCCTACTGTATTCTTGCGTAGAATTGATGTTAACCTTGCTTAAGCATTTGTCTAACTCGATATTGAATTCTTTGAATAATGTTAATTTAAGAGATTCTGGGTCAGATGTTTTCAGAAGTGAATTTATGAGGGCCCACAGAAGATAGACTTCTTCATTCTTCCATGAAATTCTAATAATCCATAAAAACTTTGTTAACGCATTAATCATAGACAATCTGTCAATAATGTATAAATCTTGACGTAACTTCCTCACATAATTCTTATACGATAGTTCTTCAAGTAAACGCATGCTCCTACTATTCTTTGCTACTATTATAAGGTCTTGTCCATCGGTTTTCTCAATAATACATAATGGCGGCAAGTTGACGAAGTTATCTTCTGTAAATTCGCTCGGTGTAAATTGTGTCATTAGACTGAGTAATTCATCGGTAGACATGGTCTCAGGAAAATATTGGAAAAAGGCAAATATTAGATTTTCCTTAAATAAAGCCACAACCACATACATGCCGTAAGTACTTGGCTGGGGGTTCTAGATGTCTTTAAAACTTGTAAGAGAACCCATAAATAAGCATTTACAGAAAGTCCCTCTAGGAATTGTTCACGTGATTCCTGAAAGATGCAAGGAATGTGGGTTCTGTATCGATTTATGCCCCAAAGACGTGCTAACGGTTGGTGAAGAGAGGAATATAAAAGGTTATCGATGGCCAAAGATAGCAGACGGTAAAGCAATGGAATGTATTGCTTGCAAGATGTGTGAATGGATATGTCCTGAGTTCGCTATATTTGTAGTAGAAGTCGACAGGAGGGAATATGTCTAATGTCTGGAGAACTTAAACTGCTCAAACCTGGAACATACTTCATGATGGGAAACATTGCTTGTGCTGAAGCAGCATTAATAGCTGGATGTGAATTCTATGCAGGATACCCCATAACCCCATCCAATGAGATTGCCGAGCATATGAGTAGAAGAATGCCTCAGCTTGGAAGACACTTCATACAGATGGAAGATGAGATAGGTAGTATAGTAGCAGTATGTGGAGCTTCTGCTGCAGGTGTAAAAGCTATGACCGCTACGTCTGGGCCTGGCTTCTCACTTATGATGGAGACGATTGGCCTCTCAGCGATGCTCGAGCTTCCGTGTGTTATAGTTAATGTTCAGAGAGCTGGTCCAAGCACGGGTATTCCAACCTTTGTTGGGCAGGGTGATCTAATGCAGGCTAGATGGGGCTCACATGGAGATTATGAACTAGTAGTTTACGCACCCTCAACAGTTCAAGAATTTTTCGACCTAACAATAGAAGCTTTCAATACATCTGAATGGTTACGTATACCCGTAATAGTATTGTCCGATGAAGTGGTAGGGCACATGTATGGAAGACTGCAAGTTCCAGAGTACGATAAGATAAAAATTATTAACAGAAAACGATATAGCGGACCTAGAGAAGAATATCTTCCCTATAGTTCTGAAACACTCGTACCCCTTTTTGTAGCAGCTGGAGATGGGTACAGAATACATATGACAGGCTTAACACATGATGAAAGAGGATATCCATCCCTGGAGATTGAAGACTCCCATAAGCTTATTGAGAGGCTTGTTATGAAAGTTAGGAAGAACGCTAAGAATTTGTGGAAATATGAAACATTGTATATAGATGATGCAGATGTTGTCGTTGTAACCTTTGGTATTACAGCGAGGTCTACGGAGGAAGCAGTGAAGAGAGCGAGAAATGAAGGCTTAAAGGTTGGAATGATAAAATTGGTTACTCTATGGCCTTTCCCGGAAGACCCAGTCAGGGTTGCTAGCCAGTATGCTAGGAGAATGCTTGTAGCGGAGATCAACACGGGTCAGCTGATCCATCCTGTAAGAGAAGTTGCAGAATGCCCCGTAGCTGGAATAAATTATCCGGTAGGTTACGTACCCCCACCTGAGTATATTCTTGATGGTATTAGAGCGGCGGTGTAGGATACATGAGTCAGAAACAAATTTTAAGGGAAAAGATAGCTGAGGAATCGCCGAGAGATGATCTGATAAGAAGAGAGAGGTTTCCCCACATATGGTGTCCAGGATGCGGTCTCGGAACCGTATTGAAATGTTACGTAGAAGCGATTGCAGCATCCAATATCCCTATAGATAAGCATGTAATTGTCTCGGGCATAGGTTGTACCGGTAGGATCGCTGGGTATGTTAGACTAGACTCCTACCATGTAACTCATGGGAGACCGATAGCATTCGCCGAGGGAATGAAGATCGTTAGACCCGACCTTGAAGTAACAGTAATATCTGGAGATGGAGACCTAGTAACCATAGGTGGAAACCACTTCATACATGCTGTCAGAAGAAATGTAGATATAAACGTCTTCCTAGTTAACAACTTTATATATGGTATGACTGGGAACCAAATGGGGTCGACTACACCTTTAGGAGCTAAAAGCTCAACGAGCCCATACGGCTGCCCAGAATTTCCATTTAACTTGCCATTGTTGACAGCAGCTCTAGGAGCACCATTTGTTGCGAGATGGACTACCCTGCATGTTCGACAACTTGCTGACGCTATGAAGAAAGCTTTACGAGTTAGAGGGTTCGCATTCATCGAGATAATATCTCCATGCCCAGTCGGCTTCGGCTCCTATAACGATTTAAGAGAAGGTAGAGATTACATCAAGCTATTCCTAGAAAACTGTATAATAGACCATTCAGCTGACCTAAACAGGGTAGGTATAACTCTCAGACCAGGTGAACCAATAATCTTAGGAAACTTCGTTGACCGTGAAGTACCTACATACCATGAGCTAGAATTGGAAGTTTTCAGGAAAGCGGGGTGGTTGAAGTGAGATGGGATATAAGATTGGCAGGTTTCGGCGGTCAAGGAGTAATTAGGGCTGGAGAGATCTTGGGTAGAGCTGCTATTAAGCAGGGGCTTGACTCTGCTATGAGACCAATGTATGGACCTGAGAAGACTGGTGGATGGTCTCGGGCGGATGTAGTAATCTCTGATCAGCCTATAATATTTCCTCTAATAGTTAGACCTGATATTTTGGTTGCGATGTCTCAGGATGGCATGAATAGGGATGGCTCATCATTAAAGAAAGACGGGATGCTTCTCATAGATGGAGAATTAATAAAAGACATCAAATGCTATCCCAGTAAGATCTACTCAGTAGATGCTACGAGTATAGCGGATAACCTAGGTAGAAGGATAGTTGCAAACATAGTAATGCTCGGAGCTTTCGTTAAAGCATTCGGGATAGTTAATGAAGACATACTCTTACAGACAATTATTGAAACCTTCCCTAGAGCGACCGAATTGAATAAGACAGCCTTCAAGCTTGGTGTGGAAAATGTGAAGGAGGTGAAGATATAGATGTCTGATGAAGTCTTAGTTATAGGCGGAGGGATAGCTGGAATACAATGCTCTCTAGATCTTGCTAATGCTGGCGTAAAGGTAGTACTTGTTGAGAAGACCCCTACGATAGGGGGGAAGATGGCGATACTTGATAAGAATTTCCCAACGCTAGACTGTTCAATCTGCATCGAAGCGCCGAAGATGAGCGAAGTAGGTAAGCATCCAAACATAGAGTTGGTAACTCTCGCAGAAGTAGTAAATGTCGAGAAGGACGGTGAAGACTATGTAGTTGAGATATACCAGAAGCCCAGGTATGTAACAGATGAATGTAGTAGATGCGGTCTCTGCGTAGATGCATGTCCAGTCTTACTAAAGAATGAATTCGATTATGGCATGGCTGCTAGAAAAGCAATATACACACCTATCCCACAATCTGAGCCAGGAGCGTACGTTATAGATATTGATAACTGTTTGAATAAGCCTCCAAACTATCTACCATGCGATAGATGCGTACAAGTCTGTGGTCCTAAATGTATAGATTTCTTCATGAAACCTAAGATAATAAAGAAGAGGGTTAAAGCGATAGTTGTTGCTACGGGATTTGAAGTTTTCGACGTAACTAGGATACCGGACTACTCTTATGGTCTACACCCAGATATCTTAACTTCCATGGAATATGAGAGACTACTACAATCAACCGGTCCAAGTGGTGGAGAAATAATTAAACCAAGTAATGGTCATCATCCTGAAAACATATGCTTCATCTTATGCGTTGGCTCAAGAGACCCTAGATATAACAAGTATTGTTCAAGATTCTGCTGCATGTATACAATTAAAGAAGCTGTCCAGACGGTTGAACACGGGATAAAGAACGTAGACATCCTGTACATGGATATTAGAGCATACGGTAAAGGTTTTGACGGTTTCTATAAGAGAGCTAAAGATGAAGGTGTAAGATTCATAAAAGGGAGAGCTGCGAGAGTGATCCCCAATGGAGATAAACTGAAGGTGAGATATGAAAACATTGCAGAAGAGAGAATGGAAGAAAAAGAATACGATATGGTCGTACTAGCAGCAGCGGCTGAACCTCCACCCGACCTAGCCAAGCTTGCAAACATATTAGGTATTGAGTTAGATGAAGACGGATTCATTAAGACAAGACCATGGCATGGAAAAATGATAGCTACTACTATGGAAGGAATCTTCGTATGTGGGAGCGCCTCAGGTCCAAAAGACATAGCAGATAGCGTGACAGAAGCAGGTGCAGCAGCTTCTGCAGCTCTTGAATACGTAAAGAAGAAGACTTGGCCTAAACTAGAATTTGAAGAGACGATACCTGCGGAAGGAGAGACTAGGGTAGGTGTATTCATATGTCATTGTGGAACGAACATCGCAGGTGTTGCGGATGTAAAGTGGTTAGCTCAGGAAGCTGCAAAGATACCTGGAGTAGTTCACTCAGAAGATCTTAGATTCGCATGCGCAGGCGTATACACAAAATATATCGAGCAGGTGATTAAGGAGAAGAATATTAATAGGCTTGTTGTAGCTGCATGCTCCCCGAGAACCCATCTACCCGTTTTTGCTGGAGCAGCCATGAGGGCAGGCTTAAACCCGTACCTAGTCGAAATGGCGAATATACGTAATCTCGATACATGGGTTCACGCAGGCTACCCAAAGGAGGCTACGGAGAAAGCATTAGATATGATCAGGATGGCTGTAGCTAAAGCTAAGCTACTCAAGCCTCTATACGTTGTAAAGCTTCCAGTAACTAGGAGAGCATTAGTAATCGGCGGCGGCGTTGCAGGAATGGCTGCGGCAGCAAGCTTAGCTCGCCAAGGCTTTGAAACATACCTAGTTGAGAAGGAAGGCCAGTTAGGTGGGCTTGTAAGACATCTTGACGTTATAGCCCCTGAGGGGATAAGAGCTCAAGATTTACTGTATGAGATGGAGAGAGAAGTATATAGTTCAGGTGTGAAGGTTATCCTGAATGCAAAGGTTGAATCGGTAAGCGGGTATATTGGAAACTTTATTGCAAACCTATCGAGTGGAGAGAAGCTTGAGGTCGGAGCAATCATTATGGCGACCGGCGCGAAAGTCTATCAACCGCAGGGGGTCTTCCAGACAAATGGTGGGAACATAATAACCTCCTTCGACTTAGAGCAGATATTCAAGAATAACAATGACCTCAATGCTAAGAATGTAGTCTTCATTAGCTGCGTAGGTTCTAGATACGATTCAAAAGGCTGCTCAAGATTCTGCTGTCAAGTAATGATAAAGCAGGCAATCAGGCTTAGAGAGATGGGGAAGAATGTATTCATACTCTACAAAGATATCAGGACCTACAGTAGGAAGGCTGAAGAACTATACGAGAAAGCAAGAGCACTAGGCGTCAGATTCGTAAAATACCACCCTGAGAAGAAACCTGAAGAAGCTATAAAAATTGAGAATGGGTTAGTGTACGTGAAAGATGAACTACTAGGAGAAGAAATCGGTATACCTGCAGACCTAGTAGTATTAAATGTAGGTCTTGTTCCAAACGATGAGATAAATCCAATCGTTGAACAATTAAAACTATCTAGAGATGAAGCAGGCTTCCTTCTCGAACTCCACCCGAAGCTTGGACCAGTTGAGTCAATGGTTGGAGGAGTATTCCTTGCAGGAACATCTCAGAACCCGAAAGATGTTAGAGAAGCAATCTCACAAGGCTTAGCTGCAGCAGCTAAAGCAGCAGCACTACTAGCGAAAGACACTATTGATAAGGAGCCGCTAGTACCTAGGATAAACTATGATAAATGTACATACTGTCAGAGATGCGCTCAAGTATGTACTTTCTCAGCTCTTAGAGGGGAGCTTAGAAAGAGTTTGGAATTGATTAGTGCATTATGCCAGGGATGTGGAAACTGTTCAGCTGAATGTATGGTTGGAGCTATTGAAGCTCCAGGATTTACCGATGAACAGATTATTGCACAGATCGATGCAGCGTTAGAAGATAGACCAGACGAGAAAGCGATAGTCTTTACGTGTAATTGGTGCTCATACGCAGGTGCAGACCAAGCAGGTATAGAGAAGCTCCAGTATCCACCAAGCTCTAGAGTGATAAGAACAATGTGTTCAGCTAGGGTCTCGCAGAAGCTCATATTAAGAGCATTCGAGAAGGGTGCCGCGGTAGTTGCAGTTACTGGTTGCTGGCCACAAGACTGCCACTACAATTACGCAAACCTAAACACGGAGAGGAGGGTTAAGCAAATGAAGAAGATATTGGAAGCTAGGGGGATCAATCCTGAAAGATTAATACTACACTGGAATAGCGCAGCAGAAAGCAAGAGGTGGGCAGCTAAAATGAAAGAGATAGATGAATTAATCAAGAAGATCCCAAGAGAAGAAATAATTGAATCTATCCAAAAACTTGGAGGTGGAAGAAAGTGATAAAGGCTAAACTAGTAGATGTAGAATTAATTGAGAAACTAGCACAATTAACTTCTGGAGCCGCAGACTACTGCTACCAATGTGGAACATGTACTGGTTCATGCCCATTCAATCTACTAAACCCCCAAACCGTTAATCCTAGGAAGATTGTTAGAAGCGCTCAGCTCGGGCTAATATATGATGATGGAAGTTTATGGTATTGCTCAACATGCGGTCTCTGTGAAGCTAAATGTCCATGGTCCGTTAAGATCACCGAAGTAGTTAGAGGATATAGACAGCTTGCTACAGAGGAGAGAAAGCTACCTCACAAATTCGAAGAAATACTCTGGATGATATATGAGGATGGAACAGCTTTTCCAGGCTCAAGTATAGAGAGAGCAGCATGGACTGAAGGTTTAAACATTAAGGACGCCTCAAAACAGAAAGTTAAAGTACTACTTTATGTCGGATGCGCAGTCTCATTTGATAAAAGATTACAGAAAATAGCTAGATCTCTTGCAAGCGTACTTTCAACAGCAGGAGTAGACTTTGGAATACTCGGTAAAGAAGAAAGATGCTGCGGAGACTTAGTATACAATATTGGTGAAGAAGCTTTCCTAGAAGAGCTTGCAGTCCAGAATATTGAGAGATTCAATAAGACTGGAGCTGAGGCTATAATAACGATCTCCCCCCATTCTGCGCATATGTTTAAGAAAGTATATCCCAGATATGGATTAAAGATACTCGCCTCCCACTACATAGAGTTCCTCCACGATTTGATAGAGAGGGAGAGAATTAAAATGGATAAAGCTGTGGATGATGAAGTAACAGTGCATGATCCATGCTACCTTGGGAGACATCTAAAGATATATGAGCAACCTAGGAAGATACTGTCAAGCATACCTGGATTAAAGATTTTAGAGATGAATGAAGCTAAGGAAAATGCAGTGTGCTGTGGAAGTGGTGGTGGAAGACACTTTTTAGACATTCACGGTGATAGACTATCTCACTACAGGGTCATGCAGGCAGCTCAGACAGGCGCTAAAACATTAGTAGCTCCATGCCCATTCTGTATCCAAAACTTTGAAGATAGCGTGAAAACCAAGAAACTAAGCTTAAACATTAAAGATGTCGTAGAATTGGTTAATCAATCATTGAGGAGGAGTGCATGAAATGGATCCAGAATACAGGAGCGTCTGGGTATTCCTAGAGAGACGTAGAGAAGAAATAATCGAATCTTCACTCGAAGTTCTGGGGAAAGCCCGTGAACTAGCAGATAGATACGGAGATAAAGTAGCAGGAATATTAATGGGGGCTGGAAACCTAGATAGACTTGCTGAAGCAGCTATAACTTATGGGGCAGACATAGTCTACACTATTCAAGACGAGTTACTTCGAGATTATTCAACAATACCGTATTCTGAAGCATTGTCTAGGATGATCACAATGTATAAACCCAACATAATCCTTTATCCTGCTACTAGGAATGGTAGAGACCTTGCTGGTAGAATATCTGCAAAATTAAACCTGGGACTATCAGCTAATACTGTCTGGCTAGACATAGTTGGAGATGGAGTATTACTAGCGGGCGTACCAGGATTCGGAGGGGGGATAATGGCTGTAACTAAGTGTCTAACTAAGCCTCAGATGGCAACTGTACGGCCTGGTGCATTCCCTAAGCCTCAGCCAAACCTTACAAGAACTGGGAGGATAGAAAGAATAGATATTGGTAAGCTCCCAGAACCTCCAATCAAGGCCATTGAAAGAGTATTCTACACAGTTGAAGATATTAGTAAAGCTGAAGCAATCATAATAGCTGGAATAGGCATAAGAGAAAATATCGAAGTAGTTAAGAAGCTTTCAGAGAAATTGAATTGGGCCTTCGGAGCAACCAGACCTCTCTCAGATGAAGGTCTAGTCCCCAGAGACATATTTGTCGGAGCAACTGGGAAAACGGTGAGACCAAAAATAGCATTGATAGTTGGTGCAAGTGGAGCAGCCCACTTTATCTCTGGAGTTGCAGGAGCTGAAAAGATAATCTCTATTAACATAGACCCTGAAGCACCTATCCATTCATACTCCGACTACTCTATAGTCGGGGATGCATACAAGATTATCCCAAAACTATTAGAGAAATTGGAGGCTGAGACCAAATGATGCATATAATTGTGTGTATGAAGATCACTCCAAAATCTGAGCAAGTTAGACTAGACCCTAATACTAAGACTATAATTAGAGAAGGAGTAGAAAATGAGATAAACCCGGCTGACAAGAATGCCTTGGAAGCAGCATTACAATTGAAAGATAAGCATGGCTGTAAAGTAACAGTCCTAGGCATGGGGCCACCGATCTGGGAGTCATACATGAAGCTTGCGGTATCCATGGGAGCGGATGATGCTATTCTCGTATCCGATAGAGCATTCGCAGGCGCAGACACCCTTGCTACGAGCAGGACACTGGCTGCAGCTATAAGGAAGATCGGAGAATATCACTTAATATTTTGTGGAGAAGAGTCAAGCGATGCTGGAACGGGTCATGTACCTCCAAGTATTGCAGAATTCCTCAACATACCTCAAATAACATTCGTAAACCACATCGAAATCATAGATGGAAGAATCAGAGCTAGAAGAGTATTAGAAGGTGCTTATGAAGTCTTAGAATGCACCCCCCCAGTCCTGCTCTCTATCGAATATGGTTGTAATACGCCTAGATTTCCAGACTTTAGGAGGAAGAGATGGGTAGACAAGGAGTTCAAGCTTAGGGTCTGGGATATAAAAGATCTTGAATTAAATGAGGAGGAGGTAGGATTAAAGGGCAGTAGAAGCATCGTGGAAGAGCTTAGAGAGATGGGGCTAGGTGAAAGAGCTAGACAAAAGATAACTGGTACCGAAGATGAAATCGTAGCTCAAATACTAAACATTATACGTCCATACATCAAGAAGTAAACCATAAAAACATCATAATCACATATTTTTCTTGAATAAAATGCATAATAAGACGATCATAGTTGTCTGGGAAGGAGTGGATGGAGCAGGAAAGACTACCCTCTTAAACGAAACTTTAAACATATTAAACTCAATGGACTTTAAAGTGCTAAAGTATAAGACTCCAAGCAATACACCTTCGGGTATATTTGCGAAAAAATACGGAAATAGGTCTGAAGTCGACCATTTAACACGGATGCTCTTATTCTTAGCTAATACTTCAGACGACTCAGCATTAATGAAGAAGGAAATTGAAAAAGAGAAACCTGACTATTACTTCATTGATAGATACTATGTCTGCTCGATAGTTTACGGGTTAGCTCTCTCTAAAGCAAGAGGAGAAGAAGTTGGAGAAGAAGAACTTAAACAGTTCATCGAATTCGTAGAGAAGGTCGGGCTTAAGGTTTTCGTTAATCCTGACTTATATGTAATCGTTGATGTAGGAGAAGAAGATAGAAAACGTAGAGTAGAGGTGAAAGAAGGCCAGGGAGGTATTGAAGAAGAAATAGAGAAAAGTACGGAGATTCAAGATCAAGTAAGAAAATTCTATAGATACTTCCATCACCTTAGACCCCACCAAACAATCTGGCTTGAGAATGCTGAAGGAGAACTAAAAAAGAATACGAAGATAATAATTGAGAAGCTGTTAGAGTTTAAGAAGCTTAGGGAATAAATTTAAGGTAGTATTCTAAGATAGAGGGATGATGAGTGAGCTTACTAGAACTTTTATCGCAGTAGACTTTGATAACCCTGGAATAGTTTGGAAGATTCAAGAGATCCAGAAAGATTTAAAAAATTCAGGTATTGTTGCTAAGGATGTCGAGCCGCAGAATCTACATTTAACGCTCTGGTTTCTGGGAGAACTCCCCGAGAACAAGCTAAAGATAGTTCTAGATGAAGTAAGAAGAGTTAGTTTTAACAGATTTGAAGTAAAAGTTAGAGGCGTCGGGTATTTTCCAGGAGGAAATAGAGTAAGCGTAATCTGGCTAAAGATAGAAGATCCAACTAATACCCTCAACAACATACTTGACCAGCTGCTGGATAGTCTTGGAAAGAAGGGATTCAGATACGATGAGAGAGGATTTACGCCCCACTTAACTATTACTAGAGTTAAGTATATCCAAGATAAGCAGAAAGCTTTAAAGAAGCTACAAGAATTAAGAGATGTCCAGTTAGGTCAACAGATGATAGATGCTCTTAAAGTAAAGAAGAGTGTATTGACAGCTAAAGGACCAATATATAGTGATTTACTAGTTGTGAAAGCTGGAGGAGCCCTCGATGATAAGCGACGTATTGGATGAAGCTCTCCAGCTATATAAGCCTAGTCAAGAAGAAGAAAGATACTTGATGGATTTAGCTAACACAATAATTCATCGAGCTGAGAAATACTCTCCAGACTATAAGGGTATTATTAAGATAACCCTTGAAGGATCTCTAGCAAAGAAGACATGGATAAGAGGAAGAGAGGAAGTAGACATATTCATACATCATGACTCTAAGATTACCCGTGAAGAGATGGAGAAGCAGATAATAGACATAGGCTTTAAGATATTAAAAGAATTAGATGGTAAACCTAGATTAATGTATGCAGACCACCCGTATGTCGAGGGTAGGATAAAGAATGTAGTAGTAAACATCGTTGCATGCTACGATGTAACACCACCTAACTGGCTTAGCGCTACAGATAGAACACCATATCATACAAAGTACATTATAGAGAAGATGAAGCCAGAAGTTAGAGACCACGTTAGATTAATGAAAGCATTCATGGCGGGATGCAGAGTATATGGTGCAGAGATAAAAGTAAGAGGATTCAGCGGCTACCTTGCAGAACTATTATTATTAAATTATGGAGACTTTAACAACACAATCCAAGCAATCTCAAAATGGAAGCCTCCTATCGCCATAGATATTGAGAGATACTATGACTTAGTTGATGAACTGTTTAAGCTCTTTCCTAACCAACCCTTAATAGTAGTAGACCCTGTAGATAGATATAGGAATGTGGCCTCTGCAGTCTCTGAAGAGAGATTATGTGAGCTTATCCTCGCTTCAAAACTTTTCCACGAATCACCTAGCATAAAATTCTTCAAACCTAAACCTCCTACAGTTAAGATATCTAGATTAAGAAGAAAAATATTGAGAAGAAGGTTCGTCGGAATAGTCTTCAGGATTTCTAAGTGGAAGCCCCCTGATGTTCTTTGGGGTGAATTAAGAAAGAGTGAAGAAGCAGTAAAGAAGACGCTTGAAAGATTAGGTTTTAGAATATATAGATCTGATTCATGGACAGATGAAGAAAAAACATGTATAATATTATGTGAAATAAGTAATAATAGGCTTCCATGCGCCCGGCTTCATCGGGGTCCACCAGTATATCATCCAAATTCTCTAGAATTCATAAAAAAATGGAAGGATAACCCTGAGAGAGAAGCTGGACCATGGATAGATGATTCTAGATTGTATGTACTGAGGGTTGAACCGATAGTGGATGTTAAGAAGCTGTTGAAGAAAGAGATTGAAGAAGGAAGAGTTTCATTAGCTAAAGGATTAACTGAAGATATAAAGAAAGGGAAGATCATAACATCGATAGAGAACCTCATAAAAAATAGAAATCTAAGATTATTCATAAACGAGTTTATTGAGGCTAGCCTATCATTCATCTAAAATTTAGACCTTGGAATAACTACTTAGAAATGATTCCTCAAGAAGACTCAGAGATTAGTCTTGAAGAATTATCATCAAGAATAGAGCTATTGGTCCAACTTGCTTATCCATCTAGAACGATCGATTACGCTAAGATGATATTAAGAGAACTAAGAGAGATTAATGTCGACGCAGTCTATATAGTTGATCAACCTAGGCCTTCTCTCAAACTTATCGGGAAAGGGTATAGAGGAGTCATATTAAAAGCTCGCTGGAAGAACAAGATCGTAGCGGGAAAAATTCTTAGAATTGACTCAGGAATATCTAGCCTAGTTAGAGAGGCTGAGATGATGAAGACCGTAAACTCTATAGAGATTGGACCACTATTATTTGATTATTCAGAGCATGTAATCTTGATGGAGTATATTCAAGGCATAGATCTAGATAGATGGTTGGAAAAGCTATCTCAAGATGATGTATACCCATTGAAAAAGGTTTTAGAGTCGATCCTTGCACAGGCTAGGAAGCTGGATTGTATCAACCTAGACCATGGAGAACTAAGTAATGCGAGAAGACATATTGTTATTAGAGAAGGATTACATCCAACAATTCTAGACTTCGGTAAAGCAAGAATAAGCTGTAAACCCAAGAATGTTACATCAATAGTAAGCTACCTAACATTTGGTCCACATCACAACAAGATCTTAGACATGCTAGAAGTAGAGGGTCTCCCGGTCTTAACTCTCAGGAGATACAGGGAAAATCCATGCGAAGAAAACTTTAAGAGTATTCTTAGAGGGTTAAATCTAACAAACATTGGCCTCCATGGATAGTTGATAGGGTGTTTTTATGAATGTGGAAAAGAAAAAGATTAGAGAGATGGTTTGGAATATTCTAGAAGAGAAGGGTGTAGCAAGATTTCCTAGACCAGTGTATGGGAGAATACCGAATTTTGAAGGTGCAGAGAATTCTTGCGAGAAGATAACAATTCTTGAAGAATATAAGAAAGCTACGGTTGTAAAGGTTAGCCCTGACTCCCCTCAATACTCGATTAGGTTGAGATGTTTGATCGATGGGAAAAAGCTTATAATGCCTACACCTAGGCTTAGAGAAGGTTTTCTCCTCCTAGATCCATCAAAGATTCCTAGGAGATACTATAAAAAAGCTGCAACAATAAGAGGAGCATTCAACTTTGGCGTGAAAGTTGATCCTGAAAACCTACCTAGGGTTGACTTCATTGTTATGGGCTCGGTTGCTGTAGGTAGGGACGGTTCTAGAATCGGAAAAGGTGAAGGATATGGAGAATTAGAATACGCATTACTAAAAGAGTATAATCGAGTAGGAGAAGAGGTAATTGTAGCAACTAATATTCATGATCTTCAATTATTTGATTCTGTTCCACAAGATCCCTACGATGTCCCTGTTGACGTAATTGCTACGCCGACTAGATTAGTCCGTATTCCCTTTAGTAGACCTAAACCTAAAGGTGTAATCTGGGAATTGTTGAGTGATGAGAAGCTAGAAGAGATACCTCTTCTTAAGACTTTGAGAGAGAAGAGGAAAGCGTAGTTTGAATATTGTTAGTAGGCTGTAACGCTTTTGACATAAGGTATCTTTAGCATCTTGTTTACTCCTTCTCCAGATAATGGCTTATCTAATATGAGTATCAGCTTAGGCTCAGGAAAGAGTTCAGGATCTTCTGCGACAGCCTGCCTGATAGAGATATTCTCTTCTGCGGCTATCTTGGCTGCTCCAGCAAGTATTCCAGGTGCAGTAGGATCAGCTCTAATCTCTACGACGAAATATCCAAGTTCTTTAGCTATAGGTGCTAGTAGAGCGCCTGCTGGTCTAAGACCAGTAAAGATTCTTCTAAGCTCCTTATCTTGAAGAATGTATTCAACGGTTTTCTTAACTATTCTTCTATCGACTCCTGCTGCTCTAGCAATTGATACTTCGGGTATCTCTACTGGACCGATAGTTATCTTTCCATCCTCTGTAACACCTATTCCATACTCGATCAAAATTCTTATCACATTTAACCTAGCAGGATAATTTTTCAGTTTTTCAGATATTTTCTTCCACATGCGCAAATATACTCCCTATTATACATATATATGCATTTAATATTTAATATGCATTGTGGATGAATCATCTAGCGGATTAAGGTATAAATATGAGCATCGATGTTATTATCGGTACAGTGATGAGCATGAGTAGAAAGATATTCATAACTGAGGAAGAAATTCCAAAGTATTGGTATAATATATTGCCAGATCTGCCAAAACCTCTACCGCCGCCGATAGACCCTTCAACTAGAGAACCAGTCGACCCGAGAAAGCTGGAAGCGATCTTTCCTAGAATACTAATACAGCAAGAACTATCACAGGAAAGGTGGATACCTATACCTGAAGAAGTTAGAGAAGCATATACTATCTGGAGACCAACCCCCCTGTATCGAGCTGTAAGACTTGAGAGAGCTCTTAAGACGCCTGCAAGAATATATTATAAATATGAAGGGGTTAGCCCACCTGGCTCGCATAAACCGAATACAGCCGTAGCTCAAGCATACTATAATATGAAAGAAGGAGTACAAGTATTGGCAACAGAGACTGGGGCTGGACAATGGGGTTCAGCATTAGCATTTGCTACTAACTTCTTCGGGATGAAGGCTAGAATCTACATGGTTAAGGTAAGTTACGAGCAGAAACCATACAGGAAGATAATGATGGAGGCTTGGGGCGCAGAAGTTTTAGCAAGTCCAAGCAATAGAACTAGGATTGGTCGGTCAATACTGAAAGAAGATCCGAATAATCCTGGAAGTCTAGGAATAGCCATAAGCGAAGCGATTGAAGATGCATTAACACATGAAGGTGTCAAATATTCCTTGGGAAGCGTATTAAACCATGTACTCCTACATCAAACAGTTCAAGGTCTAGAAGCTAAGAAGCAACTAGAGATAATCGATGAATATCCAGACATAGTGGCTGGATGCGTTGGAGGAGGAAGTAGTTTCTCAGGATTGTTCTGGCCATTTTACTATGACGTAGTCTCTGGGAAAGCTCCAAAGAAGATAAAGTTCGTTGCTACTGAGCCGACTGCATGCCCAACTATGACCAAGGGAATTTATACTTATGATTTTGGAGACACGGCTAAACTAACACCTCTTCTACCAATGTATACATTAGGCTCTGACTTTATACCTCCACCGATCCATGCAGGAGGCTTAAGATATCATGGTGATGCCCCAACCCTGTGCCTACTCTTAAAAGAAGGCTATATAGAGCCTAGAGCATACGACCAAGTATCAGTATTCGAGGCCGCAACATTATTCGCCAAGACTGAAGGCATCATACCGGCTCCTGAACCTTCACATACGATAAGATATGTTATTGATGAAGCATTAAAAGCAAAAGAGACAGGAGAGGAAAAAATTATCTTATTCAACCTATGTGGTCATGGATACTTTGATCTAAAAGCATATCAAGAATTCTTTGAAGGAAATCTTAAACCATTCGACTATCCAGAAGACAAGATAAAAGAGTCCATACAGAAGCTAATAAAAGAATATCCTTGGATACAGGAGATATCCTATGTTAAAAGTTAAGTATAGGCTATCTCATAAAATATGGAAGAAGTAGGGGGTGCGTAATATTTCAGGTAAAGATCCTTATAACGGACCACCTACACGAGGACGCTATAAACTCTCTATCTACTTATAGAGATATATCTTTCGATTATATGCCTGAGATCTCAAAAGAGCATCTTCTAAACATAATAGAATATTATGATGGATTAATTGCTAGAGATAGAACCAAGATTACAGGAGAAATCCTAGATAGAGCTAAAAAACTCAAAGTAATCGTTAGAGCTGGAAGCGGACTGGACAACATCGACTTAGAGAAAGCATCCATTCTTGGAATTAAGGTAATGAATGTTCCATCCGAGATCGCAGACTCTGTAGCAGAATTAACAATAGGCTTAATGATTATGCTCTCTAGGAAACTCTATAAAGCAGTCGAATCTTTAAAGAAAGGTGAGTGGATTAAGAATCAATTAATCGGACGAGAGCTGAGAGATAAGAAGATAGGTATAATAGGTGTAGGAAACATAGGATCTAAAGTCGCTAGACTTGCATATTGTTTTGGAATGAAACCCTTACTAAGAGATATCATTAAACTTGACGAAGAATTTGTAAGAAGAGTAAACGGAGAAGTTGTTACACTTGATGAACTATTAAAAGAATCGGATTATGTTACTTTGCATGTTCCCTTAACCAAGAGCACTCAGAGAATGATAAGCGAAAGAGAATTAAAGCTTATGAAAGAAACAGCATTCTTGATAAATACTGCTCGTGGGAAAGTAGTAGATCATGAAGCACTCTATAAAGCCCTGGTAAATGGCTGGATAGCTGGAGCTGCATTAGATGTCTATGAGGTTGAGCCTCCAGCAGGCTTAGAATTATTAAGATTAGAAAACGTTATCTGCACACCCCACATAGGCGCTCAGACAGTAGAAGCTAGAAGAAGAGCCTCAATTAAGGCTATACAACTAGCAGTAGACTATCTTCAACAAGTTATATGCCGAGAGATATAGTGATGTTGCATGAAGATATTGATGACCCCGGGTCCTGTAGATCTACATCCTAGAGTTAGAAGAGCTATGTCAAGACAAGCTATCAGTCACAGGTCTACTGAATTTCATCAGCTAACAGAGTCAATAATCGAGAATGCGAGAAAAATCTTTAAGACAAGCGGAGATATATTTATTCTAACATCATCAGGAACACTTGCCGTAGAATGTGCTTTAGCAAATCTAGTAGATCCAGGAGACACATTATTCATACCAGTTTACGGAGTATTTGGAAAGAGGATGGCTGAATCAGCTGAACAATATGGAGGAAGAGTCGTAAATATTGAGTTAGAATGGAATAAAGCTTTAAGTGTTGAAGAGCTTGAAGAAGTTCTCACTCAAGATAATAATATAGAGATAGTATCACTGGTTCATAATGAGACCTCAACTGGAACGATGATTAAAGATTTATCAAGAATATCAGAGATAGTAAAAAACCATGGTAAACTCTTAGTAGTCGATGCAGTATCCTCTCTTGGCGGAGTCCCAATACTAGTAGAGAAACTTGGAATAGATATATGTCTAACAGGTTCCCAGAAATGCTTAGCTGGACCACCTGGAATATCGCTAGTTTCTGTAAGCGATGAAGCATGGAGAAAGATTCTATCAAAATCTTCTAAAACTCCCTCCTACATAGATTTAAAGAAGTATCGCCAATTCATGGAGAAGCTTGAAACTCCTTTCACACCAGCAGTAAATCTAATGTATGGTCTAGATGAAGCATTAAAGATAATAATTGAGAAAGGAGTAGAAAACTGGTGGAGAAATCATCATGAATGCTCCCAGTTCCTCTATGAAGAATTAGAATCTTCAGGGTTAACCATACATCCCATCAAAGATTATAGATCCATAACGGTTGCAGCTGCTTCTCCACCTCAAGGTATCAACCCTAAGGTATTAGTTGAAGAAATGGAGCATCAAGGAGTAACGATTGCAGAAGGAATGGATAAGCTGAAAGATAAAATAATAAGAATTGCATGTATGGGTAACATAAACAAGAAGAAGATAAAATATGCAATAAACAAACTGAATGATGCAGTAGAGAAGATAAAGAAGAGAGATCTTGCTAACCCTTAAATTGAACAAATAAGTCATCCTAGATCGGTGGGGCCGTGGTCTAGCTTGGCTATGACTCCAGCCTGGGGAACATCCAGATGTATAGAACGCTGGAAATCCTGGGTTCGAATCCCAGCGGCCCCACCTCCCCCATAACAGTAAAATATACATAGATATTCATTGGCTCCAAATCTCGTTAGCTAAGATATTCCATCTAAAGATGATAGGGTAGTTAAACTTAGGATACGCCTACAATGCGGTAGAGCCTATTTCACATACCCAAGGACAACGCTATCCCAATTCTTATTAGTAGGTCGAAGGTGTCTGGAATAGTGTATCTAATGTATTAGTATCCATGAGAAGGTAAGGAGATACAGAATTTAGAGATGAATTCTAGTGTTAACTTTAGGCAGAAGTGTTCCCTCTATGCAGAGAATGTATTTTAGTTTTCTCTAGATTGTTGAGGAATATCTCAACACGATTCTCCCTATTATTCTTAGCCATATCTTTTAAATATCTTGCTTTTTGTATGTTCCTTTTTTAATCAATGTTTTAAAATGACCGTATGAACCAGTAGGATGTGGAACTCCAATTATGAAGTGGTCTGGATATCTAAAGCAGAGTGCTTCGAACGTTCTTCTTCCTAATGCAATTATAGGAATACCTTTTCCAAAGAATTCGTCGGCTAAGCTTATTTCTCGGTCTAGAAATCTCTTCATACAAGTCACTAATGTAGAAATAGGTAAAGCTTTCCGCTTCTTTCTACTTTTCTCACATTTACATAATTCTGTCCATAGAATAGGAATAGATTCTTTAAATTCAAGGAACTCCTTAACGAATTCTCTTGAATCTTTATAGTATTTTATGTTTCTAAAATTCTTATGCCAGTAATTTACCCACTCTTCATACGTGGGGTTCTCCCTAACATATTGTATTTCTTTTTCCCTCGCATTTCCAGGATTGATCCCTACTATTATGCATTCAGGCTTCCCTGATCCATCAAATACCTTTTTCACGATCATTGAGCACGACTCTACATCTTAAAGAACAGTTAAGAATCTCTTCACCAATCTTGTAAATCTCGTCTCTAAACGACCTATACATGTTTCAACGATACCAGTAATCGGTAAAAACTTATTTAAACTCTCAATGGTGCTGTAACCTTAAGCTTTCTCATCCATCTCTGCTTATAGATATCTTAAACAAACATTAGTGAGAATCCTACTTCTCTTCTCTTCTCTTACAAAATAAATATTATTTTTATTTTGTCTGAAACAATTATTATACGATGAAGAAGTAGAGGTCTTCTAACATAAAACAACAGGTAAAGCATGGTGGTTCAAGAGTCTACAGCATACGTCTTTTCCAAGAAGGACTCCATACTATCTCGACACTTTATTTTGATATGTGAGTTAGAACATTAAATTTTTTATGGATTTCATTGTTAGAGGCTTAAAATCTTATAACTACCTTTTTTCAAATTTGTTATCGAAATAGTATGATGAAGGCTCTTGCATTTGTCTTGATAGTACTGCTTATTGCATCTTTCTATACAGCAGCTACTCAGAATATAACTTCTAGGTTAGATGAATTCACCGTCCAAGGATATGGGAGAGAGATATGTTTTAGGCTACTGACCCCTATTGTAGATTTGCTGTCTGGACCTGTATGGCTTAGAATGCTAGGTATCGATGTATACGAGTCAACGGTGAGTTCTGCAGTGTCCCTTTCTCAAGCAGGTGGTTTACCTATCCAGCTTCCATATAGAGTTCCATCTCCAAAGTTTAGTAGAAATCTCTTAATCTCAATAGATGTTAGTAGAATACCGTATCAAGCTGAGACAAGCATAGTTGTTAATCCTCTGAATCCAGATAATATTGTAATCGGTATGAATGACTACGGTGTTTATGGTCCCTCAGCTTACGTAAGCATAGATGGTGGTGAAAGATGGGATGGTCCATTCGCTATGACTCCGCTCTTAAAAGATGATTACGGCTCAGACGTGTCCCTCGCATTTGACAGAGAAGGAAGAGTATACTTTGCATACATGTCTATAGGATTCAAATATGTTACTGTAAATAGAGTAGTCTTTGGAGATGAGAAAGCAAGCATAGTTGTCTCAAGATCCGATGATGGAGGATTTAGATGGAGTCCACCGACAGTAGCAGCCGTTGGAGATATCTATGCTCACGGAAATGAAGTAGTCATAGTATTTCTTGATAGACCTAGGATAGCCATAGGTCCTGACCCATCAAACTTGAATAGAGATAGAATATATGTAACATATACAGAGTTTGTTCTTAGATATCCTCTTATCTCTGAGTACCCATACGTTCTCGCCCCAACGGTCAGTGTAACCATCAAGCTAGTATATTCAACTGATGGTGGAGAGACGTGGAGTTCGCCGAGGCCTGTAAGTCCAACCTACTCTCATATTCTAGGAGAAGAGAGAAGAAGAATTGTTCAAGGATCTAACCCTAAAGTCGGTAGAGATGGAACACTATACGTTGCCTACTATGACTCCTTAGATGAGGGACCATGGGATGGTCTTTTCGCTCCAACAATAGTTAGAAGTAAAGATGGAGGTAGAACATTTACAAAACCCATCCATGTAGATTATCTTCCAGAAATGGATTATGAACTTCCTCCAACACTCTTTAGAGCATGGGTCTCTATGATGCCTCAGATAGATGTTGGACCAAACGAAGAAGTATACTTGGTTGTAGCTGCTAAACCAGATGATTCAGACATATTCTTCTACAGATCTCTTGATGGAGGAGAGTCATGGAGCATAGCTAGAAAGCTTAATGATGATAAGACTAACCGAGACCAGTTTATTCCAGCTATAGCTGTCAGCCCTAATGGAACGATCCATGTTTCATGGGCTGATAGAAGAGATGACCCCAAAGATGTAGAGTATCATATATACTATACAAAGTCTTCGGACAGGGGAGAGAAGTGGATGGAGAATGCAAGAGTTACAGATTATCCTTCAAACCCAAACTATGGATTATACCTCTATATTGGCGACTACTTTAGCATTGCTGCAACAGATGAAGAAGTATATGTTTCTTGGACAGATACAAGGCTTGGAAGACCATATTCTCCAAACATGAAGATAGGGTTTGCCAGAACTAGGCATATCCCACTTCCATCAATATTAGTATCTCCACCAAGCGGTCATGCAGGTCAGGAGATAACTATAATAGGCGAGAACTTCATACCCAATGGAGAAGTATACATAAGAGTTGGAGATGCTTATCTATCGGCTGTAAGATCTGATAGAGATGGAAAATTCCAAACAAGGATCTTTATGCCGATCTTAGGAGAAGCCCCCTACAAGATCGAAGTAATTGATGCATCTGGAAATAGAGCTGAAACATACTTCTACTGTGAGTTAGGCATAGATACCCTAAAGAAGAACATAGACTTGATGATAGGAGAATTCGATAAGATAATTAGAAAAACCACCCCTGGAAATATTTCAAGTACTATAGATAAGAGCTATGAAGAAGTTCTTAAATCCCTAAGAATACTTGAAGACAAGATAGAGAAGATCGAATCTGAATACTCATACATGAAGGATCTATCATACCTGCTACTAAGCCTTCTAGCCATATTATGTATAGTAGTTTTACTATTGACTTGGAAGTTTCGGAGGGTTAGAAAAGAATGAATGATAAGTTTCTACTCGTAACCTTCTTGACATTCATAATAATTACAAGCATGATCTCATCCATACTTGCAGAAGAATACACTCCTCCCCATAGTAATCCTGGTCCAGCAGTAGATAGGATAATCTTTAGAAAAGTTGATCAAGACCTTGCACCAAAACTTATCGAGAGGGGGGATATAGACCTCTACCTCTATAGTTTAAAGATATCTACAGCTGAACAATATATGAGAAGTGAGACTGTATATATTTACCAAGCTCCTTCAACAACAATTTCTATATTACTTAATCCAGCCCCTGCACCTGAGGGGGGATTAAACCCATTCTCTATACCGGAAGTCAGATTCGCTGTAAACTATCTTGTAGATAGAAACTATATTGCAAAATCAATCTATGGTGGTTTTGCTGCTCCTATGTACTCTCATGTTAGTCCATTAGACTATGACTACCTTGTTATCTCAGAGTTGGTTAGAAGATACCAGTTTTCCTACGACCCAGATTATGCAAGGATGATCATTCGTAAAGCATTGGAGAGGGCTGGTGCAAAGCTAGTTGATGGTAAATGGGTTTACGATGGAAAGCCTGTTGAGCTGAGATTCATAATAAGAGTAGAAGATGAAAGGAGAGAGATAGGTAATATGCTCTCAGAAGAACTTGAAAAGATGGGGTTCACTGTCAAGAGAAGCTATATGGATTTTGCTCAAGCAATCTCGCTTGTCTACAGAACGGATCCCAAAGCTTTTGAATGGCATCTATATACTGAGGGATGGGGTAGAGGAGCAGCTGAAAGATATGATTACGCTACTATAAATCAGATGTGTGCTCCATGGCTTGGATACATGCCTGGCTGGCTAGAATACGGTTTCTGGCAATATAGGAATGATTTGATAGACGGGCTTGGCAAGAAGCTGTTTAGAGGTGAGTACCAAAACCTAGATGAAAGAAACAAACTATACACAGAGTTAACTAGGCTTTGCTTAGAAGAAGCTGTAAGAATATGGGTTGCTGTAGTGAATAGCCCTTACGCCTCGAAGACAGGTTTAAAAGGTGTATCAGTAGACATAATATCTGGTTTAAGGTCTCTTTGGACTTTGAGGTCAACATACGCTGATAAGAATGAGTTGATAGTTGGACATTTATGGGTTAGACCATACATGGGTTCTGCATGGAATCCGATCGGAGGATTTACAGACGTGTACAGCGTAGATATCTGGAAGCAATTACATGACCCACCACTCGTTAGAGACTCATCTACAGGTCTACCTAAATGGTTTAGATCGACTTATCAAGTCGTAGAATCTAGCCCCCTAAGTAGGGTAGAGGTTCCAGGTGATGCATTCGTCTGGGATTCTGGGGGCGGTAGCTGGATTAAAGTTCCAGCAGGTACTAAAGCTAAAAGTAGAGTAATCTTTAACTACGCAAAATACATTAATTCTAAATGGCATCATGGAGTAGAAATTAGTTTAGCCGACTTCTTATACTCCTTATATCAATCTTTTGACATAGTCTATAATGAAAAGAAATCTACTATTGAAGTATCTCTCTCGGCAACCCGAAAACCAATACTGGAAACATTTAAAGGGTTTAGGATAATCAATCAAACATCAATTGAAGTGTACGTTGATTACTGGCATCCGATCAAAGAATATATAGCTGAGTATGCTGAGCCTTGGGGTGTAGTCATGCCGTGGGAGCTACTCTATGGGATGGATATCATGGTATTCGAGGAGGGTATATCTGCTTATACGGATACAGCAGCAGCTAGACTACAAGTAGATTGGCTAGACCTCATTGAACCTAAACAATGTAGAAGACTCATCAGCATATTCGAAAAACTAAAAGATAGGACTCAATACCCTATTGAAGTCTTCAATCTCTTCGGGAGGAGCTATGAAAATGCTGAGAATGTTTTAAAGAGATACGAAGCTGTAATCAGATGGTATAAGAACCATGGACACTTAGTGATAAGTAATGGGGCTTACTATTTAGAGGCGATAGGTACTGTAACGGAACAATATGCAGAACTAAAAGCTTTCAGAGATGAATCCTATCCATTCACCCCAAGGGACTTTTACGTAGGTATTCCGAAGAAGATAGACTTCTACGCTCCAACTTTCATTCAGATACCAAAGAGTGAAGAAATAAGATTCGACATAGAAGTTAGAGGAGTTCCAGAATCATATATCACTATATTTATTGTAGACCCCCATACACAAGACCTACTCTACACTGAAGTAGTGAAGGTTCAGGAGGGGAAGACAACTATTAAGATACCTTTAGAAGTTTCAGCAAAGTTAAAGCAGGGCACTTACCAAGTCTACATTACAGCATCAAGTGATTATACATCTACAGTATCGGAGAGACTCATCGAAGTCAACTTAATCGAGAAGGTTGAGAAAGTAACAGAAACATTTACAACTGAAGAAACCATGAAGTCTGAAACAACTGTTACGAGAGAAGTAGAATGGATGACTAACGTATGGTTACTCATCATAGTACTCGCGATAGCCATCATAACTGGCATACTAATTATGAAGAAGAAAAAACCGAAACAGCAACATGCTAATGAGTATTCTACTTAGTTGCTCTGATTGTTTGAGTTACTAATCCGGTACCGACTATTATTGATGCAGCAAGTATGACTAGGCCCAAGAACATCCATGGAAATTTTTCTATATATTCAACTTCTCTTACTGTTTCTACTTCATAGACTGATTTCGTAATTGTTGTGATCACAACAGTAGGCTTATGTAATGTTACATATACTGGGATTGTCTCAGTAGACGTAGTTGTCACTGTCTCTGTAGGAAGGCTATAGACTGCTATCTGCATCCCATACGTTCCCTTAGACCCCAAATATGGAACGACCACAATATAATAGTATCCCGAAGAAGATGCTTGATACGACATCCTTTCAGGATAACCTCTCGCCGAAGTGCTTCTCTCAACTACTTCTCTTTCAGGGCTTAGAAGATAAACGTCAAAGTCTGCATCTACAGGGACTCTCACTATTATGTGGAGTATTTGATTTACATTTAACCAGATTTTGAAGAAATGATTTCTACCTCCCTCCATGTAGAAACTGTATGAACCTGAGTTTAGTTCGGTAGCTGTAGAGAAACCGATTCCGGGCTCTACCTCGGAAACAGCAGGGATCAATAATACCGACGAAATAATGAGTAGTGTAACTATATTGATATTTACTAAGAATGTTGTAGCTGGCTTGATCTTCATAACGGCCACAATATTATTCAAGAACGGTTTAATAAATCTTTATTTTGAGTACGTACGCCATGCGCCTATCACGATAATACCCTACACTCTATCATTCATAAAACGCATCTATCAAAACAACATCCAACTATCATGAACACTAGATAAGAGTATTAAAAGAGAGAATACAAAGAGGATTTAAGGCTAGGATAAATTCCCTGAAAAGAGGCTACAAACCCGAATACGTCAACGCTAAAGACATTTCCAAGATGTGCCCGATATGTGGCGAAGTAAGTAAGCCGAATAGGCACATCTATAAACGTAAAAAACGCGGCCTCAAAGCAGATAGATATCTAGTAACCGCTTGGAATATAGCCGCAAAACTCCTGACGTGTCGTCCGATGGAAGCCGAGGAGGAACCGATAGTTATAAAATTTCAGCTGTTTATCATCCTCATCGAAATGCACTACTAAGTCGCCTACTTCCTCTCCGTAGGATAGTTTACCTTCTTCAGCGACTATTATCATGAGAATATCGGCTTCTTCATCATACTTAATTTTATATACCATAGCGTTTCTGCCTTACTGGATAGAATGTTGTAACTGTTAAAGCGTATTTTGCATTAATAGCTTTAATGGCAAAAATATTGAGTACCCTTTTGGTCTATACGCTCAGGACCTCGAATCGTCTTAACGACTTCCCCCTCATTTATTTAAAAGCCATAATGCTTTAGAATCCAAACTTTTCACGAGCATGCTTAGTGAATCTGACTTCGCGACTTCGATTATCTTCATCTCATTTTCTCTCGTACTCTTATTTTGCCTAGTGTCCTCATACTTCTATTGAAACATTGAGAGGATTTTTGTCAACTTTTACTTAAGTTTTTCTTTTTACAAGTTTAAACCTTAGATAGGGTCGAGAGAAGTTCCGACATGTTACATGACGTGGTACTACCTTGTCCATGGGGTCGATATCTCCTCCATAATCCTTAATACTTCTCCTACATCTGTCAATACTGTT
>CAZKRR010000002.1:0-43944 GCA_964555135.1 uncultured Nitrososphaeria archaeon
CTTTCCTCATTGATTCTTCTCTTCGATATATCATGATAATATTCAGCGCTCAAGATCCCGATCATCCCGTCAAGGTCAGCCTGGTCAGACACATCATCTAAATTTTTCTATTCTTCTCCATTATTAAGATTTTCTTGTAGACAGGCTTATTATATTCTATTAAAGATTTTTATCATCTTTCCCCTACGTTTTTGTGAATAGTATATGAAGATTAAGATTGAAGCTGAGGTTTATCCAACTGAGAGTAGGGAAAAAGTCATGCAAGCAGTTAAAAACCTATTTCCAAGTACTGATCTCCACGTTCAAGCTCAAGGGAATATTGAGGTTGTAGTTGGTGAGGGAGCTGGCTTAGAATTTCTAGAGAACTTGAAGAGTATGCTCAGAAGTAGGAAGATTAGAGCTGCAGCGAGAAGCATTCTAAGACAATCCAAGCTCAATGGGAAGCTAGTATTTTATATGAATAAGCAGGCTGCCTACGCAAAGCAGGCATCTTTTACTGAGCCTTTCACTGAGTCACCTCTACCACCCATAAGAGTAGAGATAGAAAGTGACGATGTAGATAAAGTAATTGAGTGGTTAACGGAGTAGAATAACAAGCTTATTCTAGCAGGTTAATCAGTATATGGGACTTCATATGTATGAAAGTCTTCTGCAAGATATGTTTCAGGAAATATCTTTACAGCTTCAAGAAGTAGCTTCTCTGAATTATTCTCATACCTGGGGCTTATATGGAATAGGTATAGCCTCTTTACTCTTGCTTTTCTAGCAATCTCAGCTGCTTGCCTCGATGTTGAGTGCCCTTGTTCTGCAGCTTCTACTTCATAGCTTGAATCAAACGTTGAGTCATGAATCAATACATCTGCATTTCTTGCAAACTCAGTAATTCTATCATCTGGCGTGGTATCTCCCGTATAGATAATCTTCCTACCGGGACGCGGTGGTCCAACAGCATCCTCAGGTCTTATTATTCTACCACCCCATTCTACTGATTCTCCTCTTTGAAGTCTCCCCCATAAAGGTCCTCTAGGTAAACCTATACGTTCCAAAAACTCTACATTCATCTTTCCAGCCCTTTTCTTCTCTCTAAACATATAGCAGAAAGATTGAATGGTGTGGCAAGATCTAATAGCTTCAACCTCATATTCTCTAGATTGATGGATTAATCCTTCCTTTGTTCTTCTAACTTCTACTTCAAAATGGATCTTTCCGTATCTTGTTTTCTGAAACATTTCTATAAAATCTTCTACCCCTGTAGGTCCATAGATTACGATAGGCTCTTTTCTATCTAGCATTGAGAGGGTGTAGAGTAGCCCAGGCAGTCCTAGTACGTGGTCTCCGTGGAGATGTGTGAGGAATATAGTAAACTTAGCTTTGAATCCTACGCCTGCTTTCATCATCTGTCTCTGAGTCGATTCTCCACAATCAAACAATAGTAGTTCTCCACTGAAGTTTACTGCGATGGATGGGAGTCCTCTATTAATGCTTGGGGTGCCTCCGCCTGTACCGAGGAAGGTTAGCCTTAACGTACTCATCTAAACACCATGATCTTTCTTATAAGACTCCTATGTATTCTTACCTTATATGATTCCTGTAGAGTATAGCCCATGTCTGATGCGATATCCTCAATATTTATTTCTTGAGGTGTAACTAAGGTTACTGTGCCATCATCTCCTAGACACTCCCGTGACTCGGAGAAGAATGTTTCAAGTAGATTGAATAGAGAATAATCGGGGATCGTAGTTGACCTACCATAAGGAGGGTCTGTAACTATACTATCGAAGCATTTTCTAAACATTAGTTTCCTAGCATCTCCTACGACTATATTCTCCAAACTTGGAGTGTAATATCTTAGATTCCTTAAAGAGCCCATAGCTATCCATTTCTTCAATTCTATACCATAAACTTCGTAGCCTAGGAGTGCTGCTTCAATCATTATGCCTCCTGTTCCCGCAAAAGGATCTAATATTCTCCCTCCAATCTTCGTTCTACTTAAATTGACGAGGCATCTAGATAGATCAGGCTGCATAGCAGAGGGTAGAGTAAATGGTCTTCGCCCAGCAACTCTATAATAGAAGTATCTCCTAGGTTTAGTCTTCTCGAGGATTCCGATATACGTTTTTTCTGGAGAAGATATGAAGGTTATTGTATAATCTGGTTTTCTCAAATTGACTTTTAAGCTAGGTAAATTATCAATGATTAAGCTTCCGATCTTTCTTTCGAGATTTGTTTTTCTAATGCTTGCTCCATTAATCGTTAGCCCTCTCACTACTGTTGTGGAATTAGGCGGTATTAGGTCTCTGATAACTGAGGGGTCGATTGAAGATAGTATATCTCTCTCATCAGTCATTGTCTCAAACAATAATCGAGCCGACAACTTAGCGTATGCAGCTCTCTCTACAACTTCTTCCGCAACATTGCTTAACGTTTCTACAATTAATACTCTACCTTCCCTCTTAATTACTCTATGACTGGGATGAAGGAGGGAGAGAACTGCTTTTACTTCACCGAATGATAGTTCTACATCAAGTCCTGATAATAAGAAGAGGTGTCTTTCATCCATATTTTTTCTTTAATGCTTCTGAGATTATTCCTGCGACACTATATTCAGCGAACTTGTTCGGGATAGTATCTGACGCTATTATCCTATCTGCACCTGCGTTAAAGATTTTCTCAACAGCATCTCCAACTAGTAGAGCATGGATACATGTTACGTAGATCTTCTGGAAACCACGTTTCTTTAAAAGTTTAATTAATTCAACCATCGTGCCACCCGTACTTATTATATCGTCCACTATTATTGCTTCCATCCCTGGAATACCGTCAAGTTCTACTCTTACAGTACCTGTAACCTTATCCCTCTCAGATTGAGCTGCCGTATATGTTACTCCTAAGTTTTCTGCAAGCATTTTGGCCATATCAAGACCTTTCTTCCCAACGGAGACTACGATTGGGTTGCTGAAGTTATATCTCCGGATATGGGCTGCTAGGGGTTCCTCTCCTCTTAAGTCTATGATAGGGACTGGAGATTCTGGAATAAGCCAGGGACAATGTATATTGACGGTGTATGTTTTTCTTAATCCCAGGTTCTTGAGGATCTTTAATAATGTCATGAAGCTTATAGCTTCACCGTCTAGGAATCTTTTATCCTGTCTAGTATATGCTAGGTAAGGTGAGACTAATTCAACCGAGTTTGCACCCAAATCTATTAATGTATCAATGAGTAGAAATGTCTGGATTGCATGGGTGTCTTGAGGCGGATGCATACCCTGAATGATGGCTATATCTTCTCCTTTCACATCTTGTTTTACTCTAATATAGTTTTCACTGTCGGGGAAGAATCTATGCTCAACTTCTATTAGATCAGCTTTCATAATCCTTGATATCTTGTAAGCAATCTCAATAGATGCTGGACCTGCTAATAGCTTCATGCACTATCTCTCCATAGATTTAGAGCAAGACTATTTCCAATCTCTTATTGAATCTTCCCTTATTGACAGTCTTTACAATCTTTATTTTTCCAACCTCTTTAGTATTCGATACGTGTGTTCCACCATCTAGTTGGGCATCGAAACCCTCTATCTCAACTATCCTCAAAGAGGGGAGATTGGGTATTAGTTCAGGTTTTATACGAATTAGCTCTGGATTGTTTACTAGTTCTTCTCTAGGTATGAATCTTATCTTAACATTTTTACCTTCATCTACAATCCTATTAGCTTCGTACTCTATTCTCTCAACTTTATCCTTACTTAAATCTTCTAGAGTAAAGTCTATCCTAGCTTTATCTTCACTAATCTGGCTTCCCGTAATAGTAGAGTTGTATAAATGGTACACGACCCCTGCAAGTATATGTAGTGCCGTATGATAACGCATATGTCTATACCTTTTCCCCCAATCTATGATTCCCTTCACTACAGCGCCTCTACTTGGCAACTCCCCGCTTAATACATGGTGTACTTCTTCACCTTTCTTTATGACATGAATTACATTTGATCTATATTGTTCCCACTCTATCCAGCCTGTATCACTTGGCTGACCACCACCTTCGGGGTAGAAGGCCGTCCTATCGAGTATGACGCTCTCCTCTTTTATATCTGTTACTATTGCTTCAAATTCACTGATATAACAATCTCTTAAATAAAGAAGCTCAGTCATTCCAATAATAAACATTAAAAGCTAAATGAAAAATATTTCCCGCACATATTCATTCATAATCAGATAGGAGTAATAACTGTATTTTAATAACAGGTTACTAGGAATATATTTGATGAGCTTGGGAGGAGAGATATATAGAAAGATTAGGTCAATCTTTCAAGATACACCACACCGATTTGGTTGGATAGATGAATATGTTGCAGGCTCTGGTAGACCTACAAGCTTCGAGCAGGTTAAATGGGTGAAAGAGAGAGGAATTTCGATGATAGTATCCCTAACCGAGTCACCTTTACCCAATGAATGGGTGGAAGAGCTCAACATCAAGTATTTGCATTTTCCAATCAAAGACCACTCAGCACCAAGCGTTGAAGTAGTAGAAAAAATCGTTAAAGAGATAATGAAAGAAGTTAAAGCGGGAGGGAGGGTACTTGTGCATTGTGGTGCTGGGCTAGGTAGGACAGGAGTCATATTGGCTTCCTACATTATAGCTAAGAAAAGCATTATACCCGAAGATTCAATAAGGATCATTAGAAAGATGAGACCAGGCTCAATAGAGCTGAATCAGGAAAAATCTATATATGAATTTTATAGAAGACTGAGCCAGTCGCAGTAATCTTCCTTCCTACCTAGACTTGTTCTAGGATCTTCTCTGCCGTCTTTCTACCTATCCCCAGGATTCTTGCCAGGTCGTCAATCGTGGCAGTTCTCAGCTTCTCGATAGATGTATATCCAGCTCGATGGAGAGCTCTTGCCCTCACTCTTCCTATACCCTTTAATCTAGTGAGGGGTATAAGTTCTTCTCTAACACCATACTTTATTCTTTCCATTAGCCTTTCATACGGTATGACGAACCTACTATTTCCAGAAACCTTAGCTATCTGTGAAGCAGAGTAAGCAATCCATTCAGCAGCCTCTCTAAGAGCCGCCATGTCTCCAGGCTGTACCCCAAATCTGTCATACAGCTCAGCTTCAGGTAATTCCTCAATCCATCCTTCAAGGACCATGGCCAATCTTACAGCATCTAAGTATTCATCGTAACCTGGATCGCCAGGATCTGGTGCTGGCGCGATAATCCAATCTCTGTTCTTTTCTAGATATTCTTCGAGCAGTGAGATGCTTAGCTTCTTCATAGGTATTCTAGGTACTTCAGGGGTTAAAGCGATTAAGTGTAGCATGCCGAAAGTATTTAGAGTGGGAGGGGCTTTTTCAAAGTTTTCCAATAGTATCTTAGCTGTTAGAGGATCTATGTATAATTGAGAGACTCTTATTCCAAGTCTTGTAGCCTTCAGGAATTGACCATTAACCTCGATGAATCTATACGATTTTAAGAATTGTATGGTTGACTCAATTCTGCTTCTTACACTCTTTGAACCATAAAGGTGACCGAGATATGTTTCTTCAAAAAATTTTAATAAACTAGGAATACTGTCAACCTCAGCTGAAGATATTATTGATAAGACATGAGTCCTTAAATGTTTCTCTGAGGATAGTCTAGAAACAATCTTTTCTAATTCTCCGTTAATATATTCTTCGATGATGTATTCTTTTTCTTCTTTTGTACGAGAAACCGTTAAAGCATAACCGATTTCATCATATAAAGGTCTACCAGCTCTACCACAGAATTGCTTATACTCTATTACAGGAATCTTCTGGTAACCGTATCCTGGGATGTACCTTCTTACTTCAGTTATTAATACCATTCTCGCAGGTAGATTTACTCCTGCTGCTAGGGTTGGAGTAGCTACTACAGCTTTTAAGAATCTTTTTCTGAAGGCTTCTTCAATTATCCTTCTATGATGGGAAGATAATCCAGCATGATGGAATGCTGCCCCTGCTTCTACAAGTTTAGCTAGATTCTCTGTAAAGCTACTCCTCTCTTCTATTAACAGTTCTGTTGCGTATTCTCTTAGTTTATCTCTTTCCTCCCAGGATATTGCATCAAGCCTCTCAGTGAACGCTTGAGCTATCTTAAACGCATAATCTTCAGCCTTCTTCCTAGTAGAAGAAAAGACTAAAGCTTGACCTCCTTCTTCAACTATATTTGACACAGCATTAACTACAATATTTTTGTGTAGAATCTTTAATTCTCTGACTTCTCCATCCTTAAATTCTATCACAGAGTCTGTTAATACACCTTCTTTTAACGGAACAGGCCTCCAATCTAGCTGAATTATCTTTGCATCCAACCATTTACCGAGATCCTCAGCATTACTTATAGTTGCACTTAATCCTATAAATTGAGCTCTCTGCAGGATTCTCTTAAGCCTAGTGATCACCATCTCAAGTGTTGGACCACGTTCACTATCACTTATCAAGTGGAGTTCATCAAGGATTACCAGTGATATGTCTTTAACCCATTGAGCGCCGTGTCTTAGAAGACTATCAGCTTTCTCATTTGTTGATACAATAATATCGAATGCTTGAAGCCACGGATCTGAAGAATCATAATCGCCAGTTGAGATAGCTGCTTTAAAGCTTGAGCCAGCACATAAGATCTCATTGATCTCCACTATCTTCTCTGAGGCTAAAGCTCTTAGAGGTACGAGATATAGGACTTTCCCCCCTCGGGTGAGGTGGATAGAAGCTGTAAGTAGAGCAGCCAAAGTCTTACCTGAAGCTGTAGGAGTAGAAAGTATGATATTCTCTCCTTCTAGTATGCCTGCTTTGATGGCTTCAATCTGAGGTGGATAAAGCTCGCTAATATTCTTCTTAATTAGATTGTCTATGACATACTGGGGTATAGGTAAATCTTTAATATTCAAAGGCGCTTCCCTAACCATAAGAGCATACATGAATAGATAAATTATCCTTGTCTTCTTTTCCCCTCTATAAAAACATTGCAATACATCTGTAAGTCTTCATCGTAATAACGTGTATACTCTAAGTTAGCCTATATATTCCAGGTTTAGGGGTGAATAATTTTCCATCGCTTAGCAATCTATTCAGGATCGTCTTAATTTCCTGGTCTTCTATTCCATACTCTCTTAAAGCTTCTCTAAGTTCAGCATCTTCAACATATCCTTTCTTATTCTGTATTTCTCCTATAATTTTTAGAACAATGCTAAACTTATCTCTTATGCTTTTCGGTTTTCCAGTCATTATAACATCTATGTCCGGTTTTCCCGTCTCAACATCTATACCGACTTCTGATAGACTCCTCTTCATTAAATCAATAACATCCATTACATCTTCTTCTGTAACATAATCTCTTAAGGCTGCTCTAGCTCTAGCTTCAGCCAAACGGATCAAAGATTCTAATTGGCGAGCCGTAATAGCTATAGTTGATGTCTGCTGATATATACTTCTCATTTGGAGATAAAAGTTCTCTATGAGTTTTGCTGCACGTGGAGTCAGCTCAGGCTGAATCCTCTTAGCATATGCGATGTATTTTCTCAGTGTCTCAGGTTTTATCACAGGCTCAGAAGGGGGCATAGACCTACTCTGTAAGCTGAGAATATGTGTAGCGATCTTCTGGTCATGCTCTGGGATGGGCTCATCTCTAAGAACAAATATCAAGTCAAACCTAGACAAGATCGTAATAGGAAGATTAACATTAACCGTAAACGATTCATATGGGTTATATCTTCCAAGTTCAGGGTTCGCTGCTGCGAGTATCGACGTTCTAGCATTAAGAGTAGCGACAATTCCACCCTTGGCTATACTAACAGTCTGCTGGGCCATCGATTCATGAATTGCAACTCTATCTTCAGGTCTCATCTTTTCTATCTCATCAATACAGCAGACACCCATGTCTGCAAGAACTAGTGCACCGGCTTCCAATATCATGTTTCCTCCTTTATCGCGGACTACAGCTGCGGTGTTATGGACGATGAAGCCATTAGCAACGAATGCGTGAGAATCATTTACTGTGATATCGTAGGCTTTCTCTAGTTTAATTTTTTTCAGATCTCTTACCTTGACTAAAATTACCTCATTACCAATACGTTTATAATTATTATGTGATCCTCTCTTACATCTAACTAATTGTTGTAAAAGTTTTCTCTTATAGGGGTTACTAAACCCTATATTCTTTGAAAAAGCTATTATTGAGTGTTTATCAGTGATTGATAGCTCATATATTTCGCCACTTATAACTGCTTTATCTCTTACATTGGATACATGCGGTTTGCGTCTTACAAGAGCACACACTATACCGAATCTCCGTAGTAACATGTCAACCTGTTCCGCTAACACTTTACTAGCAGTCGGAAAAGTAATGCATTTACCTTTAACTATACCACCATCATTTGTGAACAATTGTCTTAAGAAACATGCAATTAGACGGTTCGGTATTATAGATATTGTTGGATGAATCTGTAAGCCATCATATTTATCACCAACTGGTATTCCAAAGGCAGTTAGAAGTCTAGCCACTACATGGTTAGTGAAACGTACAGTGTAGCAGTTTTCTCTCCTATCTTTCTCAATCTTAGTTTTTATGCCGAATAACTTTTTTACTCTTTTGACATATTTGAGCGCGTCAATATACGAACTCGTAGAATAATGTATTGTATAAGACTTGACTCTTCTGGCATGTTTAATTAAATAACCACCAGAATAAATGTCCCCTATAAATTCTAGGAACAACTCATTTGGATAGGGAGGTAAGCGGATCTTTTCGATCCCCTTATAGCTTTTATACCCGACGAATCTAATGTGTGGGATGATTTGTTCTAAGCTCATCCCTAACTCGTTCAACATTTTCCTCAAGACTTGAAGTCTCGGATATTTAAGCCCTCTCCTCCATTGATAGTAGACGTAGTCTTCATTAACCTGAAGTATTTTTGCCACATTCCTTAGAGTCCCGTATTTTCTGGAAAGTCTAGAGAGTAGTTCTTTTAATTTGCTGGTATCTATCCCTACGAATACGTCATCTATATACTCGTAGAGGCATCTTCGCCAGTCTCCAATTATTTCTGGTAGCTTAAGGGCTTGTGCAACGTATTCTCCAACCTTAATCTCAGATGCCTTCTTCCATTTTACATTTTTTCCATCCTCTGAACATAAGAGCTGGGTTTCAGGTGTTACGGCAATTTTTTTCCCGAGAAATGTAGACACTTCGATGGCTTCTTCCGCCTTCAGCCTATAATATTGGTTGATCTTGTGTTTCTCAATTTTTCCTAGATCCCTTGAGGGGGCGATTATATCAATGACCTCGGGATTTTCAGCGATCTCTTCGATGTGGCTTAACCTTACTAGACCGTTCTTTAGGTTTTCCTCGGTTAATCTGCCTATCGGCAGGATGCCCTTACTCGTATAGATCAAGGTATCCCCAGATACACATAATCCTGCGGCTGTAGAGCCTCTCCCAGAGGTGTAGAGTCCTCGTGGCGCGATCTGTGCAGCATATCTTAGTAGCTGGCTTTTCCCTGTTCCCGGGTCTCCGACCAGTAAGACATGTATGTCTCCTCTTACTCTAACACCGTCTGGGAATTGCTTTGTTCTCCCTCCGAAGAGTAGTAACATTATTGCTTTCTTGATATGTTCGAGACCATAGATTGATGGTGCGATACTCTCTACGAGTTTCTGATGTATATCTGGAGCACGGGCCATCTCTTTAAAAATCTTCTCTTCTTCAGGTGTTATCTGGAGTGATTCAGGCTCCTTACTCGCTGTTTCTATGCTTACTGCTTCAAGATACATTTTAGAAGTCTTTAATGGTGCCTCAGCTGTCCTCTCTTGAATTGCGTATAGTATTCCTGTTACTATAACTCTATCACCTGGTCTAGCTTTATCTACTAAGTCTCCTCTCAACCCTACGTCTATGCTTCTAGGTAGCTGCCCAGGCGGTAGGTCTTCAGGCTTCTCCTGAACCCCGACCATCTGGTAGTCATAGTACTCACTCTTCTCTTCTATTAAGTCGAATTTCTGCCTCCTCCCTCTGCATTTAATGCTATTACATGATTCAGGTAGGACTAGTCTTTGCCCATCTTGCGGGGTAGTCTGTTCTGCACCGCATACTCTACATCTAAAGACAGCAGTCTTTATTATTGGTTTGACTGAACTAGCTCTTACAACCAATCCATCAATAGCAATAAGTTTCCTAAGATGGGATGCTCTAATATCTCTGATCAGGATTACCTCGGGGAGGTTGTAGATTCTTACCTTGAATTCTTTCACCTTTACCGCATACTCTGGGTCTTCTATTCTTAATTGATTCCATGCTGCTTTCTCAAGTAATGGTAGGTACTTTAAAGGCTCATTTACGATGAGATGGCTTAGTTCTTCATCAAAGATTATTAGGTCATTGAAATCTAAAGCTATGCTTATTGCTCTTTGAGCTGCAGATCTCGCTATTATAGAACGGTACTTCTCTTGTTTAAAGAATTCTACAATCTTATCTTCAATATTTGTAATGCTGCTCATCTCTATCTAGCCCCTCCTATTGGTGAGACAGACTTCAACCATTCATCAATAAGACTTCTAATTGTTTCATAGAGAAGTGCCTCTTCCCTTGTAAGATTCTCTACTAAGCTTGCATCGATTCTTTTAGAAGCAAACCCGAGTATCTTGTTGAGTCTTAGTGAGATTATGTCTACAATGATATTCTTTATATTCTGGTCGAGTTTATCCACGTCTTCTCTTATCATTAAATAGAAGTATCTTGGTAGTTCTTGTAACTCCCCTGGATTATTCTTTTCCTTCCATTCTAGTTGTATCAAATTTTTTAAATCTATCACTTTATCTCCATACTCAACTATACCTGCTTCATAGAGTTTAGCTGCTGCCCACTTACTAATCATTAACGTCATCCCTCTCCTTAAATTTTCAAAGACCTGACCTGGGAGAACAAGCTTCTGAACATCTTTTAGTAAGATAACCTTCTTCTCAGAATTATCATACTCTAACTTAATAAGCTCGAGCAACTTCCTAAACTCTTCTATTAAGACTTCGACCCCCATCTTCTCTGGAGGATAGATATAATTGGTTGAATTTATCTACAGAGAGACCTGGCTGAAAATGGAGCAGACGAGGAAAATCTTCTGTTAAATACTTTGAAATGACTTGGAAATCTAGCGAAAATTTAAAGTTAAGCAAAAATACAACCTAAGTGACAGTAATAGATGGCGGCCGTCGTCTAGTCTGGAAGGACACTGGCCTTCCGAATACTATAAAGTATAGAGAAAGCCAGTGGTCCCGGGTTCAAATCCCGGCGGCCGCATATATAGCGTATCTAACGATAGCTGAAACTTAGATTATATGCTGGTTTACCTATTTCTACTCATAGAAAGAAGTATCTTCTAATCTCTGACATACATATAGTATAGGCCTTCTCTACTTCTATCCATCCCGTCGACTATTCTGATCTTCTTTATTACTATACCTGCATTAAATCCAAAACAATCTCTACTAAGATTAATCAGACTTCACTGTATATGATTCCATGTCGTTTTGAATAATCATAGACTGCTGGGACTGCACAATATAGTTTATCAGCCGTCTCTATATCAATTACGTATAACTTTCTGTTCTTTGGAACTGTCGGGAAACTTATAAAACTAGTATTAGATGTCCAACTTAATTTTTCAACTTGTTTAATAGTTTAACTAGCCTGGTAAAAACAGATAATTCTACATCATCACCCTTAATGAGAGCTATCTGGAAAAGACTTCATCTATTATTTCAAGCATATGTTTTAATGGAATACCGTATCCAGATGGACCGACTGTAACATCCATAGGTTCTGTATCCAGAGGTAGCTGCACCAGTTTCTCGGGACCTTTACAAAGCTCTTTAGTCTGTATAGATTCATATAGGAAAATCTTCTCATCGTCAAGCCCAAATACATCAAAACTCTTAATCTCGGGGGCCGGTCCCAACAACTCTTGTGACCATTTTAAGACGTGGTAAACATCTTTACTTAAATTATTTTTAGATTAAACAGAATGTCCTAATTAATTTAATTATATTTCGTTAAAAATCTTCAGCGAATCTAAAGATATGGGAAGAAATTTATGTTAGAGTATTCTGCCACCGCTTCTCTCCTTCACAGCATATGGTTTGCAAAAATTAGAAAGATTTAATTGAAGCCAAAACTAAACCTTAGATTTGTGGATAGAATGTTTGCAGATTCTTCTATAAGAGATTTCGCAAAAATAGGTGTATTCTTGATTGGCATAGCATTAGTTATTCTAGCTTCTATTGTACTCCATTTCTATATTACTTATATGAGTAAAACTTTCTTTTCTCACTCCATAGATAGACCTTTCAATGCGTATTGTACATTTAATAAAGTAGTCATAGTAAGTGCTTTAAAAGATCTTGAAAGAGTAAAGATTTTAGATAATAGGTCAAATACAATATGCTTATTTGATAGGATGAAAAGTGGCTCGGAAGAACTATGTATTGTTAATGAATATGGCGTCTACATTGTTCAGCATGATGATTTTAAAGATGTAGTAGAATGTTTCTCTCCAGCTGCCGTTAGAATGGAGTCTCCCACATTGACTGATTAATCTGCTCTCTTAATTCTAAATTTTCTGAAAACCCAAAATCTTGAAGAAGAGATAAGGTTAAAATATGTTGATGATGATATCGAAATCGATAACCGAATGTGGCCCATGTTAAGACATTGGATGAGGCATATGGCTGTAGCTCCTAAGGGGCTACTAAGAAATTACGTGCTAGAGTTATTGTCTAAAGAACCTAGGTCGGGTTCCGAAATAATGGATTTGGTTGAAGAGCATAGTGGAGGTTTATGGAGACCTAGCCCCGGCTCGATCTACCCACTACTTGAATGGTTAAAAAGTAGAGGATACATAAAAGAAACTAAAAGCGATGAAATTAGTACAAAGAAATATACTCTAACAGAGAAAGGTAGAAAACTCCTTGAAGAACAGAGAAAGGTTAAGACATTTATGATTAAGTCTTGGAGGCTGTTTGCACCCTACTTTTTAGACTTAGCTATCTATGAAAGTTGTAGTGATGAAAGACGTGAGCTAATCAATGCATTGAAAAACTTTATGCAGGCATTCTTTAGTCTGGAAGCTAAATTACGTGAGAAAGATGGCAGAGAATATGTTGAATCAGCTATAAAGGTCTTGAAAGACGCAACATCTAGACTTGGAGAATTAGAGAAGGAAATAGAGGGGAGAACGGATGACTGAAGATGTTATAGTAGTTGAAAACTTAACAAAGATTTTTAATGGGAACTTGGTTGCCGTGGATCATATTTCCTTCAACGTTAAGAGAGGTGAGATATTCGGTTTACTTGGTCCTAATGGTGCAGGTAAAACAACGACTATTAATATACTGACAACTATCCTAAAACCTACTGAAGGTAGAGCATTTATACTAGGAAATGATGTCGTCAGACATGCAAGCATAGTTAGGAGGTTAATAGGAATAGTTCCTCAAGAATATACAGCTGATGAAGACCTAACAGGATACGAAAATATAATTTTATGCGGGGATTTATATGGGATACCTAGAGATATCTCGAAGAAACGTGCGATTGAGCTTCTAGAACTCATGGAGTTGATGAGATTCAAAGATAAGAAGGTTGAAACATATTCTGGTGGGATGAGGAGGAGATTAGAGCTTGCATGTGGCCTCATCAATAGACCCAAAGTATTGTTCTTAGATGAACCTACTCTAGGTTTAGACGTTCAGACTAGGTCAGCTATATGGAGCTACATTAAGAGATTGAAGGAAGAATACAGTATGACTATACTTATGACAACGCATTACATGGAAGAAGCAGATAATCTATGTGATAGAATAGCGATAATCGATTATGGGAAGATAGTGATCACAGGGACACCTCAAGTATTAAAGAATTCGATAGGTAGCGATATCATGGAGGTCATAATTAAGGAGGGAGATGATGTTACAAGCATACTCAAGGGCGTAGATTATGTTAAAGAAGTTAGAAGGAGAAAGGATGGATCATATATGGTAAGATTAGAGAATGGAGAAATAGCTGCTCCTATCATTATTGACCATCTCAGACAGAAAGGATACCATGTCATAAAACTCTCAATCAGTAAACCGACATTAGATGAAGTCTTCTTAACATACACTGGTAGAGCTATGAGAGATTCAGAGGAGGCCAGGGAAACAGTAATGTCACAGAGAATTACATTGAGGAGAGCGAGGAGATGATGTTAGAGTCATATGAAGGAGGTAAGCTTAAGGCGATGCTTCAGGGATTCTGGGGTTTAACTAGTAGAGAACTTAAGAAATGGATGAAAGAACCGATAATCCTATTGATGGCTATAGTACAGCCAATTATGTGGATGGTCTTATTCGGTAAATCAATGAATATTGTGGGAATCTTCTCACCTGCCATATTAGATGAGATAAATATTCCAGACATAAGAATCCCCGGTAGCTTATTGGATCCATCAATAGATGGTGTAGTAACTATACCTAGCTACGTAATCTTGGAGAATCTTAGAAGTACCATCTTGATGATTAGCTTGAAAGCCATGGAGTCGGTCTTTGGCGTCTCCGACTACTTCAGCTATCTAGCCATAGGAATGATCTCCATGATAACGATATTTACTTCAACATTCTCTGGGATGTCTATCGTATGGGATAGAAGGCTTGGATTTCTATATAAGGTGTTAAGTACACCTGTTCCGAGGTCAGCTATAATATTGTCTAAAGTATTTAATGCAGCTGTACGGTCCATCTTCCAGTCAACGATAATTCTCGGTTTAGCTATATTCTTAGGAATAAGATTTAGTTCAACATTTAGCTTACTAAATCTACTAGCAGTTTATTTAGCTATCTTCCTCTTCTCGACTGGTTTATCATCTCTCTTCCTAGCTTTTGCTCTACGATCTACTAGGCATGAAACACAAATGGCAATAGTAAACTTATTCACTATGCCATTAATGTTTACGAGTAATGCGTTCTTTCCAACTAAGATAATGCCTGATTGGCTTCAAGTTATCGCATCCATAAATCCTGTAAGCTATATAACCGATGCTCTCCGCCAACTCACAATATACCAGACAAACTATGCAACCCTACTATTAGATTTCACATACCTAACCGTCTTCGCTGTACTTCTAATAACAATAGGCATAATCTTGTCATGGAAGTATCTAACCAAGTAGAGGCTTTAAAAGATGTGAGCTGGTACCTTCATGATAATATCTTATAAGGGAGATGAACTATGCACCTAGTCTTTAGTTTCTGGGCTGGAACAAAAATTTTTACGGTAAAATAAACTAGATAAACAGGAGGCATGGATGAAATATTAGATGAAAGTTTTACTTGATACAAGTCTTTTAATGCTGATCGTAGAGCAGGGAAGAGATCTAATTAGAGCTGCAGAAGATATACTTGGCGAAGTAATCGAACCTTACATACTTGAAGACACAGTGGATGAGTTAGAAAAAATTGCTAAAAGAAGAGGAGGGAAGGCAGAACTAGCTAACCTAGCTTTAAAGCTAACTGAAAAAATGGTCAAGATAAAATATGTTAAGGAATTACCAGTAGATCTTAAATTGATTGAAGCCGCACAAGAACATAGGATGGTCTTAGCAGCTGTAGATCAAAAAATGATTAAAGAAGCAAGAAAAAAGAAGATCCCCCTCATAATATTTCATAAAGATTTAAGAGTAACATTTGAAGGTTGGACGCTATAAATATTTCATCACTAAGATTTTTAGATAGGGATACCAAGTAATTTTGAGTAAAGATAGATGAATATTAGACAGAGTCTCCTTCTAGTAACTATTGTATCAATCGCAATGATAGCATCATCCCTAAATGGGGTGGCAGATTCTCAGGAAGAAAATACTTTACAAATAATTTTCTACATGGATACAGGTTTAGGCGAACCTATAATCATTAATAGTTGTAGTGGTTTAGCCAGAATAGGAGAAAACGTAAGCTGCACAGCTGAACTTGAGATCACATACGACAACGATACGAAAATAGTCTTCAAAGGCTGGTACAGGAATGTCATAGATGAAGACTTAGAACTAGTTACTGAAGAAAAAACCATGACAGTCACAGTTAGAGAAGAACAGACTCAACAAGAATATACTGCAAAGTATCAAGTCTACTATCTAATAGATCTTGACATCGGTTACCAAAGAATTAGTGAGTGGAGACCTAGGTACAGCTCATACACGATAACGGTGCAGGAAAGCTGGAAACCAGAAGAAGGTATAAGAAAAGTCTTCTTGAAGTGGGTTGGAGACATGACTGGAAGTAATCCGAGCATTTACGTGGACAAGATTACTAGACCGTTAAAAGCAAAAGCAATCTGGCAAACACAATATTATGTAGATATAATCTCTGAATATCCATTATCAGTTGAGAGCGGATGGTTTAATGAAACCCAAAAAATCTATGTTGAGCCTCTAGACCCTGTAATATATGAGAATAGCGGAGAAACAAAGATCTTGCTTGAAAAATATCTTGTAGATTATTGGTGGGGGGAGAGAGAAGATTTCGAAGTTGGTAAAGACTCTTTCGAGTTAGTAGTAGATTTACCTTTAACGATAAAGGCCTTCTGGAATAAACTTCACCACGTAGTTCTAGAATCAGATTATGTAAGACAGGTGCTCTTCGATGAATGGATAAGAGAAAACGATAAGTTAATCTTCAATCAACTAGAAAGAGAGGTTATCTGGGTTAACGGTACTAGAATAGTCTTCGATAAATGGATAAATGATATATCTTCACCTAATAAAGACATAGAAGTCGTCGTAACCAGCCCCATAAGAGCTCGTGCTACGTGGAGGATCTACTATCTAGTCTCCGTTGAATCGTCAGAACCCGGTATCAGTATAAAAGCTAGTAGGTTAGGCTGGGTCGAGAAGGGGAGTAACGTAGTTATCAATGCAACCCCCATTGAGAGAGAGCTAGAAAAAGGAGTCAAAGCATTATTTAGAGAATGGAGCGGAAATGTTATAAGCTTAGACCCAATAATAGAGATCTCAAACCTAAGCTATCCAATAATAGTTAAAGCATTATGGATTAAGAAGTATCTTATAACTATCGACGCACCAGATAAGGCCGGCATAGAGAAAGAAAGATGGATACTAGAAGATGAAAGATACGATATCGTAGCTCCCATACAAATCTCAATAAATAATTTAACAAGGATGGTTTTCAATAACTGGAATGGATGCATTGTCGTCAAAGATAATGTATGCAGTCTAAGCAATGTTAAGCAACCTCTAACAATTAAAGCAAACTATTTCATAGAGAAGAGAATAAGAATAGAAGCAGTATCACTGAATAATGAAGTCATAGAAGACGTACATTTCATTGTTAAGCATGAATCGGATGAGATAAAGCAGCTGTCTTCGAGAAATATCGTATGGATGAAGACAGGAAGCTGGATAATCCAGAATGCTACGTGGAGAGAATATGATGTAACTTCAACAAGAGAATTTAAGATAACTGAAGACTCAGACGAACTCTTAAGAATATCGGTGAGAATATTTAGATTATCATTCAAGATTAATGATTACCTAGGTTTCCCAGTTAAAGATGCAGAGATAATCATTAAAACAATTGATGGGAGAACAATATATGAAGGTAAAACAGATGAAAACGGGTTATTGGATAACGTTGGTCCTCTACCTCCATTAGACATGGTCGCATACGTTACTTATATGGACTATCAAATAATGAAAAATGTAAGTATAAAGACTTCAAGCCCAATCTACATAACTATACCTTTCTCTCAGACATTAGTCCAACTAATCATGATCACAATTATAGCTGGAGCCTCTCTAACTACTTTAGCTATTATTAGGAGGCTTCGAAAACCAAGAGAAATACTTACTGAAATACCTATACCGCAAGAGCAACCTCCGCCTACAATAAGCTTAGATGAAACTATTAAAGAAATAGGAATTAGGAAAGCCTCTGCAGTAACTCTTGAAGACGTAATTGAAAAACTGAAAGAGAGCGGTGAAAAACCTGAAGAAATCTTAGGGGAGCTGGCTGAAAAAGTAGGAAAGAAGAAAAAGTAAGGATGCTAGCTTCGATTAGAGTATTTTAAGACTAGGTCGTTAATATCGACATTCAATCTCTCCGCTATTGGGCTACATTTAGCGATTAATAGGAAGAATATGTTCTTCCTATCTTCTAACACCTCGTAATTAGCCATGCCCTTTGAGATAATAAATTCATGTTGCTTGATTAAATTATTTAATTCTTCATCATAAGGATGAATACCCGTATCTTCTTCACCGTTTGATGAAGGAATTATCGAAGCATTAGGCAAACTGTCTAAACCTGCTAACACTAGGTCATCTATAGTAGCATCGTTTACAATTGCTCCACCTTTTACTATAATCGTTATACGCTCAAATTCTCTACCTCTGAAATCAAGTAATGTTTCTAAGAGCAATCTATCAGTGTAAATTTCTCCAGCATTATCTAAGAAATAAAGTAGATTCTTAGAAGAACTCGCTTTCTGTCTTAATCTATGATAGTCATTTATTGCTAAGCCTTTTCTGAACGCAGTGATCAATGTCTTCTCAAAATCAGAGAAATCAACCGTAACTATATCTATTGCATTCCCTGCGACAGACAGCTTAACGGCTGTCTCCAGCTTATCTTGACTAATATCAACTAGTTTCTTCATCATGGGATAAAGATTTGATGCAACTTGATTACTGATCTTCTTTATCTCCTTAAATGGGTCATTTACCCCAGTAACCCGTCTAATCATCTTGAATAGTTCAAATGATACTTCAATAGGAGTCTTATCCCAATTAGAGATAATCATTGAGAAAGCATTTAATAGTATTTCTTTTCTAGATTGCTCATCTTCCCTAGCTAGTTTAGATGCTAAGTTTACAGTTTTCAGCATGCATGGAACACAATCGATCGTTAGCTTCATAATAAGTCCACTACCTAGAAACATCTAAGTTATGTGATGTCGCCGGTCTCAGATATTTTCTTATCTTCGTATGGTGCAACATGCCTTCTATAGAATTCTTGAATTACACAAGAAAGCACACCAATAGCTCTATTATAATTAAAGTATCTAGGAGGATATAGGTGGAGAAGGAGTCTAAAGATAACATAGTTAACTTGTCCATCAAGATCTTCAACTGGAGTCTTCCTAAGCTCATCTATTAAAGCATCAATCTTAGGGTCCAGTTTCTCTCTATATTCTTTCTTAATGTAAGGCATAGTTTATAATCTATCTTACTACTATATTTGTCTTTATTCAAGATTGATCTTTCTGCTCATTATACTTTGAAAATAGATAGAGTAGTTCTGACCAAGATAATAGATATACGTCCAATTTACTTCCCTTACTGATCTTCTCTACCTTCTCAGGGATCTTTATGAAGCCATTAGATGCTATTAGTGGCTTAATCATAGATGAATCTCCAAGGATAGGTTTAGCGATAAATCCATCTCCATCATCAACAAGCTTAACAAAACGTATTCTTGTAAATGAAACGTATTCTCTAATAGTTAAGTCTTCACCTATTTCTGCACGTACTCTTGGGAATAAATCTTTAATCGGTAAACCCTGCATATAAGATATTAGTGGAACCAGTATGTTTATTGTTCCAGAGATGGTAGATTGAATATGTCCTGGAAGCATTATTACCGGTTTACCATCTATTAGAACTATACTGGTTGCTCGGCCTGGCTGCACTCTTAACCCTCTAGCTATAGGTATACTCTCAGGTAGCTTAGATAATGTCATCCAGCATAGATCTCTAGCTCCGAGTGAGACACCTCCAATAGTTACACATATATCGTTTTCTCTAAGAGAGTTCTTAACAGCCTTAATTATCTGATTAGGTGAATCTGGAACTGCCTCAAATCTTGTTGGAATCCCACCAAATTCCTTAACATAGTGAGAGATCATTATCGAGGATGTTTCAAGCTTCTTCCCATTAGCTTCCTCAATGTTCGAAGTTAATTCATCTCCAACACCTATTAATGCGACTCTAGGTTTATCGTAAACTTTAACTCTATATCTCCCAGTATCTAGTAGATACCTTATGGTTTGAGGTCTGACAATATCTCCTTTCTTCTGAATAATCTCTCCACAATCTATATCTGCTCCTCTAAATGTTACATGTTCTCCTCTCTTAGTAGATTCTAGGATCTCTATATATTCTCCACGTAGCCTAACTCTCTCAACTGGTATTACAGCATCAGCACTCATTGGTATTTTAGCTCCTGTTACAACATAAACGGCCTCCCCATCATTAATGTCTAGATTATGCTCCCTGATAGAATCTATTCTTCCTATAACTTTTAATCTTAATGGATTGATTGTAGATGCTTTCAATGTGTCGGAGCTTTTGACAGCGTATCCATCAAAATGCGCAATATTGTCTATTGGTATAGGGATGAGCGAAATAATATCTTCAGCTAGAACATAGCCCAATGATTCATGAACACTAGCATCAATAACCCTAGGAGATAACCTTGAATTCTTCAGAATTCTTTCTAATACTTCATCTGGTGAAGTATATTTAAAATACTTTTCAATCTGTTCATCCATGCTGTAATTATATTCCTAGCCTATCGATATTTAATGATTCTGTAATTTAATGGATATGTTCGCTAAGCTGGATAAAAAGAAAATGCCATCGAGAGTCACTCTGACAAACAGCTTCATTAGAAAATATAAAGGGAGGTTAATAGTTGTTAACAGGTCCATCGATTAAATGGTGCAGGCAGAGAAATCACCCCAGCCCCAGCGAGCCTCGTCTGTTTCCTTGCTTCCATCACCATTCTTGGGATTCTTCTCGCATCCTTGAACGTTGGTGGACTTTATCTATCATTCTTCCATAAGATTGTACTTGTAACCATTACTAGGTATCACTGAACTTTATGGTTATACTTCTTATTCCTCCTGTCATCCCTACCTATAGCATTATATAATCTAAGATAGCTGATAGTCTTAACATATGATGTGGGCTTGTCGTATACTAGCATTCCAGCTAATCCTGTTAACCCATTAATACCATCTCTATCCAATCCTAGACTATCAACTATATAAATAAACCTTGGAATGATATTGACGACTTTATCAACGATCTCCCTCCTAGAACACTCAACCATCTCCTCTAATACCTCGACGTTGCTTCCAATATCAACACTGACTATACTAGCATTTTATACTCTTTGAAGATTCCTATGGAGCAGTCCAGTACAGAGTCTCGAGAACCTGCCTAAGAGCTTCATGGAGGTGAGTATCGTAGCTTGAAGGGTAGGGAAGATACGCTCTACATCGACTCTCAGCAAACTATTGGAGATGTCTTCATGACGTCTTAGATTATTCGAGTAGAATATGTAACGGTTAATAAGGAAGCCCCGATAGTATTCTACCTAGTATGGGAGACCCAAAGAGACCTAGGAAACAATATGAAACACCTGGTCATCCATGGAAGTCGGATAGATTATCAATGGAGCTCCAGCTTCTTGGAGAATATGGTTTAAGGAATAAGAGAGAACTTTGGAGAGCGGAAACTATTCTTAGAAAGATTAGAGCGCAAGCTAGGTCTCTATTCGTTCTCACAGGTGAGAAGAGGGTTCAAGAAGAGAGTAGGCTTATACAAAGATTGTATAAGATGGGGCTCGTAGATGAGAATGCCACCGCAGACGATATATTGAAATTAAACGTTAGAGATATCTTAGAAAGAAGACTTCAGACAATAGTGTTCAAGCTTGGATATGCTAAAAGTATACATCAAGCAAGGCAGCTAATAGCTCACGGTCATGTCTATATTAAAGATAATAAGGTTAAATCTCCAAGCTATCATGTAATGAGGGGAGAAGAATCATTAATAAGAGTTGCAATAACTTTAGAAGCAAAATAACATACTCTAATTTAGTCTCGTAGTCGGTAGATGCGCATCATAGTTTAAAACTATAAAATCGGCAGTTGTACTTCATGTTTTTGCTAAATATACGAAATGAGGGAGCTCGTCGAGGAATATCTTTAATGCAAGCTCTACCCCACTAGGAGATCCTGGAAGACATATTACAACTCTCCCAGCATAAACGCCTGCTATTGCTCTTGTCAAAGCTGCCGCTGCACCTATCTCTTTATAACTCTCAAGTCTAAATATTTCTCCGAAACCTTCAGCTTCTTTTTCAAGTAGCGGCTTAACTGCTTCAATAGTTACATCTCTTCTAGCTAGCCCTGTTCCTCCCATAAAAACTATTACATCTACATCTACCTTAGCAACATTTTTAAGAATTTCCCTAATCATATCAATATCATCATCTATAACGTCGGTTTCAATTATTTCATGGTTTTTCTTATTAATCAGTTTAATAGCTATATCCATTGTCTCATCTGTGAAGGGTCTTCCTTTAATCTTTAATCTATATCTCGAAGAACTAACAGTAAACAGCATGAATCTAAGTTTCGGGGGGCTTTTATGTCTATGTTCTTCATAGGGTTTAACTGGCTGCATCATCCTTCACTTTCCTAATGACTCTTATATTAGTGATTACAGTATCTGGATACTGTCCATCGACCGTCTTCTCATACATTTTCACCGCATCCCATACATTAAGTAGTGCTATGCTTACTGCAGTTAATGCTTCCATCTCTACCCCAGTCCTCTCTGTAGCTTCAACTAAAACCTCAACTTCTATGCCTTCATCATTAATCTTCGGATTTACTTCTACATAGTCAAGCCTTAATGGATGGCATAAAGGAAGAAGTAGAGATGTAAGTTTAGCAGAATTTATTCCCGCTACTCTTGCAAGCTGTAAGGGGTCCCCCTTCTCGACGCTCCCAGACTTTATTCTCTCTACGGTTTCTCGGCGGAGTTTTATGAACCCTCTAGCGATAGCAGTTCTCCTAACTAGAGGTTTACCGGAAACATCTACTTGCCTTATTTCGGAAGGCATAAACATACTATCTGAAGACTATTCTTAAAGATATTCCTAGCTGAGATTAAGCTTTGAAGAAAAAGATTTAACTAACTTATGAAAGAGTTATAAGGGTTATGAAGATTCTATGGGCACCTTGGAGGATGAAATATATTAGAAGATTTGAGGATAAAGAAGATAATGGATGCATCTTCTGTAAAGGAGTCCAGCAGAATAAGGATAGAGAAAATCTTATCTTGTATAGAGGTAAGAACTGCTTCATTATCTTGAATAAGTATCCATACAACACTGGGCATTTGATGATTGCACCATATAGACATACTGGAGAGCTAGAGAGGTTGAGTGAGGAAGAATTAAATGAGTTGATGAGATTAACTGTTTTAAGTGTTAAGATACTTAAAAGAGAGTATAGACCGAGTGGATTAAATATCGGAGCAAATATAGGTAGAGCTGCAGGGGCTGGCATAGAAGACCATGTACATCTCCATATAGTTCCTAGGTGGGTTGGAGATACAAACTTTATGCCCATAATATCTCAGACAAAAATAATGCCAGAACTACCTCATGAAACGTATGAGAGATTGAAAAAATACTTTAGACAAGAATAGGATAGTTTCTTCCAGCTATTCTATCAGAATCTAGTGAATAGTATGATGAAGATTCATCGGCTAATAATGATACACGGCTCACCATATCATAGGAGATGACTCTGTAATTTATTAACGTGGATAGTTTTCTAGAGAAGTCTACTATATCGTTCATGCTTGGCATAGCCTCTCTTGGAAGCCTCTTCTGGCTCTCTCCTACGTGCATGTATGCTTTACATTCTACATAATCTGGTCTCGCAATTCTTATGAGTTCAGCATACTTCTCGGCATCCTTCATATTGTATCCCTTAACAAGGGTCAGCCTTATTACTTTCCTAGACTTATCAAAGCTAGGCATCAGCCTTATACTCTCATTAAGTCTAGTCCAGCTATCGCATATGAGAGGTCTACATATTCTAATATGTGTTTCAAGGTCTGGACCATACAAACTAATGTAGAGATTTGTTGGTTGAGCATCTTCCTCGATTAGTTTTTCTAATCTTTTAGGCATTGTTGCATTAGTTACTAGGAAGATTGTCATACCACGATTATGGGCGAGCTTGATTAAACCAGCTAAGTATGGATACAGTGTGGGTTCCCCGTCTAAGGAGATAGCAATATTGTTGGGTTCTAAAGCCTCCTTGAATAGTTTTTTATCAACAGCTGGATTTCCCTTAAATCCTGAAAGAAGCTGCCTCTGCTCTAAGATAAGTTTATCAAATATTTCTTCTGGATGATCCCATTCTCCCTCGTATGTAGCAATTCTATTAATAGTGTGGAATCTCCAACAAAATATACACATCATGTTACAGTACTGTAGACTTGGGGTCATCTGGAGACATCTATGGCTCTCTACTCCATACCAGCTCTTATAGCAGTGTTTTCCACCTCTAAGAACATTCTTGGTCCAATGGCATATCTTAACAGCAGAATGTCGACCAACTATTCGGTAACCACTTTTCCTCAATCTATCTACATCATCAATATAAGTTCTAACCGTAACCATCAATACACCTGAGATTATCAGTACCATACGAAGTAATTAAGTTTAGGGATCCATTCTGAGATTTAGTATCTCGCATGCTAATTCTTCATTAGGTGCTGCTATAACTCCAAAGTCTCTACCAGCTGAAAGATCTACTTCATCAGCTACCCCATCTACGGTAAGTATCTTATATGCTCCTCCTGCTAGCTTCAATAGGAATATAGGTGCGAGGAAATCAAATGGTCTTAGGTATGGTCCTAGGCAGACGTATCCATCTACCCGACCTGCTATAATGTAGCATATCTCTAAAGCTGTTGATGCTAGGAAAGATGAGAAACTAGAACTACATATTATCTTCTCAGTCCACTTCCTGTATCTTTCATCTCTAATAGACCACATACTAACAATTAAGTAGGAGTCTTTCAGTGAACGCACTTTTGTGAGTTTTGGCTCCCCACTAGGTGCTACTATGGAGCCGTCTCTTTCACCTACGTATATATCTCCACTCGCATGATCTACTACGCCTCCCACAATTATGTCTTTAGAATTCATGCTCTTAGAAATAACTAATGTAGTTGAGTAGATAGGTATACCTCTGGAAGCATTTCTACTCCCGTCAACTGGGTCTATTAAGACATAGTAGTCAGGATTACCGGAGCCTGTTACCCCTAGTTCTTCTGAGATTATTGCTACATTTTTTAGTTTATCTGTAATTATGTTTATTATCGTTCTCTCTGCTACCAAATCGAATGCATAAGACCTATCTCCATATGCTCCTATACTTTTAGGCTTAAGCCCCCAACCACACTTTATAGATTCTTGAACTACATCTCTTACAGTAGTAAGAGCTTCCTCAGCTAGTTTCAGCAGGTCTACCATCCTACATCATTCTAACAGAATGTAGTGGTCTTATTTTAACCACTTCCCGATTATAGAGGTTCTCAGGTTCTTCGCCTTTAAAAACCTTGATTATTCCTTCAGCAGCATACTCTGCCATTCTATTTCTCGTATCATATGATGCACTACCTATATGTGGTGTGAGAACAACATTTGGTAGATTTATTAATGGGCTATCAGCTGGGAGAGGTTCAAGCTCGAAGACATCCAATCCTGCTCCTGCGATCCATCCTTCTTTCAACGCTTTCACTAAAGCTTTTTCATCAACCACAGGTCCACGTGAAGTGTTAATTAAGATAGCTGTCGGCTTCATCATTCTAAGTTCTTTCTCGCCAATTAAGTGCTTAGTCTCAGGTGTTAGTGGGACGTGGATTGAGATAAAGTCTGATTCTTTTAAGAGTTGAGGCAGCTCCATGTATTCTACTCCAAGCTCATTCTCCAATTCTCTTCTACGTACAATATCGTAGTAGTAGATCTTCATACTGAAGCCCTTAGCTCTCTTAGCAACAGCTGCTCCTATCCTTCCCAGACCTATTATCCCAAGCTTCTTATCATGTACATCGTATCCAAGCATCATGGTAGGAGCCCAAGCCAGCTTCCATCTACCTTCTCTAATCATCCTATCGCCTTCAACAACTCTTCTAGCAGTTGCTAAGATTAAAGCAAAAGCTAGATCAGCTGTTGTCTCTGTGAGAACCCCAGGTGTGTATACTATATATATACCCAGGCTTGTTGCATATTCTACATCTATATGGTCTACACCTACACTCATAGTTCCAATGACTTTTAGTCTAGGTGAGGCATCTAAGACTTCTTTATCCATCCTTTCATTAAGTGTACAATAAATCGCATCAACATTCTCTACATTTCTTAATATCTCCTCTCTCCTTGGTGGTGAAATCTCATCTCGATAGATTACTTCACAATACTGTCTAAGTAAAGCTAAAGCTACTTCAGGAATAGTCCTAGTAACATAAACTACAGGCTTCATATTTACTTCCCACCTCTCTTCAAACCAAGAGACTTCCTAGCTCTAACATATAACTGTGGCCACCTAGATGCAATCTCCCTCTCAATAATCTTTGCAAGTAAGTCACTCATACTAAATCTTGGAATAATATTCTTCCAGTAATTTAAAACAGCACTTGCAATAGGAGAATAAAAAGCTAATCTAGGCTGCCTCCTTGCACTCTCAATAGCAAGCCTCCAAAACTTCTCGTCTATTCTCTTTGAAACCGGCGAACTCTTCTTTATCGATTTACTCTTCTTCACAATGCTCTCACTATTTCTCGTTCTTTTATTCTCATTAGTCATGGGTATAAGGTAAAACTTCTAAGATTAAACTTTTACCCTGCCAAGCCAGGAAAACCGACAATTCATTAAAAAATGGATTATGACTACTCGAACTAATCCGCTACGTATAGGATTAAACAATATAAAACTATTCATTGATATTTCAAATATATAAGATATGTTAAAGAAAAAGCAGAAAACACTAGCAACACATCCTTCCTGAAAACAAATCGTGTGGGTATCGTACACTTGGAACTCCAGTTCATTATATATTGAATTAGGAATGTTTGTGAGTTTGTGAAGAAGAAAGAGTAGATGGTTTACGGTTTACCTTTTACAGTATACATCATTCTTCTTCACAGTTTTGTTGTTAGGTAATGTATTTATTAGAGTGTAGAGATTGTGTTAATGGTGTACAATGGTTTCTGAGAGAGATGTTTTGGAAGCATTGAAGAATGTTGTAGACCCGGAGCTTGGAAAGGATATCGTTAGCTTAGGTATGGTTAGAGATTTGAAGATTGAGGCAGATGGAGTTGTATCTTTTATTCTTGAGCTTACAACTCCTGCATGTCCTCTTAGGAGTGTCTTGGAGAAGAATGCTAGGGAAGTTGTTAAGAAGTTAAGTGGTGTTAAAGAAGTCAAGATAAAGGTTTCTTCTAGAGTTCTTCCTTATCCAGGTCAAAAGAGTATATTGGGTGTGAAGAACATAATTGCGATTGCTAGTGGTAAGGGTGGTGTAGGGAAATCGACAGTAGCTGTGAATTTAGCTCTAGCATTAGCATTGAAAAAAGCTAATGTAGGATTACTCGATGCAGATGTCTATGGACCAACTATACCTAAGATGCTTGATATAATACGTCCACCCTTCTACGTAGGTGGAGATAGAGTCGAGCCGGCATTATCCTATATGGGTATTAAAGTTATGTCTATCGGGCTTCTCGCATCAGAGGATACACCAATAATATGGAGAGGACCACTAGTAGGGAAGGCGGTAGAAGAAATGCTGAATCAAGTAGATTGGGCTGATATAGACTACTTAATCGTTGACCTCCCACCAGGTACTGGAGATGCTTCACTTAGCCTTGCTCAAGCAATTCCTCTTACAGGAGTAGTTATCGTTACTACTCCTCAGGATGCAGCTTTAAGAATTGCATTGAAAGCTTTAAGAATGTTCCAGAAGCTTAACGTTGAAGTAGTAGGTATAGTGGAGAATATGAGTTACTTTGTCTGCCCAAAATGTGGTTCTAGAATAGAGATTTTCGGGTCTGGGAACGTGTATAAAATATGCCAGGAACTTGGAATCCCATATCTTGGTGAGGTACCCTTATGCCCAGAGGTTAGAGAGAGTGGTGACCTAGGTAGACCGGTAATTATTAGAGACCCAGATTCTCCAGCTAGTAGAGCATTCATAGAGATCGCTGAGAAGATTGCAGGAAGAATCAGTATTCTAGTCAGGAGTAGGATAGAACAATCTGAAGCATCTGAAAAAGAAGATTCTTCATAGAATTTATATAATGGGCTCCAGACCCGGGATCTTTATCCTATTGTACAGTATATCTAGAGCTTTTAACATAGAGTATATCCATATGAAGTAGGTTATAGTTATGAAAGCATAGGTTTCAAGAGGTCTAAAAGTTTGAGCTGTAATAGATATCCCTGTATTCAGGAACTCTCTAACACCTATAACTATTAGAGCTGTAGTACTTTTACCCATCGATGCAAGCTCATTAGACCATGCAGGTATAACAATCCTTAATGCTTGTGGAATAACAACGTACAGGAAGATCTTCCACATAGGTAGTCCAAGTGATAGAGCCGCCATTAGCTGATCCTTGAAGACTGCTTCCATAGCACCTTTCAAGTATCCTTTCTGGTAAGCTCCACTATTCAATGCTAAAGTCAATATAGCTGTAACCATAACATCCATACTAATACCAGTTATCATTGGGATGGTGAAGTAAAATATGAAGAGTTGAACAATCAAAGGTGAACCTCTAAAGAATTCAACATAAATATTCACGATTATCTTAACGATCCTACCTCCGAAAATATCTCCTAATGCTGCTAGGATACCTAGTATTAATCCTAGTCCAACTCCTATGAGAGTTACCTCCACTGTTATTAGGAAACCAGTTATTATGAAGGTTGAATAATCGAGCAGGAATAACATCTATTAATGCATCACCCCAATATCTTCGCCATGAATTTCTTGGCTCTCTCAGTATTTGGAGATGTGAAGAAGTGATCTGGAGAACCAACTTCTATTATCTGACCCTGGTCCATGAATATCATTTCATCTGCGACTTCCCTTGCGAAGCGGAGCTCATGGGTTGCTACAAGCATTGTTGTACCTCTATCTGCAAGATCCCTCATTACAGCTATGACCTCCCATTTCAACTCAACATCTAGAGCAGCCGTAGGCTCATCAAAAAGTACTACTTCTGGATCCATGGAAATTGCTCTAGCGATCCCAACTCTCTGTTGCTGACCTCCAGAAAGCTGGGATGGATAATAGTTAGCCCAATCTTCCATTTTGACGAGCTTCAATGCTTCATGAGCTTTCCTTCTCGCTTCAGCGTCTGACAAACCTAGTACATGTTTTAAGCCTAGCATTACATTTCCCAGAGCTGTTAAATGCCGAAAGAGTGAAGGGTCTTGGAAGACGAAACCTATCCTAGCTCTAAGTTTATTTAAGTCCTGCTTAGAAGCATACACGTCCACCCCGTTAAAGTATATTGAGCCTCTCGTAGGCTTCTCAAGTAAACCGAGACACCTCAATAATGTTGATTTCCCAGAACCACTTGGACCAAAAATTACTTTTGTCTCACCTCTACCTATTCCTATAGAAACATTATTTACTGCTATAACTTTTCCATAAACTTTCGTTAAGTCTTGGCATTCTAGTATGCTTGTCATAGCCCCAGCTCCCTCTTCTTACGGCTGCCCCATTTATCTAGGTAAGTAGCGGCTGGGAAAGTCATGACTACGTATATTATTGCAGAGGCGATGTAAGGAAGGATTAACGATCTTTGTGATGCTCTGAGAATATCTGTGTGCTTCATTAACTCTATCACTCCGATGATGAATGAGTATGCTGAATCTTTTATTAGTAGTGCAATTTCACTACCTAAGCCTGGTACGGCTAGAAACAATGCTTGTGGTAGAATAACATACCTCATTGCTTTTAATTGTGTTAAACCAATAGATATGGCTGCAAGCATTTGTGTTCTACCTACACTGCCGATAGCACTTCTAAAGATCTGGGATTGGTTTGCTCCACTCACTATTCCTAAGGAGATTACAGAAGTGAAGAATGGGTCTTTGAAGACCGGGACTAACGGCCCAATACCAAAATACAAAAGTAGCATTACCGCGAGCACTGGAACAGACCTAAAAAACTTTTCATAACTATCTGAAAAATATCTTAGAGGAGCTACACCGTATATTCTCATGAATGCCAGAGACACTCCTAAGCCTAGGCCGAGTAAAAAAGATAGGAAGGATATTGCTAGGGTTACTGGGACTGCTTTCAGCAGGAATGTTATTTGTTCAAGTGGCGTCATGGTTATTTACAGGTTATCTAGCTTGGAGGTGCGGTCCACTTCTCGTATAGTTCAGCAACTTTACCTTCAACTATTAATTCAGAAAGTACTCCATTTATTTTCGATACAAGCTCATCAGAATCTTTATGAGCTATAAATGCGACTGGCCAGTATGGTTTACTGAAGACAACGAGTAAAGGTGTTTCTTCAGTCATTATCCACCAAGTGGTTACAGGTGTCTCTGCATAGAGTGCATCAATCCTACCCAACTTTAGGTCTTCTAGAGCTACACCAAAATCATCATAAGACCTGGCAGCCTCCGAAGAAATCACGCCCCTCTTAACTAGATCCATTAACTCTGCTTCTTGAGTCGTTCCAGACCCGGTGCCTACAACTAGCTTGTAATCTGCAACCTGCTCTAGTTTCTCAAGCCTAGTTATTCCAAGCTTCTCAGCTTTATCTTTCAGCATTATTAACTGTGATTCAGTTATAGTGTGATATAGAGTGTACTGAACTACTTCTAGTCTTTCAGGGGTTACAGAGAAACCGCTAACCCCTAAGTCGATATCTTTATGCTCAACTGCTACTATAATCGTAGCGAAATCCATCGTTCTCCAATCTACTTTTAACCCGAGTCTCTCAGCAATCAATTCCATCAATTCTACTTCAAAACCTGTTAATTTTCCTGTTTTAGGATCTAAGAACTCGAATGGAGGCCAGTCTGGAGATGTCCCAACGATTATTGCCCCCCTCTTTTGAATATTCTCCCAAACAACATCTCTGGCGGCTCCCGTTACTGTTTTTTCAATAGTAACAGTCTGAGTTATAGTTTGAGCTGCCCCCACAGTCGTAGTGTAGGTGCTAGTAACTGTGATTTCTCTGGCAGGAATTAAGAATGGCTCAACAGCTGCTACGGCGGCAAGTATTACGATTATTGCGGCAAGGAGAGCGACTACTCTAGAGATGCCTTTAATACTTTTTCGAGAATACATACTCCTACGCACGTAGTATTATTGATTACAATGATTATTAAAAGTTTTCTAGAATATTTATCCTACTTTATTCTTCTTCTACGAAATCCGATATCTTCGGTATACTTAATGGAAGTCCCTTTCTCTTTCTTATCTCTTCTATGACTTTATCTCTTATTGATGAGGGCACAGGCTTCCAAGCATAGAACTCTGTCGCCCAGAATGCTTTACCCATTGTTGCTCCACGCATAACCTCGCTCAAGTCGAAGGTCTCAGCCGCAGGGATCTCTCCTGAGACAACTGTTATATATTCTTGTTGAGCAATCTGTAGTATTCTACCTCTCTTAGATGTCATGACGCTTGTCACCGCGCCCATTAAGTCTGGTGGGACTTTGGCTTCAATCTTCAAAACTGGTTCAAGTAGTATTGGGTTTGCACTTAATATGCTTGCATACATGCTTCTCCAGGTTGCTGGAGCTATCTGAGCATATCCTCTATGAACTGGATCTTCATGTAGTTCAACATTTACCAATATCGCTTTTATACCACGCATATTCTCTCCAGCTAGCGGGCCTTCTTGTACAACTCTCTGGAATCCTCCAATAATCATCATTTTACTTTCTTGAAGGTATTGTGCACCCTTAGTCATGTCAACAAGGATGTTTCCTCTAGGGTCGATCGACCAGACACCTCTAGCCATATCTGCATCCCATCCATGGTCTCTAAGTATCTTAGCTATCTGCTTTCTATCCATTTCATCAAATAACTCTCCTCTTCTAATAAGCTCTATGATCTCTTCTTCAAGTGGTTCGACTTGAATATAGATTCTATTATGCCTATTGGGGGATTTCCCTTCAAATACTCTTCCCGCCTGGGTAATGGTTTCTCTGTAGAGGATTATTGGTTTACTGGCTACTACTTCAAGGCCAGCCTTAGCTATCCATGTTAAAGCAATCTCTAGATGAAGTGTACCCATACCGCTTATCAGGTACTCGCCTGTTTCAGGTCTCACGGTAGTTACAAGGGTGGGGTCCTCGATGCTAAGCTTATTCAAGAAGTCTACTAGCTTCGGGAGGTCTCTACTATGCTTAGGTTCAACAGATATTGTAACAACCGGTTCAGATACATACTTTAAAGATTCAAAGGGTATAGTCTCAGCAGTGGCTAAAGTATCTCCTGCTCTAGCTTCTTCTATTCCAAGGAGTGCGGGAATATTCCCTGCGGGTAGGGTCCCAACAATCTCTCTATTTGGACCCATGTAAACTGTAACCTGCTGGATCCTCTTCCTAATGTTTCTTCCAACTATTAGTATATAGTCTCCCTCATTTACAGTTCCACTGAATAGTCTTCCTGTAGCCACTACTCCAGCTTGTGGATCAACTTTAACATCTGTAACAACCATTACTACTGGTCCTTTCTCATCACAGTTCAACATTGCTTCTCCTACTTCATCTTCTATATTTCCTTTCCAGATCTTTGGTATCCTATACTTCTGAGCAATATGCGGTGGAGGGTGATGCGTTATAACCATCTCGAGTATAGCTTCATGGAGAGGCGTGTTCTCCCTAAGCCATTCTATATCATTGTTTGTGAAGGCTTTCAGAACATCTGAGAATTTTATTCCCTTCTTTTGAGCTTGCTGGAGCGTGAACCCCCATCTATCTTTCGCACTACCAATAGCTACATTGCCCGCTTGAAAGCTTACCTTCCACTTTTCTCTATACTCTGGCTCAGCATACATCTCTATCAGCCTATTAACTTCTAGGACTATCCTCCCCAGTGTTTCCTGTATCTTCTCAGGAGTAAGCCTAAGTTCTTTAATTAATCTATCAATCTTATTAATGTATAGTACTGGCTTTACTCTTTCTTGGACAGCTTGCCTAATAACGGTCTCAGTCTGCGTCATTACTCCTTCAACAGCATCTACGACAACCACCGCTCCATCTATAGCTCTCAACGCTCTAGTTACTCTACCACTAAAATCTACGTGACCTGGAGTATCTATCAAGTTTATTACGTATGGTTTACTGTCCATCTCATAGTAGAGAGATATATTGGCAGCCTTGATCGTCATCTGCCTCTGCTGCTCTTCTTCTAGGTAGTCTAGTGCTAGTGCTTTTCCAGCTAATGTTGGAGACAGTAAACCCGCAGCTGCGAGTAAGCTATCAGTCGTAGTAGTCTTACCGTGGTCTACATGGGCAATTATACCTATATTTCGGATCTGGTCCTTCTGGTGGAGTATATCTAAGATTTCTGAGATCTTCTTAACTCTAGGCATCTCCTCTCTTCTCCCCAATTACCAGCTTCTCCCATCTATTTAACGCTACTGATCCAAAAGGGTTGGACTCTCTAGAGATCTAAGCATATACTATAATCCGTATAGAGACTAGAATGGATTATATACTTCATCGAGATCGATCTGTGCTTCTCGACAATCAGAATCAAGTTAGAGCTTTATCACTAATGACTAGTTAAGCCGTCGATTCAGTTAAATAAAGTAAAGGATTAAAATCATCTAGACACCCATTTACTTAACTTGGCAATCCTTATTTTAGCTCATTTAAGATGCCTACTAACCTACTACCTTAGTATTGAGATGATGGGAATATCACAGTCAGCTGCATTAGTGTAGCGGAGCCCTAATTCTCATTAATAGGTCATCCTAGATCTGATACTTAAGGTCTATTCTTTCAATGATTGGTATGAGTTAGGCTTCTATGTCTGGCTTCCGTGCTAGGTTAATATAGTCTGTTCGGGGTGGTACAAACACGTCTATTACTAGTACTTCTTCGATGGCGTAGAATCCATGTTCCTCATTGGCTGAGATAGAATATGAGTCGCCTTCTGAGACCTCTATATTGTCTTTTCTGGTTGTAAAGTATCCTCTTCCTTTGATAATTAGCCCATACTGGGATTGTGGATGACTATGTAAAGGCACCTCCGCACCAGCTTTAATGTTAAACATCATTAAGAGACAATTGTCATCGTAGCTTAACGGCATCGTTGAAACCCCCTCTCTAATACTTATCCAGGATGCTTTCCTCCAGACTTTAACCATGAGATCACTGAGGAAGTCTTCAATTAATTAGTGTTTCCCATTTTCAGTGGAGTCTCCAAGAAATATATCTTAGTAAATTGACTAATTTTACGGAGTAACTTGGACAAGCCTGTTTCCGACATAAAGCTTTCATGTAGGTTCTATCAAGAACCAGGAGGATGGGAAAGAGTATCGTTAAATCTATCTTCAAATGGGTGGATAAAAATAGATAGAAGAGTAGTAAAAGATGAGTTAGAGATAGAATATACTGTAGAGAGTATTGATGGATTGGAGATTCTATTATCATTAAAAAGCAGGGTTGGCTTCCCGAACCTGGAGACGTTCAAGAAGCTTCTTGAATGCTTACTAACCGATTGCTGGTACATTGATATTTATTACTGTTTTAGGAATATCAATGTAGAGAGTGTAGCTAAAGAGCTGGGTTTACATTTCAACTCCAATGAAGTAAAGAGATTGAAGCTTGGAGGTTCTGAAATTCTAGTTGAGACATATCCCGCTGCAGGTAGGATTATTGTAAGCCATAGAGTTGGTTTAAGAGATATTGACTGCATTGAAAAAATCTACTCGAAGCTTTTTAGGAAAATCTTAATCAATGAGGTGAGCCAACATTGAGTGAAGAATACAAACGTTCACATGTTTTTGGGATAGATTATGGTACAAGCGATTTTAAGTACGGTCCTATAACGATCGGTGAGATACCCGAAGTAACAGAGAATAGAGGATACTTTACCGAGAAGAACTCTATTATGTCTAAAGTGATGGGTGTAGGTAAAGATATCGTAGTCGGGAAAGAACTCCCACTATTCCTTGAATCAAGAGAAGACGTTGCAGAAAGGCTAGTCTACCCTATGAGGAATGGTATAGTTGAGAGAAATGATGTGAAAGCTTGGCAAGTAACGAGAGAATTAACCAGTTATGCTCTTGAAAACTTTGCTCCAAGCGACCCAGATTTTAGGGGATTCTATGTTGTCGCAAGCCTAGCGGTTGTAGCTCCTAGATACATGTATGAGCAATTATTCGATATATTTGGAGAACTAAATACTGAAAGAACGCTTGTTAGAGCTGCTACGATAATTCCTCAACCTCTAGCGGTTGCTATTGCTCATAAAATCCCGACATGTGTAGTTGTTGAGAGCGGTCATGGAAATACCCAGGTATGCCCAATCTCAATGTATCCGATAAGAAATGCGGTTCTAGCTCTCAATAGGGGTGGAGGCGCAGCAAATGTTTTAACCTCGGAGATCCTCAAAGATACTGGTTATGGAGACTTAGCTAAAGAAGAAAAACTAGTTAGAAGAGTTAAAGAGCAGATAGGTCTCCTACCGAGACGGCTTGAAGAAGCCGTAGATTTTGCTAGGAGGAATCCGGACAAAGTAAAGAGGGAGATAAGGATAGAGGGTACGAGGATTAAGATAGATCTAGGAGATGAAAGTTGGACAAGATTCTTGATCGGCGAATATGTCTTCAATCCTGGGCATGAGGTCTTTCAAAGCTACTTCAAAAGAGGGATGCCTAGACCAAGCGACGTCAAGATAGGAGATACATACTTCTATGGAATGACAGATATGGCTGAAGCTATAATTCAAGCAGTTGAGAAATGCTCCATTGAACTTCAACCTCATTTATTCTCCAAGATTATCTTGTCGGGCGGAAACTTTAACTGGAATACACCCAGGGGGTTAGAAGGGGTCGCCGTCTCTTCAGATGAGAAGATAAAGATTATGTTGAAAGAGAAGGGGATAGAGAATATCCAAGCAACAGTTGCTAGAGAGCCAACATACTCTGTTTGGAGAGGATGTATAGTCTATGGATATGCTGTTCCCTACGATTTTAAGTGGAGATGGGAAAGGATGGAGGGATGGTTAAACTATGCGTAGAAGACCGACAATAGAAGATATAATATCTAGTCTACTGGTAGATGAAGGGTTCTACGAGGTATCGAGAAAAAGTGGATCGATGGAGGTGGATAGTCAACTAATCCTATCTGATGGTAAAGTAGAGATAGCCGTGAATATTCTAAGTGAAGATTCATGTAATTCAAGATCTATGGTACATGAGATGTTAATTGAGACCCTGAAACTTCAAAGTAAATACGATGGTGTAATTCTTGCAGTACCGAGAAGATACTCAAAGATTATTGATGAAAGCGTCTTGATTAAGTATGGGGTAGGTTTAATAATCTATGACATGATGGGCGCAGATGAAATTATACCTCCTAGACTAAACAATAATAGAAAAGAAAAAGCAGAAGATATTCGAAAAAATAACCAGAATCTTCCTATTAACGAGATTGCTCTCATAAGGTCTGAGATCTCTAGGATTACTAGGATACTTGAGGAAATGGAGGCTAGACTGGATAGATTAGAGAGAGAGCAGAGAATACTAGCAAGTAGGATTAGTGAGCTAGAAAAGGCAAAGCCCTCTATAATCCGTGAAGAAAGAATAAGCCAGCAGATAAAGAGTAAATCTCCAGACCATAATAATGAAGAAGCCCTCCCCTCCTATCTTAGAGATAATCCTTGGATCGATATACTCTCTAAGAGGACGTGAATACTCTGAAGATAATAGTTCTAGGGTCAGGATCAATAATTCCAACAAAAAATAGATTCTCAACATCATTTCTCATAGAGTATCCTATGGGTAGGATGCTCTTAGATATTGGACCAGGAACTATAGAGAAATTAAGGAGGATGCATATCCACCCCAATTCTATCGATAGATTATTCATAACTCATTTCCACTTAGACCATACACTGGATCTTCCAGCATTGATAAAGATTAGGATGTTTAACGAGCTTGGTGGTCCTCTCCAAAACCCTCAGATTCTTAACATCTATGGTCCTACTGGTTTATCAAGCTTTATAGATAAATTCTGTTCTCATGGAGGCGTATATGAGTATCTTTCAGAGATGATGGGTAATCTAGATTTTCTTAGAATCCATGAGGTGGGAGAAGGTCTCGTAGAAGAATCAGGCAATCTTAGAGTTTATGCCGTATCTGTTGAGCATTATAATGGTTTAGCGTATAGGGTGGAGGTAGATAATGTAAGCATAGCTTATTCTGGAGACTCTATCTACGATGAGAAGATGGTAAAGCTTGCAGAAGGCGTAGACATCCTCATACATGAATGTTCATTCCCAAAAGAATTACTCCTGGGAAAACATACTTCTGATGAAGAATTAATAGAGATTGGGAGAAGAACGAAGCCTAAGCTGCTCCTCGTAAATCATCTATACCCAGCTTGGGAAGGGAGAGAAAGAGAGCTTGAGGATAAACTTAGAAAAAATACTGGATGTAAAGTCTACGTTGTAAAAGATATGGATATTATATATGTATAACGGAGATACTCCGCCCAGTTGATCAAATATCTGTGATAAACTATAGTTTTAAAGAGAAGTTAGTCTGCGTAATATCGGGGAAACTTGATCTTAAGTGATTTCGACCTCTGGGCATACATTAAGGGTGGACGTCTAATTATAGAGCCTTTTGATGAATCCATAGTTAGAGAGAATGGCGTAGACCTTAGAATAGGTAGGATGGTCGCTAGAATGAAGAAAATCGATAAGCCCCTGGACACTAGGAATACAGAGAAGATCGAGGAATTCTATACTATCGAGGAAGGAGAAGACTTCATAATATGGCCTCATGAACACCTCCTACTCCATACTCTTGAGTACATCAAGCTTCCAGTAGACTTGATGGGTTTCGTAAACCTGAGGAGTAGCTATGCAAGAGTCGGATTAATCATCCCGCCAACAATCATTGATGCAAATTTTGAAGGAGAACTAACTATAGAGCTTGTAGGCGGAGACTTCCCAGTAAAGCTTTACAGTGGGGATAGATTCCTACATGTCGTCTTCGCTAAGCTTTCATCTGCTGTAGAGAAACCATACCAAGGGAGATATCAGGGGCAGAGAGGAGTTAGGCTGCCATCATTTAGGTAACATCTTCAATATACATTAATGGATAGCCTAACTCATCAATCCACCTCAGTCTTGCTTTAACTCTTACATCACCATACTCTACTATGACTTTAACATCAAGAGATTCCGGGGTGATTACACCATAATTGTATGGCTTAATTAATCCTCTTGTAATCTTCTCAACATTAATCTTTATCCTTGTTTTTACTCTAAAAGGCTGAGTACAGAAGGCATTACTTAGAGCTCTTTCAAGTTCTTCCTTCTTTTCTAAGTTTACAGGCATACCTACAAGTTGATGGAAAATTGCTCCAAGAGATACCCCAGCCTCGAATATTGCATGCTCTCTATCAGTCAGTTTTGAAAAATATTTAAGAGCAGATGGGTTATGTCTTCTAGAAACCATACATGCTTACATACTCAACTATTAGAAAAATCTTATTTGAAAAGACCTTAGATAGAAGCTGACGGCGTAATATAGAAATATTTAACAACCTCCTTGGAAAGAAGTATACTTGGGGACTGCTGGAAGTTGAGTATAGTATTGTATAGGCCTGACGCAGTACTGGTATGGCGTATTGATGAAGTCGTAAAAAGACTAAGATGGTATAGGTCAGTTATGTTGAATAAGACTCCAGCGAAGTTTATGATATTAAAGTCTATCCCTATAGATGTCAGGCTTAATGATGCTTCAGATGAAGAATTGTGGAAACATAATGATGAACTGCATAGAGAGGCCTTAGAGTTATTCGATGAATATTTTGGGGAAGGTGCTGATCTAGATAAGTTGAAGATTGTAGAACCTTCTCTCTTAGACTTAAAGATTAATCTTGCATACCGTATATTGAAGAGATGTCATTTCTGTGAGTGGAGATGCGGTGTCAATAGATTGGAGGGGCGGATAGGCGTATGTAAACTTGATCATAGAGGATACGTATCAAGCTTCTTCCATCATTATGGTGAAGAAGCACCTCTCATAGGCATAGAAGGTAAGGGTGGCTCGGGTACAATCTTCTTCACATCATGCACATTTCACTGTGTATTCTGTCAAAACTGGGATATCTCACAGCCTAGTGGAAGTATTGCGGATGCTGGTGTAGAATCTGATGCAAGGAGGCTTGCATCTATAGCTAAAAGGCTTAGAATAGATGGAGCTGCGAATATAAATTATGTTGGAGGCGAGCCCACGCCTAATCTCCACATAATCCTTGAATCTCTTAAGTATCTAGATGTGAATGTCCCAATACTCTGGAATAGTAACATGTACATGAGTGAAGAAGCAATGAAACTGCTAGTAGATATCGTTGATATATGGTTACCGGACTTCAAGTATTGGAGTGATGAATGTGCTAAGAGGCTTTCGAAAGTCGGCTCAAAGAAAGGTTACAGAGAAGTAGTAACTAGAAACCATCTAGTTGCATCAGAGAATGGCGATATGATTATTAGGCATCTTGTACTCCCAAACCATCTTGAATGTGATACTAAGCCGATACTTAAATGGATAGCAGACAACATCAAAGATAAGGTTTTAGTGAATATTATGGAGCAGTATAGACCTGAACATAAAGTCATCTTAAAGCCTGAACTCTACAAAGACATTGCTAGAAGACCATACAGGGAAGAAATATTAGAAGCATACAATTACGCAAAGCAACTAGGAATAATCTATGAACCAGTATCCTAATCTACGCTCTACTCTGAGGATTTTCAAGAAAGAATGATTTATTACCGGGTAGCTGGATAAAGTTATCTATGGATTTTGAAAGATTAAGATCGGACTTCCCCCTCCTCTCCCGGTACACATATCTAGATACTGCATCCAGCGGAGTAATGTCGAAGCAAGTTCACAGAGCTATAGTTGAGTTTATTGATAAATGGTTGTATGAAGGCGAGGATTGGGATAAGGTTATAAAAGATGTAATTGAGGCTCGCAGATTATTTTCTTCGATGGTTGGAGTTAAAGAAGATGAAGTAGCACTCATACCAAATACATCTACAGGATTAATTGCTGCTGCCTCCTCAATAAAATGGAGGAGAGAATCAAACATAGTAATTGCTGAACATAATTTCCCAACGAATTTCAACGTTTTCTCCTCTCTCTTAAGGAATAAGATAATTAGGGAAATTAAAGTTGCAAGATATATTGATGGAAGAATCCCCATAGAACAATACGAAAAACTGATAGATGAACATACTCAACTAGTATCAGTAGACTTGGTTGGATGGCTTACAGGATACGTTGAAGACTTGAGAACAATCTCCAGAATAGCTCATGAAAAAGGAGCTCTAGTCTTAAGCGACATATTCCATGCTGCTGGAGTATTCCCAATCGACCTAAGAGGTCTAGATATCGATATAGCTGTATGTGGATCATACAAGTGGCTACTAGCACCTAGTGGAGCAGCATTCTTATGCATTAAAAAAGAACTACTAGATAATGTCTTAACAAATTGTTGGACAGGCTGGCTAGGCGTAGAAGACTCTGTAATTGAGAGAATGGCTAAGGGAGAGACTAGATTGTTTGAGAGACCTCTACCCTTACTAGACTCTCAACCAGCTTGTAGCGCTTCTAGATATGAATGGGGTAGCTGGGCTGGGCCAACCGTAGTAGGGTTAGCAGAATCTCTTAGATTCTTTCAGAAAATCAATATAGAATCCAGCTGGAGAAGAATACAGAATCTTACATCAACTCTCATAAATGAATTAGTTGAGAAGAATTTCAAAATCTTCTCTCCAATTGAGAAAGATAGAATGAGTGGGATAGTGAGTCTCTCAACAAGAAATTCCTATGATGTTGCTGAAAAATTATTAAGAGATAGAGTTGTAGTCTCTGCTAGACCAGGAATCCTAAGAATATCTGTAGACTTCTATAATAATGAAGAAGATATTGAAAAGATTACGTATAAGCTTGCAGAGATGAGGGAGGATATAATCTAAGTAGATTTAATGATCTTTACAGGGTCTTTCGAGATATCAATTACTCCTGGGGATATTTCTTCTAGTAGGAAACCATAGTGACCCTCCAGCTCCTCCATCTCCCTACTTAGAATCTTGTATTCATCATCGATGTATAATTCTTTTTCACGATTTCTACATGTATGTACGATTTTCTCTCCAGATTTCACATAGTATGCTTCTACATTCTTAGCTTGCTTGCATATTAGGATCATCCATCTTCCATCATCTCTAGGTTCTGGTAGAAGACCATCAGTTGGGGATATATAGCCTGGAGACCTGTACCCAGCTCTTACTTTGCCACATCTTTTACACTTCCAATATTCAAAGACTTTAAGCAGCTTCTTTCCATCGAAAATGTTTACCAGCCCACCATAAACATATTCATGGCTACACTCCCTCATACTCTTACTCACTCTTTCTCAAGTACTACTACTTCTACTTTTGCCTTCTTCTTAAATTCTTCAACATCCCTACTACTTCCAACTATCGCTCCATAATGCATAGGTATAGCAATCTTAGGCTTAAATTCATTTACTGCTTGAGCTGCTTCATCCGCAGTCATCACGAATGTTCCACTAACAGGTATTAATGCGACATCTACCTTCAAGTCCTTCATCTCAGGAATGAAATCTGTATCTCCAGCATGGTATATTTTAACTCCACCTACTTCAACTATGTATCCAACTCCGCCAGCCATCTTAGGATGATACACAAGGCCAGGCTCTCTAAACTTATCAACATTATACGCAGGGATAACCTTTACGCCTACTCCTGAAACCTCTAACTCGTCTCCAGGCTTAACAAACTTTAACAAGCCTGTTTTCAGAGAGCTAATCTGTTTCCTACATGGTTCTGCAGCTACAATCTCTGTATCCGCTGTAGCTATTTTTCTTAAGTCATCTAGGCTGAGATGATCGAAATGGTCATGAGATATAAATATGTGAGTTGCTTTTTCTTTCGGCTTTATCTTGTATGGGTCGAAGTATATCCTCTTATCAGAGTGCCTGACATAAAAAGAATCATGCCCAAGCCAGCTAATCTCAACTCCTTGATACACGTATGGCATACAATAATGATCACACACTCTCTTAAAAAATTTCCCGATCAACCAATATAGCACACACGCCTAAGACGTAATTAATTGGTTAACTTCTAGTTAAGGGATGTGGAGAATAAAATACTAAGATATTTGAATTGGTAAACCAATGAGACTATACAGAAATGATGATTGATGTTCACTGTCATCTCACAGATAGTGTTTTCCAAGATAGACTTATCCAGATAATTAATGAAGCAAAGAATGTTGGAGTTCAAGCATTTATTAGTTCAAGCCTCGGATTTAAAGATTCCATAAAGCTTCTTGAATTAAGCGATTACAAAACTATCTATCCCTCAATTGGCCTCATGCCATACGAATTGGAAGATTATGAAAAGATGGTAGAATTAATTGAAAAGAACTCAGATAGGATAACTGCAATTGGTGAAGTTGGGTTGGACTACCATCCTTCAATAAACGTTGATAAGAACTTACAAGAGAAAATCTTTATAGAGTTTATCGAGCTTGCCAGAAGACTCAGCCGACCATTAATAGTACATTCTAGATCTGCTGGGAAATACGCTCTACAAATACTGTTTAAGCATAATGCTGAGAGAATAATAATGCATGCTTTTGATGGTTCAGCATCCTATGCTGAAGAAGGAGTAAAGAAAGGATATTACTTTAGCATCCCACCCTCAATAGCTAGAAGCCAGCAGAAGCAAAAAATAGTGAAGAGAGTACCAATCGAGAATCTCCTACTAGAATCTGATGCACCTGCTCTATCGCCTATTCCAGGAGAAATCAATAAGCCATCAAACATTAAAATTTCAGCAGAATGGATAAGCAGGTTAAAATCTATTCCTATCGATAAAGTTGAAGAAGAAACGACGAGAAACGCGCAATCTATATTCAAGATAAGAATAATCTAGCATGTTTGATGATGACCGGACTTGGCCACAACATTTTTCACACCATTATCAAGAATTGATATGATAGAGATCTCCTTGTAAAGATGATTAGGTAAATCTAAATGATTTGAAAGATCGAAGGTCGATCGAATGTATGATTCCTCACTCTCTAAATGAAGTTGATGATTTAAGAGATAGAATAACATATTCGTATCAAAATCTGTCTTCTTTAAAATAGATTTCAATATGTATGTCTAACTCTACCATCTAATCATCAATTCTTAATGACATCATCCACCTCATCGTATTATAATTACTCCTTCAAATAGAAAGGAAAGACTGATAGGTCTTTTTTGTGATAGATTTTTATCTGGAGTTTTACGACCTTAGCGATAGTACATCCAAGACATAGAGTTTTGAGGTGAGCTCAGATAAAAATGTGTATATACTGAACTGTGAAGTTATCATCAACAAAGAATACGTATCTCGAGTTATCCTTTCTTACCTCTCTTCTAATTCATAGAGTTTGCGCCCCCCCACTCTTACCTCCATGTTGGAGAAACCGAGCGGAGCTCGCAAGTGAATAGACGCCTTTTATTCGTTTCAGCTGTAGTAATTGATAATCTTGATCTTGTCGGTCAGGTAATACTCTTTGTGTATTATTTTGAAGAGATGATTTCTCCCATATGTTATCCAAAGATCCAAAATCTATAAAAATAAGAAAACTTAGTAAAGAATGAAAGATCATAATCCTCTACTAAAAACTTTTAATTTGGAATAAGATTAAAGTCTCAGGTGAATTAAATGAGTCTAGAAACGATTACAAC
>CAZKRR010000003.1:0-40917 GCA_964555135.1 uncultured Nitrososphaeria archaeon
TCTGAAATATGCAGTCGAAGTTCTGAGAGAAGAGAGAGTTTACCCATTACCATGACTAAGCTCTTAGCTGATGAAAATGTGCCATAGAAACTGTGAAGATTCTGAAGAGTTGGAGCATAGATATTGTTTCGATAATAGATTTTTTCACATAATTTAGTTCTTAATTTTTGTTTATGACTAAAGGATCTTCATTTCTCATCAGTACAAACAACTTAAAACAAACTCTGTCTCGTGTAGACTTGTGAAGCATTTTGTATAGTAAAGGAACTCCAAGTGTAAAAAACCTTTATTATTTTCTCAAAATTCTCTCGCAGCCTGTCTTTAATAGTTCCTTTACTTTAACGTAGATATCAATCTTTCCTCCTTCTTGGAGAATTCTATCTAAACATATCATGTATACATAGAATAGTGTGTATTCCTAGATTTCTTCTCTAAAGAGTGTAAGCTCTCAGAGGATATTTTTAACCGAGCTTACAGGTTTTGACTTAGAATTGTTTAGAGAAGATGTGATAAGCATTATTGTATGTTTTCTTTGCTACCAATATTCTGGTTTTTCGCTTCCATGTAGTTTGCTTGAGTCTCTAAACCTCCATAAACCTTTGAATGGAGAATCTATTATTATGTTTAGCGCCTCTATCGCAGCATCGCTTAAGAGTACTTCTCTTTCTATCTCAGATATTACTAGGTTTGATGTACATTTAGAGTTCTCATCTCCAGCAACCACTACTACCTCGACGCCATCATCAATACAGTACATCTTAACTGGACCTCCAGCTGTCTCATAACTTTTAACCTTAGCTCCTCTAGGTAGTTTAGGCCAGACTTCAAGCTCTTCAGCAAGCCTAACTGGGAGGAGGCATTCTGGCTTCTCGGTTTCATAACCTGCATTTAAGAGGGCTACTGTGCTGGCTTCTCTACCTGTCTGCAGGCTTCTAAGCTTTACTCTTACTCTTACACCCATGGATCATCTTCCTCTTAAGACTCGCTTCTACTATATGGCCTATCCTTGGAATCTTTTCAACTTCCCGTATCCTGCCAACCCTTAACCTAACCTTCATAGAGATTCTACTCCCTAAGAATCGTTCATCTTTGCTCTAAGATAAATTTTCATAACCTATTCAAATATACAGCCAAAAGATTTACTGCAGCCTCTTCTCACTGCCTCCACAATACACATTTTCCAGACTTGCTCGAATCCGCGGCTCGAACAATAGTCTATCTCATGGCTTCTGGAGGTGGGGGCTTCTTTACCGTCCTGGTCTAGCGTTAATTTTTATTCGCTTCTCCTCTTTTCATGGGGTTTCTCGGGGTGAACGATTGAAGCTCTTACATCCCTCAAGCATCTATAGAGAAGGTTTCTAACAGCTATAACTTCTCTATCCTCCTCTGATCGCATCTTGGACGCTTCATCAGCCTATACCCATTTGAGCTTAGCTTTCCCCTACATCTTGGGTATAGGCTTGAAGTACCCTTAGTATCAACATACTTTACGTTTAGTCCTGTAAGCTTTCGCTTGTAGTCTATTATGTTCTGTAGCTTCCTAAAACTCCACCTATTCGACCTACCGTAAATCTCTCTCGAACATTTAACTCTCCTCCTTATGTTTTTGAGTTCTTCTAGTATGATTTTTGAAGCTCCGGCTTTCCTTGCCTCACTGATTATCTAGTTAACAATCTTATGGTAAATGTATTCGATTCTCTTCTCTTCCACTATACTTCGCTAGTATAGGTTTCTCGTTCAGTCTAGGCTTGGATTGGGGCCTTCTATGCTTAAGAAAGTATGTCGTCCTTATCATCTTCTCGCAGGTCTTAATATTGGTAACATAGTCTCCTAAGTCGAAGACAATGTCATCTTCATTTATATGTACAGCTATTGCTTTCCCATTGGTTCTACGATTTCAACAATCTTAGAGAAGATAACCTTCAGATAGAATTCATCCTCCCTCTTTAAGAGCCAAGCTTGACCTGGCCTCGCCTCTCTAAACTTCTCACGGTATGTTCCATAGAGTGACCTCAGCTTAATTCTACCATTCTCAGTAGCTATCGATGCTTCCCACCCCTCGAGGTCAAGGCTGAACAAGCAGTCATCCAACATTATTACAAGCTTCTTGAAGGATGGCTTCTCTGCTTTCAGTCTTCTGAAGCCTGTAATCCTTCTCGTCGAAGCATATTTAGCTAGACTATTCAAGATTTCACTATATGTTGAGAATAGGCTTTCAGGAATTAGTCCTCTTAGCTTGAAGCTTGCTGTAAGCTTAATAGTCTCTAACGGCAGACTCAACCACCATGAGTCTAGGAGTCTCAATATACTTAGTCTTACCAGAGTAAGCCTGCCTCTCCACGGCTACATAGGATAAACTGGGGGCTCCGCAACCTCACCGACTATATACGGTTCTCCAGCATCGAAATCACTAGAGTTATCGTGGACAATGAACTTTATGCTAAGAAGAAGTAGTTTCAAACTACATGAAACCCGTGAAACTGGGGAAACCTTGCAAGAAACTGATAAACCAATCTATTTACTGATCATATAAGCCTAGCAACTATTATCAGTCCTTCATTTTCAAAGTTTATAATTGAGGGTGTCTTAGATCGTATTAGTCGTGATTAGACAGAAATTAAATGGAGCGGAAGTTTGTTATGAAGAATGAAGATGAGTCTTCACTTGTGTTCTTCTTGTTGTCACATCATAGACCAGAGAAACTTCACAGGACTATTCGTATTTATATCAAGGGGAGGCATCTTTACCTTTGTGCTAGATGCACTGGAATATGGACAGGAATGATAAGTATCTTTGTTGCTTCTCTCTTTGGGCTTGACCTCCCCGCATGGCTCTACATTCTTTTATTAGCGGTACTTCCAGCGCCCGCCATGGTTGATTGGACTACTCAAAGTTGTAAAATTAGGGAGAGTAAGAATTCTATACGAGTAGGAACAGGCTTTCTCCTCGGAATTGGTTGGGGGCTCTTCTTCCTGCTGTTAATGAGGGGTATGCTGTATTTGCTCCTAATCGGTCTGATGATTCTATGCGCGTACATCTTATTAGTATATGTAATCGCTTTGAAAACCAATTTTCTCAACGACTACTTTAATTAAGTAAGTTGCCTAAAGTAGGTAAGGATGTGCTATCCTTAGAAAAGCTTAAATTTACAGTGTTCCAATGTAGTCCGATCAGAATGGTAGAAGAAGAGGGAAAAGAAAAAAGACAATATAATCTAGGCATATTGATTCTACTGGTCCTCCTTTGTTGGCCAGCTGCTATCATATACTATTTCACTAGGCCGAAAGTCAGGTCTGAACCGACAAGAATCTGCCAAGGGTGTGGAAGACGGATACCTTTGGAATCAAAGCATGCCCTTACTGTGGAAAGCCCATAGTTGAGCTGGCTCCTTGGGCAGCTCCTGCTGCACTGCCTCTACCGCCTCCACCACCTGGAGGAAAATTTTGTCCAAACTGTGGAGCAAGAGTAGATCCAGCTGCAAGGTTCTGTCCAAGCTGTGGAAAACAGTTAACGTCCTAAAATCATAGCTTAGCTAGTGGGATCAGTATGCCTTATAACCTTACTGGATTATATAAGCTTTTTAATACGTACAGGATCATTTAGAGAAGACCTTTTTCATACATGACTATATGAGTTTTACGTTTGAATCTCATAGATCGGTAAAAATTATACTGAACTCATCTATCTTAATTTTTGTTTTTCAAAGCTATATTAGAGCTACTGAGGCAACTTATTTCCCAGTTTGAACGAAAACAGGAGCTCAAAGCGACCTGAGCTTCACAGTTTGGACAGAGGCGAGGTAGGGTGGACGACGGTGAAGCTGGAGAAGAGCTTGGGGCGGAGTTAAGATTGAACACGCACCGGCTATAGCTGAGTTCATTGCCACGACCCTTCTTTCTGATGATCCGCTTTCGAAGATATATGAGTGCGTTTTCTCTCACCATAATTGGGATAATTAACGAGAAGATGCTCTGCACCAAATTTTCTTGAAGCCTCAACTCTTGTAATTGGTGGTGCAGCGGAATAATATGATTTGACTCTTCTTCATTTTTCAAAATTATCCATCTTCCGACACGTGACTTTCCACTTCTAGATTTATTCTATTTACTAACTATTAGGCATCAAGTTTCCGCTCAAAGATTTTAATATCCCTGTTTTCGGGCTTATGTTATACTTCAGCCTTAAAATCACCGTCAATGCAGACTTTGAGAGGTCGGTCAGGCTACCTCAATTGGCTCTATAGCTACTGCTAACCATACAGTCCATCAGAATCAAGAAGGACTACGGCTTATCAATCCCCCTCAGTTGACGAAAATATGGAATAGCAGATAGATAGATTGCAAAGAGATATCCTCAGCCCTCCAAAGAAGGGGTGCTAAGTTTTACTAGTTCCAAAGATTTAGGCCTGTCTACCATTATCTGGATAGCTGGAGGCTGGCTGTAAATGAATAATCTAACCATATAGCTGATAATGTCTAGCTTTTTGTTTTTCAAGGATGAGAAGATATCTCATTTTATCTAACAGTGTTTGTAGCAGGAATAGATGATGACTAGTATCCCTAAGTTCAACAGTTGCGGAGCGCCCGGTTCTATCTTTGACTTCTATAGTTTAAGTTAGAGAGTCCTTCTTAGAAGCCTCCCTACGAGGGCTTTGTGAGGACTGGAATAAAGCGAGTCAGCGTTTCGACTTGGCTTGACGATGTAAGGAGTTACACATTTTAACAACAGTTTCATAGTTTTCTGGCGTGCAATAAATATGCATTTTTTTCCATGAGCCTTTCAGCATGACTACACGCTGCCTCGGATAAACTTTGACTTCACGGACACCCTTCCAACTCATACTCCAGGTTTGCTGGGACTCACCGAGCAGGGCAATTCCTACAGCCCCCGGTTTTCCAGAGAAAAGCCCCAGGAAGAACAATAACTCATTTATGACTGCATTCTTTCTTCTTGTTCCCCTGCGTGTTGTCCAACTTACCCCTCTGCTGTCAATCCTGAAATGAACTTCATAGCGACTTCGATAGACAACCAAGAGAACAATAATGACAAGGAAGACAATTAGTCCTACTAAACCCAGAGCATACATCCAGCTTTGATCGTAGCCTCCTATCGATGGGCCGGAATAAACAGCCCAGAGAAGAATGATTATGATCACAAGGCTAGCTATCCCTACTGCTTTGAGTATATCTAAAGCCCAAAAACGGTTGAAAAAGGGAATATCAAAATCCCATTCTAATTCTTGGGGAAGATCTGCTTCAGGTACCACAGATGCTGGTCTATGTATTGGCAGGGCTTCAGATCTACGTATCTCCGCTCCACAGTTTTGGCAAAATCTCGCCTCTACTTTAATCCTAGTCTTGCAGTTTGGGCAGAAAACTTCTCTTGCCACTCAAGCACGCACCTGCTATGCAATCGTTTTATACAATTCGGCTACGTAGCTGCTATATATTTATTCCGATTAGAGAGACTTCACGTATTACCTTCAGCCCATCTAACCTCTGTTAGAAGCCTGGCTATCTAAGCTTCGCATATGAATGTTGTTAGGAGGCCTGCCAGCATAAGATAAAGTCAGCGATCTGAAAAATCAACCCTACACTTACCAATAATGTCTAGGAGGCCAGCATTGCTTAACAAACACTCCTTTAAGCTATTCTGGAAGCCTGGTGTATGGATCTGTATAGGATGCCTCCTGCTCTTTTACGCTCTTAGATATGGTGACGTCTCAAGGGCCACACCATTAATACAAGTAGAGCCTCTATTCATATTCCTCCTCATATGATACTATCTTAAAAGTATAGAGAAGATAACGCCTAAACTTATTGTTGGCGGTATAACTATTATTCTAGGAGCTGTAATTGTAGTATTAGCTTAACATTCCAACTTGAAACACGCAGCTTAGGGAATTAGATACAATGTGTAAAGTTGCTAGCTCTGCGGCAGGAGACGTTAATCCTATGTTGCTTGAGCGCTATGAAGTAAAGAGAAACTACACGGCAAGCAAGAATTGAAGAGCGTATACACAGTTCACGGGATTGACGAGCTTTAGGGGGAAGATCCAAAAATTCCTGAGAAGAGAGTAGTTCCTCCTCCAAAAACTCGCTCAGGAGGGAGAAACTTAGCTAACGGTGTTCTGCATAAAATTGCGAAGTAGTCTGTGGACAGAGCGAAGGTTTAAAACTAATGCAGCCTCAAAGGAGAGTAGCGTGGATTAAGAGCAGGAGCATGAATAGATAGAAATAAAATATTGATTATCTGACAACGATTTGTGTGGAGCTATATACCTGGTCCAGAACCTCCTTTCCGGATAGTCTTCCCGGCTCAGAATCACTGGAGTTATCATAGTCGATGAACTCTACATGATAGATAGAAGTATTTTTCGACCTCCACTTATAGGTTAAATTTATCAACTCTAAAATCTAAGGATTTGTATGAACATTGAGGAAGTAATCGAGAAAATAGGAGATTTAGCTTACTATTATGAGCTTACATAACATGGCTGTTCTCAAAGCGTATTAAAAGCTATACAGGACAGCTTAACGTTCAAGGCTGCAACAGCATTTGCTGGTGGGGCTGCGAGAGCAGGGGAGATATGCGGATCACTGATAGCCGGAATTATGGCTGTAAGTCTAGTTTATGGGAGGGATAGGCTTGAAGAATCAACGGTATCCAGTGGATATCTTAAGACTATGAAAACTAGCAGATAGAGAGGCATAGCGTAATAATAGACTAAAACATGCTCGGCTTTAGGATGGAACTTTTGATTTTAGTTCACCATCGTTATCCACAGCTGAATCATTGATATGCACATATTAGTGGAGAGCTCGAGAAGATTAAGAGATTTGTAGGATTAAAATGTGGAAGGAACATCAATGCTTATATAAGAGTTGATGGGGAGAGAGTTGGTTTTCTATGATAGACTATATCTTATACTTGTCTAGAAAGGATATCGAGGCATTAAATATCTCAATCGATGAGGTTATTAAAGTTGTTGAAGAAGCTTTTTTAGAAAAAGCATCAGGGAAGGCTGAAATGCCTCCAAAGCCAGGTGTACACCCGAGACCTGATGCTTTCATACATGCGATGCCAGCCTACTTATCTGAGAGCAGGGTTGCAGGTATTAAGTGGGTTAGTGGATTCCCGGAAAATCCAATGCATGGTTTACCCTATATCTCCGGGCTTATAATCTTAAACGATGTGGAAACAGGCTTCCCAGTATGCGTAATGGATGCTACCTGGGTTACGGCGAAAAGAACGGGCGCGGCAACAGCTGTTGCTGCAAAGTATCTAGCCGATGAAGATTCTAGAGTTTTCGGAATCCTTGGATGCGGTGTTCAGGGTAGATCTAACCTCGAAGCATTATTATCTCTATTTGATTTAGAAGAAGTAAAAGCATATGATATAAATCCTCAAAACCTTAGAAGGTACGTTGAAGAGATGACGAGAAAATTCGGGGTAAAAATAATACCTGTAGATTCTCCTCGAAAGGCTGTGGAAGACGCAGACATAGTAGTTACTGCTGGGCCGATACTGAAGAATCCTACCCCAGTAATAGAGGCTTCATGGTTTAAGGATGGAGGTTTTGCGTGTCCACTAGACTTTGATTCTTACTGGAAGCCAGAAGCATTACACTCAATGGATAAATTCTGTACCGATGATCTCGAGCAATTACTGTATTATAAGAGGCAAGGATACTTTAAAGACATCCCTAATGTTTATGCAGAACTAAGTCAGATAGTAAGCGGAGAGAAAGAAGGTCGGTCGAGACCTGAAGAACGCATAATGTCTATGCATCTAGGAGTAGCAATCGAAGACATGGCCACCGCTAAACTCATATATGAAAGAGCAAAACAAAGAAGTATAGGAGAAAAACTCCAATATTAGCTCTAGTTGTACACTCCGGTATACTCATTACCAAAACTAATACAGCAAGTCAAGGTGGAGTAGCCAAAAATTCTCTTAGACACGATGTAAGCATAAGCCGGCATCACCATATATTTACTATTGAGAAGATTGTTAATGTATTGTGGAAATAAGAGCAATACTCAACGCTTAAACAGTAAGAGATAGCTATCTCAGAATTTCCAGAGGCAGCAGATCAGAAGCCTAGGGTTTTTAATGAGTGATAGAGAGGATAAGAAGGGATGGGAGGTAGAAGCTCTAGAGGACGCAGTAACTTTTTATGAGAAGCTGATAGGCTGCTCCTGAAAAGGTACTGAAATTTTCGAGAAGCTAGGAGTAAGCAAAACAAAATATAGAAAGATAGGAAAGTAGGGCAGTTATTCTACTCTCCCCTCTTGGTTCTAACTTTGTGCTCATCTTATGGATAAACCATATGACCTTTCAACACATCTACACCCTCTTCCATTCCAACGTATAGTAAAAACATAGATTGCTATCCCAATCTATAAATGCTGAGTGGTTTTCTCATCAGTTTACCACATTTTATTGAAAGCCCGTCTTCTATCATATTTCTAGCATGCAGTAAGATGCCAGTAGATCCTAGGTGAGTTTATTGGTAAATCCTTTTTCTGATGTCTATCTTGACCACCACTATTTTCTCTTTCTCGTAAACCTCGAGTAATGCTCTATAATTTTCCTACACGTAGCCTGAAAGTGTCTGCTTCATCTGCAATCTTAAGAACGTTAAGTCTAACCGCTGGAAAACCCTCAAGCAGCTTAAGCTTGTCAACTATACATTGCCTATCTTTGATTTATAGATTCTTTAAGAAATTGTATGCCCTTTTATAGATGAGAACTCTAAACTTCATTAAGAGACTTCAACTTGCTAAAGTGTTTGTTCCTAACAATTTCATCTGCCTCCTTCAACAACACGGGCTCCTCAGTAGTTAGGAAAACATCTTTAAGAAACTCCCTTAACTCATCAAGCTTCCTCCCAATTTCTTCGATCTTCTCCAAAACAGTTTCGCCCAAGAAAACATTCATATAAACACTACTTTTATAGACCTTCAACCTCAATGACGCAACAATGCAATTTTTCACCCTTTTTATTAAAATATTATTTTAGGAACGAAGATATTTTAAGGAGAAACCGAGAGAGCTTAACAAAAGATAATTTTTTCCATATTCTAGAGAACTTATTATGAATATTGATTCATTGCTCTTCTTCTAACGTAATATCCTGACGATAGAATAAATGGAGGCCTAGGATTACCAGCTAGAAGCACAATATTCATAACATGGGAAGTAGTCTCAACCATTAGGAAAATTTCAATTCTAGAATGAGACTCAGAAGAAAGATAACTCATGTTTGTTAAAGTCGGAATACGTATACATCACTATGGCAGGAAAAGCAAGCCTGATGGCTGCTTAGGAGCTGTTAAACATTTATTCAATCTAGTACGTTAACTGATAGAACGATAATCATCCTCATCAATGGGAGACTACTAAGACATGAGAATCTACTGAATTGAGCAGGCGGTCAAGCATGCTTTACCAGTAATTTATCGTATACGCATCTCCCAGATGCATGCTAATACATGGATATATCGGTGATATGTCAGATCTGATATTGAGAATGTAGAGAGAAGGTAGAGGAGACTAGGCCGGGGATGTAAGAAAGAGCGTATAGGTATGACGTTTTTCTGATTAAAAGCTTATATTTATTTTCGATTTTAAATTTCTACGTGTGAGAATGATGTCGGCTACGAGTAGTAGATGGAGGATTTTAGCGTATCTGGTCATAGGATTGCTAATCGGGATCGCTGTAGGATATGCTCTTTCACTTGTTATCGTTCCAGCAGCACCTGCAACCGTAGCAGTCAAAGAGTATACTATCGGCATGATAGCAGACTTGACGGGGGAAGGAGCAGATTACGGTATTGAAGTTAGAGATGCAGGCATCTTAACAGTTGAAGAAATAAATAGCTTCTTCACAGACAATAAGATACCTGTGCGTCTTAAGCTGGAAGTTGAAGATTCTAAGACTACCGTTGAGGGGGCTGTTTCAGCTGCCCAGTCTCTGGGCGGTAAAGGTATAAAGATCATAGTTGGTCATCTATGGAGCGGTCAGGCCAACGGCATCAAGAGCTACATAGATTCTCATAAGATATTCACTGTAAGTACTTCTTCAACTTCTCCAATGCTATCGATCCCGAACGACTATCTATTTAGAATGCAGGCGCCGGACAGCATCCAAGGTAGGGTTCTTGCAAACCTAATATGGAAGCTAGGATACGGCAAAGTCGCAGTAATATATAGAAATGATCCGTACGGTTCTGGGGTATACAAGTACTTTGATGAGGAGTTTAAGAAGCTTGGCGGTACAATAAAGTCTCTAGCTTATACTCCAGACTTACCTGACTACTCAAGCGAAGTCCTGCAGCTAAGCAGCATGGTTAAGGAGCTCGGCGGAGCAAACACCGCAGTCCTCATCATAGCTTTCAACTATGAAGCGATTAAGATGTTTGATAAAGCTCGGTTAGACCCTACATTGTCGAATGTACAATGGTTTTCAAGTGAGTCTTTGAAAGGCCCAGGCATACTTCCGCCAGCCGGCCCCCCAGAAGTTGCTGATTTTCTAGTTAAAGTGAGGTTGACTGGGACGTATCCAGCTTCATTAACAGAAACAGAGCTAATGAAGAAATTCGTAGAGAAATTCAAGGCAAGATACGGTAGAGAACCGAAAGCATATGGAGCCTACACGTATGATGCACTATGGGTCGTAGCTCTCTGCCTCTCAGCAGCGGGATCCGAAGACCCAGACACTATAATGAAGCTATTCTACAACCTAGCATCCAAATACACTGGTGCAACCGGTCCGACAGCCCTTGACTTAAACGGTGACAGAGCATTACAGGATTACCAAATATGGGAAGTAAAGAAGCTTGATGGAACCTACGACTTCAAAGTTATAGGAGGATGGAATGGAGCAGCAAACGAGCTTATAATCTCAAGCCAGTAAGCCCAGCTAATTTTAAACTTTATTTTTTATTCTCATTCAGTATTACATCGGATCAAAGGATGGTGGATAATGATAGACCTTCTCCAAGCAGTAATTTCAAGCATTGTTATTGGAAGTCTTTATGCTCTAACGGCATACGGTTTGACACTAACTCTCGGCTCGATTAGAATATACAATTGGGCTTATGCCGAGTATGTAACTATCTCAGCTTATGTGACTGCGCTCTTATCATCAAGGTACTCAGTAGATATCTTACTATGTTTTCCAGCAGCTATTTTTTCAGCGGTCGCGGTCTCTCTGATAGTTGACGAGCTCGTCTATAAGCCGTTAACTAGGAAAGGCTCAACTATAATCCAAGTTATGCTCGCTAGTATAGCAATGGGGCTCTTAATAAGATACCTGATTTATATCTTTGCCTCCGTAAACAACGTAGTAATAATCAAGGCAGCTTATACCTCGAAAGCAGTAGCAAAAATAAATGAATTAATAATTACGGACCTCGACATCTTTATTGTAGGGCTTACCATCTTTATGATGCTGGTCTTCCATTTTATAATTTCCAAGACTTTGATCGGAAAGCAGATTAGAGCCATGTGGGATAACTTCGAGCTGGCGAGATTAAGCGGTATAAAGGTGGATAGGGTTAGAAGGTTCGTCTGTATTCTTGTAGGCATGCCTGCAGGTATTATAGGGTCTCTATGGTCGATATACTCAACTATAACACCTACGTCGGGTTGGTTGCTACTGCTTCCAGCGTTTGCGGCCGTGATTGTCGGCGGCTTGGTGAGCATACCAGGCGCAATAATTGGGGGTTACTTACTGGGATTCGGGGAAAACTTCTTTATGTATATTGCTTACAAGTTTGCTGGCGTATCTCTTGCATATAAGCCATTAATAACGTTATCGATTATGCTGCTTGCATTATTCATAAGAGCAGACATAATTCCAGCCAGGTGGTTATTATCAGTTCTTACGAGAGCGGCTACTCATAGGGGTAATGGTAGATGATACCTGAGCTAATAACTCTATTCTCGACTTCTTTAACATTCTTCAGCATATACGTTATATTATCACTAAGTCTGAACCTAGAATATGGTTTCACCGGAATTCCCAATTTTGGAAAAGTATTCTTCTTCTCGCTTGGAGCATACGTTGTCGGTGTGTTTGTGCCAAGGGTAATCCAGTTCGTTTTTAATATAAGTGAACCGGCGTGTTCAGCACTTGCCTCTACGCAGAGGATATCTATTGCCGCTCAATTTCCAATTTTAAATATAATGATCTTCCTAGTATCTCTTATACTTTCTGGGCTTTTAGGTGCTTTCATGGGATACGTTATCTCATATCCTTCCCTTAAACTGAGAGGGGATTATCTTGCTATAAGTCTATTGATAATCGCTGAGCTTAGTAGGGTGTTTGTTAGAACTGAACCTAGCATAGTATGTGGAAATAATGGTATCGGTGGATTACCTAACCCTTTCGTCTGGATGCAGGACCCTGTACTAAAAGAGTTAACATATTCTATCTTGTCTGGAGCTATTGCGGGGGTATTCTACTTCTATATTCACCGACTGGTTAATTCGCCTTATGGGAGAGTTATTAAATCTGTAAGAGACGACGAGTTAGTTTCACAGCTTTTAGGGAAAGATGTAAAAATATTTAAAGCCCAAATACTGACTGTCTCGTCTTTTATGTCAGCTATAGCAGGGTGTTTATATGCTTTCTTCATAGGCTTCGTCTATCCCGACGACTTCATCATAGTTTGGACGATGTATGCTTGGTTGATGATGCTGCTCGGAGGTGTAGCTAACAATAAGGGTGTCATATTAGGAAGCACTGTAATGGTTGTGGTAGATAGGGGGTTGAGGCGGATACCAAGTTCCTGGTTGTCTCTTCCATTTGATGTGAGCTATCTCAGGGGGATCATATTTACAATAATCCTACTAGTGATTATTATGTGGAGGCCTAGAGGTTTGCTCCCTGAGAAACCGTTAGATACGCCTGCGAGGAAAATATTTGAAGCTCATCTTAGAAGTAAGAATAGCTTAAAAAATTCTTCATCCTAATAATCCTTGAGTAAGATGGGTGGTCAAGCTATCTTAGAAGTCTCAAATCTCTCTGCAGGTTATGGGAAATCACAGATACTGTATGAGCTTTCAATGTCTGTAATGAGAGACCAGCTTACCCTAGTTGTTGGTCCGAATGGAAGTGGAAAAAGCACTCTTGCTAAAGCTGTTTTTAATCTAGCATCGATATTTTCGGGAGACGTATTCTTCAAGGAAAGAAATGTGACGAAGCTGACCCCTGAAGAGAAAATAATTATAGGGATGAGGATGGTTCCACAGTTATCAAACGTATTTGAGAACCTAACTGTAAGAGAGAATCTAGAAACAATATACTTTGCTATAAAGTCTCCCAAGAAGAACTTTGAAGATAGCTTAGACTACGTCTACTCTATCTTTCCAGTTTTAAGATATAGGCAATATGAGAAAGTGAGAACACTGAGTGGCGGAGAGAGGCAGATGGTGGCATTAGCTAGAGTGCTTGTAGCTAAACCTGAACTAATTATTTTTGACGAGCCTACAGCAATGCTTTCACCAGTCCTCTCTAACTTAATACTGAATAAGATTAGAGAGATTAATGAGTCGGGTGTTGCTGTATTACTAATTGAGCAAAACGTTAAGACAGCGTTAAAAATATCTGACTATGTGTACGTGTTAGTATCTGGCAGGAAAGTATTAGAAGGAGGATCAGAGAGATTCATTAACAATTTCTCTATGCTTGAAGATGCTTTCTTTGGTAAGTTTCCAAGCAGCGAATCCAGGTGATATACGTGTCCGTAAACCTGCTAATGGTTAAAGAGGTCACAAAAAGCTTTGGTGGGTTAAAAGCTGTAAATAACGCGTCTCTAGAGGTAAAAGAAAAATCAATAGTAGGACTTATCGGTCCCAACGGCTCGGGAAAGACAACATTGTTTAATCTGATTAGTGGGGTTTTGTATCCGGATTGTGGACAGATAATCTTCAGGGGTTTGAGGATAGACAGACTCCCCCCTCATGAACGCTTTAGACTAGGGATATGCCATGCACTACAGATACCCAGAGTGTTTAAAGGTATGACTGTATTAGAGAACAGCATGCTGCCTCTGAAGGGTCAACATGGTGAAAGGTTCCTGTATGCTCCGATGAGAAGTAGATGGGCTCGCCAAGAAGCTGAAAATGCTCAGAGAACACTCTCCATCTTAGATGAAGTCCGCCTATGTGATTTCTACAACAAATTTTCATCGGAGCTCTCTGGTGGGCAGATGAAGCTCTTACAGTTGGCCAGGACCCTCTCAGGTCAGCCTATACTGTTTCTACTAGATGAGCCGGGAGCCGGAATAGCCCCATCTCTAGCCAAGGAGTTATTTAGCAAGATCGTTACAATTAGAGAAGAAAAAGGTGTGAGTTTCTTCATAATTGAGCATAGACTAGAATTATTGTTCGACATCGTAGACAAAGTCTACGTAATGAATAGAGGAGAGATTATAGCGGAGGGGACGCCGGACGAGGTAATCAACGATCCTAAAGTTAAGGAAGCATACCTAGGAGGTTAAACTTCTTCGTAGGAGACCAAGTCATTTAGGGTTTCCCTCCTCCTTATCACCTTAACCACGCGGTTTTGAAGTATCATTAGATAGGCTGGTCTAAGCATTCCATTGAAGTTCATTGTTATCTCTGGACCGTAAGCTCCGGTATGCAGTATTGCTAAGACATCGCCTGGCTGGGAATTCATAGGTAAGCGTCTATATTTTGGAAGCCTGGGATTGCCTAATTCTTCACCTTCAACATCATGGTAAACGTCTTCTCCATCACATAATGGTCCACCTATTCGGAAAGGAGAGTCATGCTTCTCATTTATTCTACTAATGTTGATTACTGGGTAATACCATCTTAGTATCCTCATACTTGGAAGAATATTGAATCCTGCATCTACGATAAGCCACTTCTCTCCAAAACTTCTCTCTTTAAAATTAACAACCTTGGTAAGAAGTAGACAGGTATCGGCGACGATCTTTCTACCTGGCTCAATATACAGTTTAGTATTGTATTTAAGCTCTTTAAAGCTTTTAGATACAGTCTTCGCTATTTCCGAGATACCAATACTTCCCCAAAGGTAGCTTGAAACATCCGTATCCCTCTCTATTATAGTCTCTGTATAGTCCTCCGGCAACCCTCCCCCCATGTTTATATGGTCGAGCTCTAACCCTAGATCCTCATATATCTGGTCTGCTAACCTTACAACCACCATTGATGCTTTACTCCATGAAGCGATGTCTGTAACTTGTGAGCCGATATGCGTATGTATTCCTTTTATGTTTAAATTTCTCTTTTCCAGAGCGTGTCTAATCATCTTTACTACTTGGTTTATTTCTACTCCGAACTTCGTCTTAGATAATCCTGTCTTAATACTAGGTGCGGAAACCTCTGGGGTAATTCTTATGGAGACACCTACTCTAGTCTTAAGCTTCTCAGCAAGATTAGCTAGGAGGTCCAGCTCATAAAGTGAGTCTACATTTATACAATCGATTCCTAGCTCGACCGCATATTTCAGTTCTTCTAGTGTTTTTCCGGGACCGTTGAACACTATATCTTCAGGCTTAAATCCTGCTTTGAGGGCTTTGTATAATTCTCCTCCGGAAGAGACTTCACATCTTAATTGCTCACTCTTCAATATTCTTAAAATAGATAGTATTGAGTTAGCCTTAAGAGCGTAGTGGATGTAACAATCACCGTACTCCTGTTTGAAGACATCTGATATTAGCCTTGCATTTTCCCTAATCTTGGATTCTGAGAAAATGAATACAGGGGTCTTATAATCTTCAGCGATCTGCAGCAAGTCTACGCCATCAAGGTAAAGCCGGTCATTTTCCACTTCTAGATGTTTTGAGATACAAGTACACATTACTGATCACCCACTAAATCCTGTTCAGAAAGGTTCTACAGATAAAGGAGGCATTTATCAATGCATCGATGAGCATGTTAAACTGTCTTGTTAAACTGACCTTCAATGCATGCCATGTCCAATCTTCACGTGAGGTCTTCGTAAGACTAGCCAGTATCTTATAAACCCTGGGTAACGGCTTCGCCAAAAATATATTACCATATACGTCATGCGAATATTTATCCACTGTACTTCTAAATGCTGGGATCAAGATCCTGCTTAAGGTCAGCAATAATTTGTTTACCGACTTAGTTAAAGTATTCTCTCGGCTATTTTTACACTCACGTGCAATTTTATTGACCTCGTAAATTAAAATTTCCAATTCGTTTACTCTTGCCTCTATCCTGGAGAGGTAAGGCTCCGTCCACTCTTTTGAAAATGCTTCTCTAATCTGTGCTATATCTGTCTTTACAAGTCTTGTGAATTGGGTGAAGTCGAAAGGTACTACGGCCTCGCAGGCTAGTCTTAGTACATATTCTAAGTATAATTTAGCCTGGATCCCCAGCATCTCTCTATCAAGTTTATCAATAGTATCTTCTTCACTGTGATACCACCATCCAAAGACTGCTTCCCCAGACTTTTTCAGCTCCTCTTCGGTAAATGTTGCGAAAGTAAAGATGTATGGTATACCTATCCCTAGGAAGGAGTTATCTCCGAATTTTAATGGGAGCCTTTTTTCAGATGGTTTGCCGATCACTTCCTTCTCTACTTCTTCAAGGAACGCCCAAGTCTCTGGAGATGAATATGAGACAAATCTGCTAGCTCCAGCTAGACCGCATGCATCCACATTTACATACGCTACTCCTCCCTCGTTAAGTTCAACCCAGTAATTATCTACAAACCATGCTGAACCTGCAGCTTCGCCTATCTCATGCCCATCCCAGAAACCGAATACTAGGCTTCTTAAGATCTTACTTCTATTCTCGGCGAGAACCTTTACCATTTCTAGCATAACTGCATTACCAGCTGAGTTATCGGTCACCGTGCCGCCCCAGGCTTCTAAGTGCCCTCCAACAATTATGAGTTCATCCATAGGCTGAGAGCATGCTGAATATATCCTGCACATAGGTTGGCTGGAGCATACCCATTTATTCTCAACCTTCACCTTAATCCTAGCCTTAACTCTTCGATGCGAAAGTAGACGTCTTATGTACTCTCCATCATACCTTGAAATGTTTAAAGAAATTATCCTTGGGATTCTTTCCATATCTTCTGGCGTCGGCGGACCCCAAACACCTTTGATCGCCCCTCTCCCAACAGTACGGCTTTCTCTGCGGCCCCAATTCATTATTATAAGCGCTTTAGCATTATTGATAGATGCGATTCTTGCCTTCTCTGTTCTTGGCGGAGAATAAGAGAGCTCGGCTAGAACGAGTTTTCCAGCTGCATCTATTCCTCGGTAGGACTCTTCATCCCCGCTACCCACATATATTAGATCTCCGGTAACTCCTTCAGGTGGAGTATTCTCACTGAAGAGGTTAGGAAAACTATTTACGATCTTTGATTCCGGCTCGAGTATCTCAAAATAAGAATACTCAGGGTAACTAGTTAGAAAGTAAAATCTATCAATCCATGCTCTTACTCCTCCTATCTTCTCCAAATAATTCACTATATAATTTGATGCTTTCTCGATATTCTCGGTTCCAGCCAACCTATCCGTGAAATTGGAAAGTACTATTACGTGTCTCCAAACAGCGTCCATGTCAAAGTCGGACTTATTATGATGACCCAGCCTATCCTCTCCACAAGCATCTTTACTCATAACAGAACCATCTCTTAGGTGCCTATATAAAGAGTTAGCTCCGCCCCAGCTGACTAATGTTAACCATCCTAAAAGACTCTAGTAATGATTCCGACAGCTATATGGTGATCAAATAGTAAATGACAATATTTATCAAGTCACTCTATCAGTAATTTTAAGGTATGGCTGCCGATAATGTTCTAGGTTTTATCAATGGAAAAATATATATCTCTTTCGACCCGTTAAGGAAGGTCAATGGTCTAGTTACTTGCGGTAGATACATACTTTATTCTGGTGAGTCGGAGAAAGCTGAGAGGCTTGTTAAAACTCTGAATGGGTTACTCATCGATCTCGAAGGCTTCACAGTTATGCCAGGCTTCATTGATGCCCACATGCATCTTGACATGCTGGCTGTTAGCTTAAACTCGATAGACCTACGGGGGGTTGAATCAATTGAATCTCTCAAGAAACGGCTAAGAGAATACTATGAGAAACATCCAGATTCTGAATGGATCGTTGGTAGAGGATGGGATCAAGAATTGTTTAAGGAGAGACGCTGGCCGAATCGGTTCGACCTAGATGAAGCTGTATCAGATAAACCTGTATTGCTGGAGAGGGTTTGCGGGCATGCAGCAGTAGCAAATACTAAAGCCTTAAACATCGTTTGCTCAAACATTGATGTCTCGAAAGATCCGAATTTCCTAAGAGGTGAGGATGGAGGTCTTACGGGAGGTATCATTGAAGATGCTGTAAAACTATTTCGAGAATATTATCAATCCAGCTCTAGCGAAATGTTAAAGATGCTGGATAATAGTCTCAAATATACTGCTTCACTGGGAGTAACTACTATTGGTTTTATGTCATGTGATGCAACTTCTCTCCGCTTACTCCAGATACTAAAAGAGTCTAGAGGGTTACCAGTGAAGGTTAGGGTTTACCTTAAGGATACATTGATGCATACTCTATCAAGCCTCGGCGTAAGAAGAGGCTTTGGAGATGATACTTTAAAGATAATGGGCGTCAAAATTTTTGCTGATGGTTCACTAGGTGCTCGTACAGCATGGCTGTCAGAAGCATATTCAGATCTTCCGGAGACCTGTGGTATGCCTACAATTAGAGAAGAGAAGCTAAAAGAAATAGTATATGAATGTCATAAGTCAGGTCTCCAACTAGCAGTTCATGCAATCGGTGATAAAGCCGTTGAGAACGTGATAGACTCCTACAGGCTTATTGAGAATGGACTCTCAAATTATAGACATAGGATAGAACATGCATCTCTATTAAGACCTGAGCAGATAGAGAAGATAGCTAAACTTGGATTGCTTATCGCTGTTCAACCACACTTCATCATCTCAGATTGGTGGGCTGTTAAAAGAGTTGGTGAGAAGAGAGCTCCATGGTTATACCCGTTTAAATCCTTAATCAAGAGTCAAGTTAAGATTGGTTTCTCAACAGACTGCCCAGTTGAGCCTTTAAATCCATGGGAAACAGTTTATGCAGCTATATCAAGAGGTAGAAGAGAGGGGATAGAATTATCTAAGTATACGCTAAATGAAGCACTCGCCTTACCTGAAGCTCTACACTACTATACGGAAGGCGCTGCATACTTCTTCTTTGAGGAAGAGAGTACTGGAACATTGGAGCCGGGGAAATATGCAGACTTTATAGCTCTTGATAGAGATCCATTTGAAGTAAGCTTAGATGAGCTTCCAAGTATAAAGACTCTATTAACGGTAATTTCCGGCAGAGTTGTATATCGAGACAAATTTTTCGAAGATAAACTGGATTAACAATTTCTAGTGAAAATAGCATAGAAAATTCTAGAATTAATATGCGTCTCTAACAATAGAAGACACTCCAATAATGTTCAAGATTTATAGAAAATCTAAAGTGCTGAATCTCGAATAGATAAGGATATAGCAGTTTTCTAAGAGGCAGAATCGAGAGATCATCTTATAGATAAATCTTTAAGGCTTAAGCCAGCAGTATGTTGCATCTAGGATCAGCTTTCTGGAATCTAAATTTTATTTAAACAGAATCTTTATACTCTATTTAAGAAGATTATTATTGTCATGAGGATTGGAAAATCTGCTCTAACAGTAGCTATCATGGTTTTACTGCTCATCGTTACTGGTTTTCTGATAAATAATGCTGTAACCAAGGTGTGGAGTAGCTGGGTTGACTATGAACCTCCTAGTGATGTTAAAGTCTATCTAAAATTAGGTTACAATTATTCTAGGATAGCTGAACATGTAATCGTAGTGCTTGTAGATGGTGCAAGACCGGACATTATAGATAAGATTGGAGGTGAAGGATTCGGCTTCCTGGAAAAAGAAGGGGTACTTTTCTCCAATGCATATGCTCTACCTCCAACATACTCTATACCTGCAAGGGCCGCAATCTCTACAGGTTTTCCTCATGAAATTTCAGGCGTTACATCTAATTGGTATAATAAAGGAGTATTGAATCTACCGAGCATATTTTCTCTTGCTAAAAATTATGGTTTAAAAACTGGAGCTATAGGGGATTCCTCCATAAGTATGCTTTTTAAAGATTACCTAGATACTTACATCGAAATCCCTGAAACTAGTGGGCACATGAAAAAATCAACTGAAGAAGCTGTAAAGATTATAACCTCTGGTGAACTACCCAACATTTTATGGGTCGGGTTTGCAGACATAGATGAGGCAGGTCATGACTATGGTGCATTAAGTAGTAGATATGAGGAGGCTATTGTGGAAGCTTCGCAATTGATTATGAAGATGATTGAAGCTCTTAAATTAAGAGGGATGGATGATAAAACAGTTCTTATAGTTCTCAGCGACCATGGACACTTAGATAGAGGCGGACATGGAGGAGAGGAACTAGAAGTCAGACGAGTATATTTGTCTATTATGGGTCCATCGATAAAGAAGAACGTCATCTTGAATGGAGATGTCTATTATACAAGTATTGCTTCAACGGTTGCTTTCGTCTTAGGTCTTCCACCAGAATTAATATCCTACAGCCCACCGCTATCTTGCGTGTTCAGTGAGGATGTGCTTCCAAGTCTCGCTAGGTATGAACTTGGTCTAGCTCTAAATTATGGTTATCATTTAAAAGATCTATTCATGGTACTTGGATTAGATAGTTATGTGGAGGAATCCGCTGATTACCTAGCTATCTTGGAAGAGATTAAGACTTCGAACAAGGTAGATGTAAGCTCGATTACTGAATATTATATGAAGCTTAGTGAGCTTTACGAAGATGGTAAGAAGGAGTTAATATCTAGAGATGCAGGGATAAGAGTATTTAACGCGACACTAGTAGGATTAATCGCATGGGCTCCCACCGCAACCTTATGTTACTTTACCCGTAAGTCTCTATGGAAACCATTAACCTCAGGATTTACTGGATTCGCAGCCTTCTGGGCATCATTCATATATCTATTCGGATACACACCTACAATGTCTTCGGTTAACTCACTAGACTCATACATAGAATCGATGATGGTCTCGACACTCATATCCATAATTGTATCCTCGGCGGTTATGGCCTCTGTAATCAACATCAAAGATGAGAAGAAAGCTCTTCTATCGATTACACCGATGCTGCTTCTAATCTCATTGTCCTCTATAATAATACTAGTCATGGGTGTGCTCTACGGCTTCATCGTTAAATTCCCATTCCCAGATTGGTCGCTTGCATATCTATATTATACATCACTCCTCAATGGAATGTTTCTAGCATTATTCAATGGATTGATGCCTCTACTAGTATTCATCGGTTTAACTCTCAAAACAAAATTAGTAAAATTTAACAAGGTAGTATAATGAGAGCAAGTACTGTCCTGAATGTGAGCATTTAAATAAAGACGTGAGAGACGGAGAGTATTCAGACTTGGGGGATATAGTTTAGGATGCTGAGACCGTCATTCCTAATTGTATATTTTAACTTACTATCTCTTGTTTGAAATGACAGGCAGCCGATGAGAGGGCTCACGGTCTATCTCCCCAATAATCTTAGTAGCTCATAGAGGCTATTATCTCATCAAATATCGTTTCTACGTTTCTCATCGAAGCTCGTGGACATAATGATAGCCCTTCCGGCTCCTCCATCTTTAAGCATTTATCTCTTATTATCTTGGTAGGTCTTACTCCTATTGAAATGAGGGCTTGTGTTATCTTTTCTTCTCTATTTAGTAAAAGGCATGGAATATGTATTGGACCGTTATAGTTTAATCTAACGGAGAATCCAGCCAGATTCTCTATTAGAAGGGGTGCTGATAGAGTATGGTGAGATTCAGGTGAGACGGTGTAAACTTTTCTGTAATTCTTTAAAGTTTTTAGTATCCTCTTGAGAGAACTAGGATTCACAGGTCTACCTTCATCATATCTTTCAACTAATCCATTTACCGATATAAGCCCCATTCCTAATAGCTCTGATAACCCATAAGAATACTTATCATCTAGATTTCTAGCAGATAAGAGTACAGCCTCTCCTTTCTTCAAGACTTCCAAGTCTAGCTCTACTTCACTAGCATAAGATTCGGGTAAGGGGTATTTTAGAGGGCACTCACTTACACATCTCCAGCATTTTAAACAATTATTTCTCCCAATGTCTTCATACCTAGAGTATCCTAGAGGGCTTAGACTCAGGTTTCCAGTATTAATGAATGTTGGACAGACTGATATACAGATGCCTGGACAATATACACAGGGTTTTTCCACTTTCTTGAAGGGCAGTTGAATAAAATTTAGTAATAGTTTAGGTGTAATCTTGACACTGCTTAATGTTTTAAGCTTCACTAGATTCTCACTCCATAAACTTTCCTGGATTTGAGATATTGTTAGGGTCGAATAATTGTTTTACCTTCTTAAGGTATTTTAAGGATTCCCCTAGTTCTCTCTCCAGCCATTTCTTCCTTAAGAGCCCGATCCCATGATGATGACTTATTGTTGCGCCATTCTTGATTAGAGTATCCATTGCTTTCTCCCATACTCTCCAGTAGACTTCTTCGTCTGCTTCAAAGACTACTGTGAAGTATATGCATGCCCCCGTGCTATAGAAATGTGAAGCATGTGCAAGGACGGAGTTTACTCCTTTAACCATCTTGATTTCTCTCTTAAACTCTCTATAAACTTTTGGGAGGATGCTCCATGTAGCAGCTGTCTCGATTGTATCAAACCATAAACCTAGAGGTACTACTAGTTTGACTACATCACTAATTACATCAAATCTTTTCTTCAACCAGCTATCTACATATTCTTCCCCGATTTCTAGAGCCCCTCTTTTCTTCATTACCATTCTCAATTCAGATTCTTTTGCATCAAGGAGTGTCTTAGACCATTCCTCTATGATGAAGATTGCTAAGTCTTTATCTTCATTGAATCTTAAAGCTGCCTCATCTTTATCATAGATCCTGAGTACAGCCGGTTGCAATCCCAGAAGCATTAACTCTCTAGCTGCGGCAAGACCTTCTTCAAAGCTATTAAATACAAATGTATTCTTAGAAGTGTATCCTGGTATTTGAAAAGTCTTAAGAGTGGCTTTAGTTATTATTCCAAGCTGTCCCTCGCTTCCAAGCATAAGCTTCTTTATGTTCGGTCCTGTCGATGTTCTTGGAACTATCTTTTCTCTAAGAGGTATGAATCCGCCGTCTGCCGTAACCACTTCAACGTCTAGTAAGAGGTCTTCTATTCCACCATACTTAGTGCTATATTCGCCTGAACTTAAGGTTGCTATCAATCCGCCTACCACGGCTTCTGGGAAAGATTGAGGGATGTGTCTGACAGTATAACCTCTAGAGTTAAGATATTCTTCAAGCTTCTTAATCATTATTCCAGATTCGACGGTTACGTACATGTCTTCTTCATTGAGTTCTATTATCTTGTTCATTGATTTAACATCTATCACTAGACAGTCTCTACATGGGGCTGCTCCAGTAACTCCAGACCCGCCTCCATATGGGGTGAAGGAGATTTTAAACTCATTGCAGAGTTTAATTAATGAGGTTACTTCTTCTACGGTTTTAGGCCATGCAACAGCTAGAGGCATAGCTAGCTCACCTCCTCTAGATTCTTTTAGAGTTAGTAGAGGCCAAAAATCCCTACTGTAGACCTTTAGTACTCTAGGATCATCTGTAAATCTCGAGCCTACAATACTCTTTACTCTTTCTAGAAAATCTTCTTTAACGATTGATCTCTCAGACATCTAGAAATAACCCCTAATAGTTTAGAGTAGGCATCCAACATTACGCTCCTGTCTATATGATGGAGGCTTGGTGAGAAGAGCTTCTCAATATCTGGTTTCTCCCCAAGATCCTTCTTCGACAATTTGCCATCTGATAGAGCTAGTAGCTTAGCAACTCCAAATGAGCTTACTTCTACGTCTAATGGTCTAGCAACCTGCATACCAGTTATATCTGCTAACGTCTGTAGGAATATGTTCGACCTAGAATATCCTCCACCCGAGAATAATGGTTCCCTAAATCCTCCAACATACTTTTTCATAGCGTTGAGTATTGTAGCTATATGTAGAGAGACACCTAAAGCCAGGCCTGACAGTATGTCTGACCTAGATGTATCTAAGCCTAGACCTAGAATTATCCCTCTGAGATCTCTTAGATACGGAATTCTAAAACCTCCAAGAGACGGTACCAGTAATACTCTCTTCTCAAATCCTTTCAATAACGATTCAGCTTCAGAATAATCTCTGAATAAACCCATCTTCATAAGCCATTCGAGGGTTGAGCCTGTCGATCTTATGAACCCCTCCAACCCATAGGTTTTCTCATCATCTATCCATAAGACTATTATTGGAACTAACCCAGAGGTTGGTATAGCTAGTTTTTCTGTTACTGTCTCTACGAAGCTTCCAGTTCCATGCGTAGACTGGACTTCACCCTTACCTAGAACTCCAAACCCCACGCTTGCAGCCTGCTGATCCGCAATACAGGCACTTACTTCTACATCTTCAAAACTGCCAAATGAGTGAATATTCCCTGTTATTTCAGGTGTTATCTTCGGAAGCTTGAGTAGCTCAAACACTATATCTATCTCTGAGAGTTTTCTCGGATGTATCAAACCCGTTAAAGTAGCATTTGTAGCATCTGCTAGAAAGTTTCCCGTGAGTATGTATAGTATGTATGAGTCTAGTGTCCAGACATATGCTTTACCAGCCTTAACTTCTTCAATTAATCTTGGGACGTTATCGTAGACCCACCTTATCAATATAGCTGGAGAATCTGGGCTAAGAATCATATTCAAACTTCTACTAAACCTCTTCAGTAATTTTGCTGTAGGAGGTAGCCTCTCAACTACTTCCTTGCCTCTACCATCTATCCATGTAATAATGTTTGTTATTGGGGTACCATCGTTCCTCCAAGCAAGAATGGAAGCTCTATAAGTACAGATACCTATCTTCTTCACACCTTTCTCTCTAGCTTTCTTAACGAATCCTCTCACAGCATCAGCTATCTGTAGACTGTTCTGCTCTATATGCTGTTGACTTATCCTCTCGAAGCCTAAGACTGTTTTCTCATAATGAGTTTTCCTGAGATTTTTATCGTATATAGACAGCTTGACGCCTGTTGTGCCTACATCTATAACACCGTACATTCTATAAAACCTCTATCGTAACTCTACTATTTGATGGGAGCTCTACTATAGGATAAGGTTCGTCGACAACTATTTTTTCTCCATTAACTCTCAGCACAACTCCCACGCCGACCCCCAAAATAATACGGGCTACACGTTTAGAAACTTTATGGGGGATGTGAGGAACACTACATAAAACTTCTATCGGGCCTCCTCCCTCGATTAAAGATTCTGCTACGACCTTGCTTGCCTCAACTATCTTCATAGGATCCTCAAGTATCATTGCAGCGTTCCCAACTATATTTTCTACGCCTAGCTGGTTCCAAGGAGATAGTTCTGCAAGTATTAGTGTATCTGCTTTTAACTCTCTCCCATCGATCATCACCGAAGATACTCTCTCGCTGCCCAATATTTTCGTAACCCTACCTTCTAAAACCTCTACTCCCATATCTGCGATTTCCCCTAAACCATGTATTAGAGAGCAGCTCGTATATGCTACAACGACCTGTTCACATGTCTTGGATAACTTGCTTGCTAGAGAGACTGAGTAGTGATTGAATCCATAGATGACCACTTTATCCCCAATAGAGTAGCCTTTATTGACCAGCTCCCAGGCAGAATAAAGATAGAAGACTCCCGAGGGTCTAGAACCATATATGCCGAGCTCCAACACTGTCTTTTCTCTAAAACCATTTGCAGCTACAACCGTACCATTGATCTTCCTTGACCCCTCTCTACTTGCAACCCAAACCCCCTCCTTATCGTAACTAAATGCTGCTGCGTTACACATTATATTATCCTCTGTTGCAAATTGTGATACTAGGTCTCTTCCTCTTACATTATTAACAGGGTATTCATCATACTTGTAGAACCCGCCGACCTCTCTGTCTTTTTCAACAATTATTGTATTCACGCCTCCCTTCTTCAAGTAATGTGCTACTGAGAGACCTGATAAGCCTCCGCCAATGACTATGAAGTTTTCACTATCCAGCTTCCGCCACCTCTTAAAGTAATATTAGATGGCTTTACTCCCAGCTCATCCGAAATGACCTCAACGACCTCGGATAGGCATCTTGAGCCTTGACATACACCCATACATACACCAGTCCTAAACATTACTCCTTGAAGGGTCTTAGAACCTCTCCTGACGGCTTCTCTAACTTCTTCTTCTGTGACTTTATTACATATACATATGAGCTTGCCTTTTCCACATTCTGGTTTATCTCTAAATCTATGAAAGACGATGCGCTCGACTATGTCTCCTCTCGGTATAAGCTCCAATCCAGCTTCTTTAAGCTTTTCTAAAACGACCCTGGCTATCGCGGGAGAAGATGTGAAGGCAGGAGACTCTGTTCCAAGAACACTCACTATCCTACGGCTTTTCGTGGAATAAGTAATTATGAAATCATTTGTTGATGGTATAGGTCTTATGCCTGAGTAAGCCTTTATAGGTATCCCTGGATCAGCCTTAATTAATTTTGAAAATTTACTGATAATTGTGTTGACGTCAGATTCTTCTATGGATAAGTCATTCTTGTCTATTACTATTCTAAGATTTGGACCCCATAAGCCTTTGCCGTCCCAAGTAAACATTACTGCCCCGCCTTTCGTCTTAGGGTCAGGTCTCAATGTAAGAGGAGATAGAAGCCTATCCGAGACTTGCCTCTCAAAAACTATCATGACACCTTTTCCTAGCTCGAACTCTACATAATCTCCTAAAAGTCTCACCACTTCATCAGCATAGAGTCCACCAGCATTTACTAAATATCTAGATAAGAACTCTCTTCCGCCTTCTGTACAGATTTTCAGGAAATCATTCTGGAAATCTATTTTTACAACTTTTTCACCGAATACAAAATGAACACCGTTTATTCTCAGAAATTCGTAGAGACCATACATTAAATCAAAGCTATCTATAACTGCGTAGCCATCAACCTCTATCGCGGCTAAAACTTTATCAGAAATATTAGGCTCAATTCTTTTGAGAGTTCTCCTACCAATAATCCTAGTCTTAAATTCTTCCTTCAAGTTTAATTTAAGATATAGATAGATGAGTGGGAGGGCTAGTAGGTGGAGGAGACTCATTGCAAGGAGCAGAGTACTAGTCTTCTTATAACGTACTTTAAGATATTCACATATTTTTAAGAGTTCTCTATTTCCTTCTCTAGCTAGCTTACTCTTAAGAGACTTGAAAGGTAGCTGAATAACATGAACTATACCTGCATGACCTTTCGATACGCCCCATCCAGGCTCATTATTCATATCAATTACTAGGATGTCAAGTTTATAATGAGCAAGCTTATATGCTGTGATAAGACCGCATACACCAGCCCCGACTATCACGACATCGTAAACATCAACCTTACTCATAACCTACTCTAAGTGCCATTCTACAAAATATAAGTATTCTAAGAATTAGGATAGATACCTTGTTAACAATTAAACTCTAGGTGAAGCTGCGGATCTCTCAGCACTGTTTAGAAGATGCAAATAGCTAGGTATGCTTCATTTTAGTATCTTCTATTTAGAAGAAAGACTTATCCAAGACTTTTATTGTTAAACTCCCGCTGGAGATAGCTCATGCCACCTATAACTATATCTATTATTGGTGCTGGGAGTGTGGTATTCACTGGAAGGCTTATAGTTGATTTATGTGTTACTAAGAGTTTACATGGAAGCAACATCGTCTTAATGGATATTGATAGGGAGAGATTAGACATGATGTATAATTTAGCGTTAAGATATGTAAAAGAAACTAGTGCAAATATATCCATTAAGAAGACAATGAATCGTAGAGAGGCTCTGGAAGAAGCGGATTTTGTAATAAATACTGTAAAGATTGGAGGATACGAGCCTATGGAGGAAGAGAGGAAGATTGCTGAGAAGCATGGATACTATAGAGGTGTAGGTGAGAGGGTTTCAGACTATTATGGAGGGATAGGAGCATACCATCAGCTAAGATTCTTCTTGGAGCTTGCAAAAGACATGGAGGAATATTGTCCCAATGCTTGGCTTATACAAGCTGCTAACCCAGTCTTTGAAGGCACAACCCTCATCCATAGACAGACCAGAATTAAAGTTGTTGGAGTATGCCATGGACACTTGGGATATAAGGAGATTGTGAAAGTTTTGAAGATGAATGAAGAAGATGTTAAAGTCTTGATGGCTGGATTCAATCATAACATCTGGCTTAAGGAGTTCAGGTATAGAGGGGTAGATGCATACCCCATACTAGATAGATGGATAAGAGATGAAGCCCAAAACTATTGGAATAGTAGAGAATATCTTGAGAGCCCACCATGGGTTAGTGAGCAACTCTCACCTGCAGCTGTTGAGATGTATAAGCTTTACGGTCTTTTCCCAATAGGAGATACTGTGAGAAGTGCTTCACCATGGTGGTTTCATGAAGATTTAGAGACAAAGAAGAAGTGGCTTGGACCAATGGGTGGGTTCGATTCAGAAGCAGGCTGGACTTTCTACCTCAATATGCTCAAAGAGATTCTAGAAAGTCTACGGCAAGTAGCTTCAGACCAATCCATAAAAGTAACAGAGTTTTATCCTCCTGTCTTTAGTGGCGAACAGCATATACCGCTAATCGATGCTCTAGTGAATGATAAACAGACAATTCTCCAGTTGAATATACCTAATAATGGCATAATATCTGGTATACCCGACAATGTGGTGGTAGAGGTTCCAGCTATCGTTGATGGTGGAGAGATAAAAGGAATCCACATAGGCTCTCTTCCCAAGAAGATCATGTTATTCAATATTATTCCTAGGATGCTTAAAATGGAGCAGATCTTGCATGCATTCCTTCAGGGCGACAAGACTTCTTTAGTCCTCATGATTGCAGAAGACCATAGGACAAAGACATTTGAACAAGCACGCAATGTAGTTGAAGAAATATTAAGCCTACCTTGGAATAAAGAAGCGGCAGCCCATTATAGGTGATTACTCTGTCTAAGTTAACTTCTTTAAAGTATGCATGGTTTGTTGCCATAATACTATTCCTCTTTAGAACCTTCCATGAAGCAGACATCTACATTATCTCAGTAGTTCTCCCCCAGATATTAGAAGAATTTCAGATAACCTACATTCTCGGAGGAGCATTATTCACAGCAACCACTATCTTATCAGTAGTATTCTATCCAGTATGGGGATACTTATTTGACAGATACTCTAGAAGATTACTGATCACTCTATCAGGAATACTTTGGGGTTTAACGACATGGCTTAACACTCTTCCCAGAACTTTAACAGGATTCTTTATAACTAGAACTTTAACGGGTGTTGATAATACTCCTCCAGCAGGTATTCACAGTCTTCTTAGCGATTACTTTCCACCTAAGAAGAGAGGTAAGCCATTCGGCTTGATAAGTGCAGCAAGTGCTTTCGGAGCATTAACAGGTACGATCGTAGGTGTAACGATAGGATACGCATATGGCTGGCGTTCATTATTCTTCTTAACAGGAGGATTAGGAATATTATTGGCTGTAGCTGTTTACTTCTTTGTTAAGGATATTCCTAGAGGAAGCTCTGAGCCAGAACTTTCAGGTCTTGAGTTAAGAGAAGAACTATACAGAATAAAGGTAAGGGATTTGTTTACTTTAATCAAGAAGCCCTCGCTTCTCTTCTTAAGCTTACAAGGCTTCTTCGGAGTCTTTCCTTGGCAAGCTCTCACAGCCTGGACGGTCACCTACCTCATCATAGAAAGAGGATTCAGCGAGCTTCAGGTAATGTTGATAATGTCTATATGGTTGATTGTAATGGTTCTAGGAAACTTCATAGGCGGCGCTATAGGAGACTTCTTATTCTCGAGAAGCATGAGTGGGAGAGCTATCTTAGGAGCCGTAGATGTTTTTCTCTCAGCCTTAGCTATCTACATAGTTATTATGTGGCCTACAGGAGATGTCATCGGATTCATAATCGCAGGCTCGATGGCTTGTCTAATATTTCCAATGGCTGGACCAAATGTATCTGCCAGCATAACAGACATAATGGAGCCTGAAGCTAGAAGCTCTGCAGACTCGCTACTTAGAATATTTGAAACTGCAGGCTCCTCAACAGCACCATTAATAGTAGGGTATCTTGCAGACTTGTACGGTCTAGGCCTTGCGATACTGTATGTTTCCGCCTCTACATGGATTGTTTGTGGTTTACTCTTCACAATACTAGCATTTATCATCCGTAAGGATATAATCCATCTTAGAAGTAGGATGAAGGAGAGAGCTGAATTATTCAAGAAACTTCATTAGCTGAGATTATCTCTCTGTATGTATAGTAGCTTCTCCTCGGCTTCCTCTCCTTAGTCTGCATATCTACACTACATAATCCAAACTTCATCTTGAAACCTCTAGCCCATTCATAGTTATCAATTAATGCCCAGTGGAAATATCCTCTAACATCTACCCCATCTTCCATTATGACCTTCTCTAAGACCCTTAGATGGTCTACAATAAACTTAGGCCTTAAAACATCTTGTGAATCAGCGACTCCGTTCTCAGTTACGTAGAGAGGCTTATTAAACTTCGCCATAAGCTTTAAAGCTGAAGCTAAACCGATTGGATAGATCTCCCAGCCAAAATCTGACGTAGGATTATGATCCAATGAAGAACTGTTAGGTTCACATTTATTTCCATATCCATCGACAATTTCTGGAACGGCTGGGATACCTGCAAAGATCCTCGCAGTAATAGATTTCTTTCTCTTAACAACATTCCTACTATAATAATTAACACCTATCCAGTCTATTCTTCCACGGATTGAGCTGTCAGATTCTTTATCATCAATCCTCATGTTAAGGTTTTGGTCTAGCCATCCATTACAGATTGCTTCCATCAAGAACATGTTATGTATGTGGTTTGAGATTAGGCTAGCTTCAACGTCTTTAGATTTATCATAGGGCTCTATAGGTGTTATGTTTAAGATTATTCCAACTTCAGCTGGGTTACCGCTAGTTTTATCTGCTCTAATATTGTCAAAATGTTTTATCGCATCATATGCTCTAGCATGAGCTACAGCCAGATTAGTTAAGCATTCCTTGAAGAATTTAAAATTATTTAGACTAGGTGGGAAGCCCCACTCTGGGAAGAGGTAGCCTGCCTCTGCTACTATGTTTGGCTCATTTAAAGTTACCCAATAATCTACAAGGTCTCCGAGCTTCCAAGCCATGTATGCAGCATATTTCCAGAATTCAATGATCGTATCTTCATCAAGCCAGCCTCTTGGACCAACTCTACCCTTAGACTCCTTAACATTCAATGGGTTATGTATCCATAAAGGTAGGGTGAAGTGGTTTAAGCAGATAATAGGCTTCATACCTTTAGAGATTACGTCTAGTATAATCTCTCTGTAATGTCTTAATGCATTTGTATCAGCAATCCTATCTAATTTCTCTAAGAAGCTTTCTCCCCCAGTAATACTTGAGATCCTATTGAATTCATTTCTTCTAACTTCAACTTTAACTTCACGTGTTGAGTTTGGGAAAATCCTGCTCCACTCAATCCCCATTCTATAAGCATTTAACCCAAGCTGGCTTGCTAGAATATGGTCTCTCTCATATAAATGCCAGTAGTTAGGACCATCCTCCGGTAGATGTCCACTTACAATCCCGCTTTCAATATTATATCTATCGTGGACCCAGACAAACCAATCAGTATTCTCATCTAACCCTCTCCTAGAGGGATCACCCATCTCAAACTGAAAACCACTCTCAGACACACCCCAAAGAAAATTTTTCGGAAAAGGCATGTACTTAAATCTAGAGAATACTAATATAAGTTTTTCTAGCTTAGATCATTGACTCTCATCCTATGAAACTAAAACTTCTAGGAAAGAAAATTTGTACTATCTTCTTTAAGCACTTTTGAAGCATCTCGGAATAATGATGCTAACATAAACTATCCCTCAGACGTGCCGAGCTTCCCCCATATTCACGGCTCATCTACTTCTAGCTTTCTTCAGACTTCTCCGAGAATGCCTTAGTTTTAGAAACTAGAGATGAGTTCACCACTCTTGTACCTCTTCTTAAGGTCTAACTGCTTAGACCCTAGTATCACCCACTTATTTTTAATTTGCTAAGAATACCTCTATGTATATTATATGGTTTTACACTTTTTTGGAAGCACGTTTACTTATTATCTTCAAGATATAGGTTTAATTAAATCTAGAATATTTCCTGGAGAGGTGTCTCCAATGGATTGTGGGCTTCTCATACTATTTATTGGAAATTCTTTGTTTAGGGATGATAGAATAGGTCTTATAGTGGGAGAGAAGCTAAAGCCGATTCTTGAGCATGAAGGATTCCATGTTGAAGTCCTGGATAAGTCCGGTCTCTCTCTGATAGATTATATTGAAGGTAGAGAGTTAGTCATAATAGTTGATAGTATCATAACATCAGAACATCAAGTAGGAGAAGTAGTAGACGTAGACCTAAATAAACTAGAAAGCTGCTCTGTGTGGAGCCCCCACTATATGGGTCTACCTGAAACATTGAGGGTTATGGAGGAGTTAGGTATACCTAAGCCGGAGAAGCTATACGTAATAGGAATAGAAGTAGTAGATGTCTACACAATCTCAGAAGAAATCTCAAGAGAATTAGAGGAGAGGCTAGATGAGATATCAAGTAGAGTCTACGAAATGATAAAGAGTAAACTGTATAAGTAGTGTATATCACATGCATAATCTAAGTTAGTGTTATTAGTTATCTGCTCTATAGAGCTATCAGTAGACTATAGTTTTATCAAATCTTTTATTTGAGAGAGTAAACTGGATGATTATTCTAGGGATAGTTAGTATAAACCCCCATACTGTAAAGACTGTTGCCGTCATTAAACCTCCAACCATAGTCATCTCATGAAGCATTACTGGGATATCTGCTGGGTTGGCCATGGCTGTTAGGAAAGGTGGCCACGGAACTACTTCACCATGCCAGAAGTGTTCTACTGCTAGTAGAGCTGCTCCACCCCATAAGAGTGTATTTAAAATACCTAGTTTTAGTTTTTCAATCTTTCTGGTAAATGTTTTCTGGACTAGTGTTGTTATTACTGCTATTATCATAGGTGTTATGAAGCATGCCATCTTTCAGTCTTCCTCTGGTAACACCGAAAAGTTAAATAATTGTTACTAATAAACCTTTCTGAAAAAGATGTGGCTATTAATACTGCTTTTCTCAGCAACTATGACGACAGCATTCTGGTATTCTAAAGCTGAAGATGATAAATACATGTTAAAATTCTTAAGCTTAATCTTCTGGGGAGCCTCAATAATGGTCTTCATAGACCATCTAATAAGCTACATTACCGAGGGAGGAGAATTCATAGAGATAACGACCGAGTCAACCATACTAGGGTTCATTCTGGTAATCACAGCATTAATTATCTGGGAGATAGCATTACTGATAAAAGACCCGAAACAAGTAATTCGTAGGAAAATGCGATGAGAACAGCATAATTAGACATGCTCAACATCGTAAGCACGTATTTCGGATATGGTAACTAGAGAATGAGGAAGAAACCTTAAAAATTACGATAATTCATTTTTCAATTTTTATTTTTGTAATCTTGATGTTTATAACTTGTTCTTTTGAAGACTACTCTACATATTTGCTGAAAAATGAATTAAAGAACAACTTCAGCTATGCACTAGTATACTATCATAGAGTAAAACGAGGTTTTTCAAGCTCTTATGATTGCTATGCTTCATCTGTCATCCCCAACCTTCTTGGCATTCTTTATCCGTATTGCTTATATCATACTGTAAGTGAGTGAGTCTCGATGCAGAAATGAAGTATTCTAAGAAAACTATTAAGACAGGAGTCTCGTTTCCATCCGAACTCTTAAGAAACTTTGACAGAATCTTGAAAGAGATAAGTATATCTTCAAGGTCTCAAGGTCTCCAGGAAGCTATAAGAGCTTTCATATCAATAAATACTTGGAGGATTAGTGGAGAGGAAAGTGTAGCTGGAGCTATACTAGTACATTACTCCCATGATGTTAAGGGTCTCGAAGAAGAACTAACAGATATCCAGCATGACTTCATAGACATCATACCATCAGCTCTCCACCTACACTTAACAAGAGAAGACTGCTTACTAGTAATAGTTGTAAAAGGAGTAGCATCTAGGATTAGAGAGTTAACAGAAAAAATTAGAAGTTTAGGAAGGATTAAACAGCTTACGCCGATTCTCACACCAATCTATTAGAAATTATAGGCAGCCACTTAGCTAGACTTGATAAGCTTCTCCAGGCTTCAACACAACTACTTTAACTCCTCTAACCTTAATTTTCCTCAGTTCACGTTTAAATTCTTCTGGGTCCTGCTTTATTACATCGAAAGTATTGTAGTGCATTGGGATGACAACCTTAGGTTTTACTAAGGCTGCTGCTAATGCTGCCTCTCTCGGCCCCATCGTGTAGAATCCACCGATTGGTAGTAGAGCTATTGAAGGCTTGTATAATTGCCGGATTAACCTCATATCATGAAAAACTGTTGTATCTCCTGCATGGTATATGCTGGTCTTACCATCTGATAAAACTACCCCGCATGGGTTAGAAGACATAGAATGGAATGCTGGAGCCAAGGTGATGGATAACCCATCTATCTTAACCGTCCCACCAATATTCATTCCAATACAATTCTGTACTCCTTCGCTTGAGGCTTTATTGGCTGTTTCATATACCGATATTATCGTAGAGTTATGCTTTTTCGCTATCTCAATAGAGTCTCCAAAGTGGTCTCCGTGATCATGTGTAATAACAATAACATCTATATGTTGAAGGTCTTCAGGCTTCGATGGGGACAGGGGATTCTCTTTCAAGAATGGATCAATTAAAACTCTTTTATCAGCTATCTCTATCTCGAAAGCTGCATGACCTAACCATTTAATGGAGACCATACATAAAAATCTGTTAAAGAAATTATTAATAATTTCTTTAGAGTAGATGAAATTTATCTTAAAATAAAAGGATGCATGATGGAGAGTGAGAGATTTATCTTACTTTTATCCTCTCTAGAATAGGGAGGGCTGGGATGGCGTTAACAGATATTACAGACTATGCAAGTAGAAGGGTTACCAGAGTAGGTGCTCACAGCCACATTAAGGGTCTTGGATTAGATGGTTTAAGAGCTAAGCCTATAGCTGATGGTCTCGTAGGGCAGATTGAGGCGCGTGAAGCTGCTGGAATAGTCGTTAAGATGATCAAGGAGGGAAAGATGGCTGGTAGAGCAGTATTGTTTGCTGGTCCCCCGGGAACGGGCAAGACTGCTATTGCTTATGGAATTGCTAAGGAGCTTGGCAAAGATGTACCTTTTGTTGCTTTAAGCGGTTCAGAGATTTATTCTTCAGAATTGAAGAAGACTGAGGTTCTTACTCAAGCCATGAGGAAAGCTATCGGCGTTAGATTGAGAGAGCAGAGACACGTATACGAAGGTGAGGTAGTCCAGCTAGACATAAAGACCCGGAAGCATCCCTATAACCCATACCAAGAAATTCCCGACCACGTTGTTCTTGGTTTGGCAACCAAAGATGATAGAAGGGTGTTTAGAGCAGGTCAAAGTATCGCTCTCCACCTTATCCAGCAGGGAGTAGTACTAGGCGATATAATAATGATAGATGCGGAAACAGGGAAAGTAACAAAGCTTGGAAGGTCTGAGGAGGCAGCTGAGAAATATGAGATAACTACGTGGGAGGAGAAGCCTATACCTAGACCTGCTGGACCTGTAGAGAAGAATAAAGAGTTTATCTATGTCCTAACACTTCATGACCTTGACCAGATATCCGCGCAACATCGAGGTGGAGGATTATTCGGTCTACTATTCGGCGGTCCTCCTTCCAAAGAGATAGATTCAGAGATAAGGAAAGAAGTTGATGAAATGGTTAAGAAGAGGCTTGAAGAAGGCACTGCAGAGATAATTCCAGGAGTACTCTTTATAGATGAAGTTCACCTACTAGATATAGAGGCATTCTCCTTCTTGAATGCAGCTATGGAGAGCGAGCTTGCACCGATACTCATATTTGCAAGTAACCGTGGAGTAACAAGAGTTAGAGGAACGGATATAGAGTCTCCTCATGGGATTCCTCTAGACCTTTTGGATAGATTACTAATAATCAGTACTAGGCCATATACTAGGGATGAGATTAAGAAGATTCTAGAGATAAGGGCAGCTGAAGAGAAAGTAAAGATATCGGGTGAGGCATTAGAAGCTTTAACAGATATTGGTGTTGAATCTACACTTAGATATGCCGTCCAACTTCTTAGGCCGAGCATGGAGATAGCGAGGGGAAATGGAAAAGAAGAAATAACGGTTCAAGACGTTATTGAAGCTAAGAAGCTATTCTCTGATATAAAGAGGAGCGTAGAAGAACTTAGAAGATTTGAGGAGTTAATGTTGAAGTAGAATGGGTAGGCTTATCTGTGGAATAGATGAAGCTGGAAGAGGCTCCGTAATAGGACCGATGGTTATAGCCGGAATCCTAATAAGCGAAGAAAAAATAAATGAATTGGTCAACTTAAAGGTTAGAGATTCTAAAGAAGTTAAACCGGAGGAAAGAGAAAAACTCTACGATGAGATTTTGAAGATAGCTAAGAGGTGGAAGATAATAATACTAACTGCTAAGGAAGTAGACTCAGAGACTAGAAGAAATAAGATGAGGGGGATAAACTATCTAGAAGCACAGAAATTCATCGAGATAATCAATGAGCTTAAACCAGACATAGCTTATATTGACTTACCATCTAGAGACCCTGAAAAATTTAAATCAACAATTTATCAAATGCTGAAGCATGAATGTCAACTCATCTTAGAGCATAAAGCAGACAAAAACTACCCAGCTACGTCTGCAGCATCTATAGTAGCCAAGGTTACTAGGGATAGAGAAATAAAGAAGCTTAGAGAAAAATTTGGAGATTTCGGGTCAGGATACCCTCACGACCCTAAAACAAGAAGATTCATTAGAGAAATACTTAAGTCGAGTAGTGAGGCTCAAGAATACATTAGATTGACTTGGCAAACAATAAAAAGAGTCATGCAGACGAGACTGGAAGAGTATGGGGATGGAGTAGCTGAGGAAGGATAAAACATTCCAGCTACCGCGTGACTTCTCTCCGGCATACCAAATATAATACGATAATAGATAAATTAAAACTAGGAGGAGTGTAAGAATAAAATGTAGGGGGAAGGGATGGCCGACGAGGTATAGTAGCCATGAGACCGCATGATGGGGGGAGATTAATTTGAGGATGCTTTATGCTTTAACGGGGCCACCTGGATGTGGTAAAACTACAGCCATTCTCAAAATTAACAATATACTGAGATCATCGAATGTAAAGATTGATGGAATGTATACTGAAGAGATTAGAGTTTCAGGGAGACGTGTGGGGTTTAGGGTAACTAGAATTGCTACTGGGGAAAGTGGAGTCATGGCCCACGTAGAATTCAAGAGTTCTTATAGAGTCGGAAAATACTTTGTTGATATCAAGACTCTAGAAACTATTGGTGTAGCAGGGATACTGAATGGGCTAAACTCTGCACAGGTAGTAATTATTGATGAGGTTGGACCTATGGAACTATATAGCAATAGCTTCATTAATGCTGTCAGGAGAGTTTTATCACATGATGCCCCTGCTATATTAACAGTCCATTATAGAGCATCCCACCCCATAGTCTATGATGTTAAGAAGACTGCAGGTGATAGATTAATAACTTTAAATGAGAGTAATAGAGATAGAATCCCCTACGATGTATCAAGAGAGATTCTGGAAACCTTAGGAAAATCAATCCCGTAAAAGAATAGTTTTTTAGGCGAGCTGGGTTAGCTTAACCTTTTTGTAAGGTGTTTCTAACGTAGTTTTATCTCTGTAAATACGAATGCTAGGTGAAGGCTGCAACTGCTAAGAAGTCAAGCATCGGTGGATAAAATCCCTTGTTTAGAAAAGTTGTCTAACAATGTCCGTGAAATATGTTGATGGAGAAATTGAGGCTATGGCTGATCCCCGTTGGGGAAGCAGTTCTACTGGTATGAAGACTAGTGGAAACTTAACTAGGGATAAAAGGATCATGGATGTAGCTGGTACATCTGTAGGCGAGTAAGCAGAAAGCAACACGCTTAAGGCTGCGAAGTATAGGTTCGCGATGATCAAGCCGAGGAGAAACATTATAAAGCTTAGCTGTTGAGTTCTCAAGAACAATGTTAAGACCAGAGGAATAATAGATATGATGAGACCAAGAATGAAGAATGAGAGCACATCCTCAACTATAATTGTCCACATGGCTACAGGACAGCATAGAAGCCTCTTAAGGGTTTTTGAACGGTCTTCCAGGGAACGATTGAAGGGCCTACAGACGTGGCTATGAAAAACGTTGTCATCCCGATTAGTCCTGGTAAAAACTCTCTGAGTGATACGTCCATCCGATGATGTAGGCTAAGGCTAGGAAGAGTGAGAAAACTAGCCCAAAGAGTATGACGTGGCTTTTCAAGTAGTACATTTTAATGCTCTTTTTCAGTTATAACGAGGAAGCGCTTAAATTGTATTGCGAGAATGCTCATTCAATGACCACCTCCCTCCTCTTATGGGTTTTAGGAACACATCCTCTAGGGATAGCATCATAGTGTTTAGGCTTAAAATGCGTAGATTATTCCTTTTGGCATAATCCACTAGAAACTTTATTAGAATGGATCGACTGTGTAAACGTGCACTTCATTACCTGCAAGCACAGCCCTGGTAATGCTTGGGTTTTCTGAAAATTCCTGCGTATTTACGATTTTGTTGAAGGCCACTTCAATATATTGGAGCTCTATGGATTGTGCTCTGAGGTTTTCAGGGGTATCTATGGCCGCTATCTGCCCATGGTTTATTATAGTTATTCTGTGGCAAAGCTGGTTTGTCTCCTCCATGTTGTGAGTTGATAGGAAAACAGTTGTCCTATTCTATATATGTATGGCTGATATGAATGGACTTGCTATGTGGTGAGAAGCACCTCTCTAACCCTCCTAGAACTATTAGATAATCTAACGTCGTTAGATGTATATACCGCAGCTCTATAGATGTAGTCTATTAGGGTATAGTAGGAGGCGCTGCGATAAGACATTCAACGATAAGACTGGAACATCCATGCCTTACTCTAGGCTAACAATAGAAGAAATCGCATCGATACTACACCTAACAATAATACTTAGGACTCGGTTGAATACTTTTTCAAACTCTACTGACAGGTCGTATAAGACTATATTTAGAGTCTATAGGAGGTCTATATCTTCAGTTAAGGATTTAGAAGGCTTTCAAGAGTAGTCAAGCAGACGAACTATATGTCAATGCAGGTGTTAAGGTCTGTAGAGTCTAGATATGTTAGAAGAGCTGTAGGAGGAAATGTTGATAATGGATCAAAAATATATAGACTCATACATAACCCTGAAAGAGCTAGGATATATGCATGAGATAGTAAACCATTCGATAAGAAAATATTCTAGAGAAGAAGTACATATGAATAATTGTGAGAATAGAACGTCAAACCTAAGAATACTCTCTAATAGCTGGAAGAAGACTATCCAGGGAATGGATTGATATTCATCCCTAAAGCATTCCAACGATATAGAAGGCTTAGGAAGCCAACAAACAAGGAAGCCGTAAAAGAATTAGTAGAAACAAAACATAGGTTTAACCTTATACAGAAGCACGAAATGAAAATAGTCAAAGTAGTCGGGATGATTTAAAATTTAACAAGGAAATCTATCATTAGGCATCTTTTATAGAGCTAGTAAACCAATGTATTCTAGTTCTTCTACAACTGGGTTTACTCTATAACCCATACTCTCTAGAGCTACCACTCCTAAGACTGCTGAATTTCCTTCTTCACCCATTACGACCTCAACAATCGCTTCAGCCTCTCTATATCTTACTCTAGCAGATGATATATTACGTTCAATTAATTCACCATTCATAGTCTTAAACTTCTTTTTCTCAACGGGTTCTAGACCTATTTTTTCTAGTATCTTCTTAGGTATCGAAGTAGTGTGGCTCCAGTATCAACTAGCAGTTCAACTTCTTCTCTTAAAAGCTTGATCAGGTTTTCTATAACTATCTTCACGTATGCTAAGCCCACGGGCTTAAATCCTCTACTCATTAGATTATAATCCCAACTTAATAACATTACTACTATTGTTATCTGTGTGTTCAGTATATTGCTCTGCTAGAGTCTTTTATGGAAAAGTATATAATAGATAAGGTAAGCTCCATAAGATGCTGACGCTCCTCTATCAATTAGTGGATTCGCTTCTACAACATCTAACCCGATGATTTTCTCTCTAAGTATCTTGTCAAGAAACTTGGTTATCTGTGTGTATGTTAAACCTCCAGGAGACGGATTAGATACTCCAATAATACCTTGCTGTTCTAGTATGTCTAAGTCTATGCTAACATAGATTTTCTCAGAATTTTTCAAGAAGCTATTAAATCTATCTGCTGCCTCATCAATATTCTTTTCTATACTCTCAGCTGAGATAAGTAGATCAATGTTCTTTTCAGCATACTCTACCTCTTCTCTTGAGAAGTCTCTATATCCTACTACTGCTACTTTACCTGTCTTCTTCTCTAAGAATCTTCTAAGCCATGTTGCATGATTTATTCTTGTATCCATAAACTCGCTCCGTAAATCTAAATGTGCATCAAAGATTATTACCGTTGGCTCAACATGCTTGGCTA
>CAZKRR010000004.1:0-39095 GCA_964555135.1 uncultured Nitrososphaeria archaeon
TATCGATCAATAATATTGCAGGGCATGGAATCCCAGCTCTTTTCAAGCTTAAAATTACCTTAACTTCATGAATCATCCTAGATTCTCTAACCTTTCTATCGAGCTCTGGAATCCTATACGGCTTAGGGATTCTATGCTTTGAAATAACCTCTAATCCCATAAGAGTAGATTTTGAAATAACAGCTTCAGCACCAATCCTAATAACAATGCCCATATTCTTCTCCATCGTTTTACTATAAGCTAGTAAAAAACATGTATGAAGATCAAGCTAATCCCGTATAATCTATGCTGGATAAGATTGAGGGAATTGAGATAAATTTAATGAAAACAATAGTAGCACAACCAGGAGACAAAGTCTCAATATCTAGGGAATCAGAGCTGGACGGAGATAGTAGGATATGAGTTAATGCGATGGATAAAGTAAACCCTGACGAGTATTACCTGGCTGGTAGGATTCACTATCAAGAGGGAGGATGGAGAAGATGCAAAACACTCCAGCCCCCAAACCATTCCATACCCACTCTAATAATGATAAACGAGCCCGGGGAGGGATTTGAACCCCCGTGTAGCGGGTCTGCAGCCCGCCGCCTAAACCACTCGGCCACCCGGGCGGGGGTCCATTTTTCCTCCGAGTTTTGAATTAGTAGAGGCTATTTAAAAATCTTAATGTTGATTTACTTATTGAGAAGCATATTCGTCTTGATGTATTGTTGAAGATTATTTAAAGAGTATGCTACTTGTTAAATTATCGGTTATGGTGAGGGTAGATTGGGATTTATGAGGAGGAGAAGTGTTATTAATTTATTAAAGTCTAGGAGGAGTATCCGGATCTTTAAGCCCGTCAATTTACCTGATGAAATCGTTAAATTACTTTTAGAAGTTGGTGTGAGAGCTCCACCATTCTATCAGTTATATTCATTTATATGGGTCAAGAGCTTCGAGAAAAGAGAGAAGCTAGCTGAATTATGTAAAGTAGAGTCTGCAAAAAATGCATCAATAATCTTGTTGGCATGTGGAGATCTAAGAAGATTCTCTAGGATGCTAGACATACTAGAGCATAAGCATGTTCTATCTTCAGACAAGCATCCAGTCGAGACTATAATTAGTATATTCGAAACTGCATTAGCTGTAGAGAATATAATTATTGCTGCAGAATCTCTAGGTCTAGGTTCAGTTATACTTGATTGCCCTCTACTCTATGCCCAAAGTATTGCACAATTATTCGAGCTTCCCAGAGGCGTTGTTCCACTCGCGTTAATATGTATTGGTGTAAGAGGAGAAACTCCTCCATTAAGACCGAGGCTTCCATTAAACATCGTTTTACATGAAGATACATATAGAGAGCCGGCTGATGATGAATTAAAAAACTTCATCTCTCTTCTCGATAAGCATATGGAGTATGAAAACTATGTTAAGAAGTATACTGGTAGGGATATTAAATTCATAGATTACATTAAAGCGAAAACAGAGTTAACTAAGCAAATAGAGAAGGATAACGAAGCCCTAGTTAAGTATCTTAGAGAGAACATGTTCAGAATTTAGCGGGCAAACCTATTTAATTGAGAATTATCAAATAGAAGTAGTATGGGACGAGAGGAAATCAACATACTAGATATTTTAGAAGAATATGGTAAGAGAATTACGGCAGAGATAGAGAAGCTTATCCCTAGAAGAGTTGATGAAGAATCTCTATCTAGATTAATAGGTAAACCACTCTTCAAGTATGAACCAGAATCGATAAATAAATCAGTGTTGGAGCCTTTCTGGGATTTAATGAGTAGAGGCGGAAAGAGATGGAGACCCGCATTAATGATTATGGTTTATGAAGCCTTAGGCGGAAAGATGGAAGATATCCTACCACTAACAGTTATACCAGAAGTTATACATAATGGAACACTGGTGGTAGATGATGTAGAAGATGAAAGCGATTATAGAAGGGGGAAACCCTGTATACATAAAACTTACGGTGTAGACATAGCGATAAACATGGGTAACACGATGTATTTCCTTCCCCTACTAATAATCTCCAAGATTAATCTACCGGATGATAAGAAACTTAGAATACTTGAGGAATATGTTAAGACGATGGTAGAATTAAGCATTGGGCAGGCGATGGATATTGCATGGCATAAAGGATTAGTCGATGACGTAACAGAAGAACAATACATGCAGATGACGTTATTCAAAACTGGGGCATTAGCAAGGTTCTCCATCAAAATAGCTTGCATAATAGCTGATGCACCTATGGAAATTGAAGAAAAAATCTCAAGATTCTCTGAATCACTCGCAGTAGCTTTCCAAATCCAAGATGACATATTGAATATAGTTGGTGAAGAGTCAAAATATGGAAAAGAGATTGGAGGAGATATAAAAGAAGGAAAGAGGACGCTTTTAGTAATTAAAGCTCTAGAAAACCTTCCTCCTCATAAAGCTGAACGCTTAAGAGAAATACTAAAACTCAGGACGAGTATTGAAGGTTTGATTAAGGAGGCCGTCAATCTCCTTAAAGAATCCGGGTCAATAGATTATGCTAGAAAAACTAGTATCGAACTCATATCGAAAGCCTGGAATGACTTAGATAAGGTTTTACTGAGTTCTCAAGCTAAGGAGAAACTAAAAGCTTTAGCAAACTTCTTGATTTTCAGAGAATTCTAGTTCTTATGCTGAAGTTAAAAGATATCTTCTATCATACATCTCTAATCTGATTCTCATATTCACAACACAGCATGTTCTCTGGGCTATTTGTAAATTTTAATTCTATCAAAATATATGGTTCTACAGATAACGTAGCCTAAGTATGTTAGTTACTATTATGCGTTCTCAACTAATACTAGCTTTCAAATATTATTTAACACTAACTTTTCATAGGTATAACCTTCTCTCAAGATTTATTAATCTTCTAAATGCTCTGAGCTTTTCTTCTCTATCTATACTAGCTGATTCAAGCATTGATCTTAGAAATCTTATTGATTCATCCATTCTTCTTCTCGATACAGGGTAGGGTACACCATCTTTTCCACCGTGAGCGAACGTGAATTTTATAGGGTCTTTCCAATCTATCCGTGCTCCATAGATTAGTGTAGAGATTAGAGCTAAAGCTCTTAAGGTTGATGGTCCTATTCCCTCTATCTGAACCAATTCTTCGTATTTGCTTGGTCTTATATCGTATGCTTTCCTAACTGCTTTCCAGTTTATCTTTCTAGGCATATCGAGATGTGGGGGAAGCCGTACTTCAAAATCGGTATCTATCCATCTCATTAATGTTTCCTGCTTATTTAGTGAGAGATTTATTAATCTAACCAGTTTTGAAGGATTCTCCGAGATCAACTCCACTGTGATTTTTCTAGCTTCTCTACTCTTGCTTGAGGTTAAGTTAAGGACTACTTCTTCTACTCTATCCCCAGCTATACCACTATGTGGTTCTTCTATGAAGCTTACTATATTCTCGCTTATCCAATGATATCTTCTAGCATATTTAGCTGCTAGATTCATTCCCTGTTGTATTACAGCCCAGTCTCCATCTTCAGTGAATATTATCGTGTGATGGTATATGTTGTATCCATCTTGGAGAACAGCATTATCTACTTTCGCTGAAAGCTTACTAGCTTTAATCAGCTTAAACTTCAATTCTTCAGGAATGTCTACTTCATATATCATTTGTGGAGTTCTTATGCCCATTACTCCTTTACCTCCGATAACCGCGATTCCATGAGTATTCAGCTTGACTGATTCTCTAAGTGCACCAGTAACCACTGTTGTTAGACCACTAGAATGCCAATCAAAGCCTAATACGCATCCGAATGCCTGGAGCCAATATGGGTCCCCCATTCTCCTTAATACTTCACGTTTTCCAAGCTCTTCTACCATAGCCTTTGTTATTGCATCTGCAAGATTCTTGATTCTATTCATTAGCCATGGAGGTACATGACCGGTATGGAGAGGTAGGTCAGCTGTTCCACTGATACTCAATCTACTTCTAATTACTAGATAGTCACGGTAGTAGTTAATTTTTATCTTTATATGTTTTCTACGTTTAATGCATAGAGCTTATCTTAATTTTGAAGCAATACGATTATTTGTTAAGGGATCGTGGAAGAATCAGAGGTGGTTAACTTTATGCAGGGGGATGTTCTGATAGTTACTACTCTGTCTATTTTAGCGGGTGTCGTAGGAGTCTTCATAGCAGTTTTCTTATACTATATTGTTCAAAGATATCCGAAGGGTTCAAGGGAGATGCTCGAAGTCTGGAATGCTATTAGAGAAGGAGCCAAAGCGTATATGTCTAAGCAAATTAAGACTATAATGTCTTTTACACTCGGCTTATCTATTACTGTTCTAGTAGTGATATACGCTGTCTATACGTTCGCTATGAGGATACCTTCTGATATAGCTTTAAAGGAGGCAATACTTACAGCAGTATCAGTCCTCGTGGGTGGAGCTTCATCTATAGCTGCAGCCTTCTTCAGCATGGATGCATCAACAAGAACGAACGTTAGAGTGACAGAAGCAGGTAAGAAAAGTGGGTTAGAAGCGTTAAAGGTATCCGTTCTCGGTGGGGGAGTCTTAGGGTTCTCTGTCTATAGTCTCAGTCTACTTGGGCTCTCAATATTATTCCTATTATACAGCTTGATGACAGGTGCTCTCGCAGAAGAAGTTGAGTTTAGAATGGCGTTAGATGCATTGGCAGGATTTGCATTTGGTGCAAGTCTCTCAGCATTATTTGCCCAACTGGGTGGAGGTATCTACACCAAGGCTGCTGACATAGGTGCAGACCTCGTTGGAAAGATAGAGGCGGGGATTCCTGAAGATGATCCTAGAAACCCAGCTGTTATAGCTGACCAAGTAGGAGATAATGTAGGAGACTGCGCAGGTAGGGGGGCGGACATATTTGAATCTGTTACTGCCGAAACACTAGGTGGAATGATTATTGGTTGGGTACTTTATGTATTAACTGGTCAACCATTATTCATGGTTCTTCCACTCGCTATAGGTGCAGTTGGAGTAATCTCTACGGTAGCAGGATTAGCTGGAATACTCTCACGCCGTAGGTTTAGAGAAGCATTTGAGCCGTTCGCATTCGGTATAGTCGTTTCAGCAATAATCTCGATACTGACGTATGCTCTCGTAGTCTATTTGTTGTTCCCTCTTCAATCGCTTTACATGCTTGCAGCTGGAACAGCTGGAATAATTGGAGCCACACTGGTAGTACTCTCAACTAATAGATATACTGGGATGAAGTCCAAGCTGGTTCAGGAAGTTGCTCAAGCAGCTCAGAGTGGCCCGGCCATAAATATCTTATCAGGGCTTTCAGTAGGGTTGAGAGCTGTAGCAGAACCAATTATAATTATAGCTGTAGCTCTAGGGGTGGCTTTCTACGCTGGAAAGAATATGCCTTTACCTGGGGTAACTGATGACTGGTTAACAGATTTTATTAAGGGTGTTTTCGGTACAGCCTTGGCTACTAGAGGCATGTTATCTCTTTCTGGAACTATCATGACGCTTGATGGTGCAGGACCGATTGCAGATAATGCTGGAGGAATAGCTGAAATGGCTAGACTGGAAGAAAAAGTTAGAGCCAACCTAGATCCCTTAGATGCTGTGGGAAACACTACTAAAGCTTTGACTAAAGGCTACGCAATGGCTTCTGCAACCATTGCTACTCTCCTACTATTCCAAGCATTCATCCAAGATTATGTTGCTCGGCAGGTTGGAATACTTGAATTAAACACTTCTAATCTACTAGAAGCTATGCGTAAATTCATAGACTACATAATCCTACTAAAGCCAGACATAATAATATCAATTCTCATAGGTGCATTACTTCCATACTTATTCTCAGGAATTGCATTGAAAGCAGTATCAAGAGCAGCTTTCCATATGGTTGAAGAAGTTAGAAGACAATTTAGAGAGATACCTGGTCTCCTTGATGGAAACGCAAAGCCTGATTATTATCGTGCTGTCTCAATAAGTACTGAATATGCATTAAAGAGTATGACCGGCCCCGCCCTCCTAATAATTATAACACCCTTGATAATTGGTGTCCTTTTCGGTGGACCTGGTATAGGTGCTCTAGTAATAGGTGCAACAGCCTCAACCATACCTATAGCTATAATGATGATGTGGGGTGGAGCTACATGGGATAATGCAAAGAAATTCATTGAAGCCGGAAATCTAGGAGGTAAACGTTCACCTGCACATCAAGCCGCAGTTGTAGGTGATACTGTAGGTGATCCGTTGAAGGATACAGTTGGACCTTCACTACACATACTGATTAAGCTGCTAAACACAATCTCGCTTGTATTCATTCCACTATACTTCCTATGGATACTACACGCTGTTATATGACCTACCTAGACATATCGAGGTATATTTTCTGCGTATATCCTAGAAATACTCTTATACTACTTGAATTATCTTAGTATCAATGAGTTTTCTCGAAGAGATTCGAGAAGAACCCTCTCACATTTTCTCCAAGATAGAATTTGAGGTTCTAGAATACTTAGAAAGATGCTCCTGGGGGGCTACGATCTATGAGATAGCAAGAAATGTGAAGTGTTCATTTAAGTCTCTCTACGCTATTCTAAGACTTCTCGAAAAGAATGGTTGGATATTAGTTACAAAGGATAGAGAGGGCAATATTGGTAGACCTAAAAATAAATATATCCTCAGAAAGAGCCTAAGGTCTATAATTAGAGAGCTAGAAGATTGTGGATGCGAATTTAAAAATGGTAAAACAAAGTTCTTAAATCTTGCCAAGATCGCATATCCATACTCTCTTACTATATTTAAGAGATCTTTGGCTAACTTGAAGTATGGCGAGTGTCTTGTAACATTGATTGAAAACGAGACTACCTATCCAGCATTTATCGAGGCAGCGTACAGGAAGGACGTAAAGCTACTAGATATTTCTATCAATAACAATAATGTGAGGATGATCTTTAAGAAGACTTAAAAATCTATAATCATCAAACCTATCTTTTCATATCTTGATCCTGTCAACTTTTACTTAAGTTTTTCTTTTTATAAGTTTTAAGTCTTAGATAATGAGTGGGGAGAAGATATTCTTCCAGCATACTACATTGTATGGTATTACCTAGTCGACAGGATCCATATCTTAATCTATGAACATAAGGCGACCTCTAGGTTAAGGAAAAATTAATATCAGCCATATTACAACACATGATGTTGGAAAATCATGGAGAAAACAAATAGGAACAGTTTGCTAAAGAATCTTTCAAGTGAGATTACAAAACTCGTAGAAAGTATATCAGAGAGTGTTGCAAGTGTAGTTACTACTTCATTAACCATGGATGCTTTCCTTAGAATCGTCCCCGTGAGAGGCGTTGGATCAGCATTTGTTATATCTGAAGATGGATACCTAGTAACTAATAGCCATGTAGTTGCAAAAGCTGAGTCTATAACACTTTTGATAGGGGATCAGACTCTTCAGGCCAGGATATTATCACTTGATCCATCAAGAGATATAGCAGTACTTAAGGCTGAATTCAGAAAACTTAAACCCATTAAGCTTGGAGACTCCGACAAGGTGAGTATAGGGGAGTTTGTGTTAGCTATAGGTAGCCCCTTAGGTTTGCCTGGTCCAAACGTTAGTATGGGCGTTGTAAGCGCTAAGGGTAGGGCGATTGAAGGTGAAGGATTTATACTTGAAGACTTGATACAGACAGACGCGGCAATAAATCCTGGAAATAGTGGTGGCCCCCTCGTTAACATGGATGGAGAGGTTATAGGTATTACAACAGCTATTATACCATTTGCACAAGGGATAGGTTTTGCTATACCAATAAATACTGTGAAACGTTTTATTGAAATGATCTCCAGGTATGGTCGACCTATTAGAGCATATATAGGAGTTATTACAACACCGTTAAATGAGCAGATAGCTGGATACTATGGACTACCTGTACGTGAAGGATTGATAGTTTTGAGAGTATTGAGGGGGAGCCCGGCAGATGAATATGGAATAAGAGAGGGAGATATCATTACGCATGCGGGATCCTATAAACTAAAGAGTGTAAGTGAGTTAAGAAAGATAATAGAAGAATCAATAGAATTTGGTAAAGTTCGGTTAAAAATACTTAGGGGTTGGAGGGAGACAGAAATAGAAGTACCTATAGCGATCGAGAGAGTTGGATACTAACCTCTCTTATTTTCCTACTAGCTTATGGAGGAGTTATCTTGATAGCTTTAACTGGGCATGCAGCTTCACAAGCCATACAGAAGATGCAATCCTGCTCTCTAACGGGATCAGACTTATCTGTACGATATTTTTCGTAAAGCTCACCGCTTAGAGGCCATAGATCATTCCCCGTACCCTTCTTACCTCGATTCAGAGCCCACTCGAAAACATCCACGGGACATACATCCATGCATGCACCATCTGCTATACAACAATCCCAGTCTACTGCAACTTGAGTACCATGTATGCCTAGTTTAGTTGGGTATGGTTTACCTTCTGCATCAAGCCTCTGGATACCTTCAGCTCTAACTTCATGCCCTTGATGCTTTCCAGTTATTGGGTATTCACTTGGTTTATTTAGAAAATCTACATCAATAGGTTTTGGTTTAAAATCTACAGGTCGAACCATCGAAGTATAAACTCATCTACACTTTTATTAATCTTTCGGAACTACCACCGCTACCTTTAGACGTGAAAGAAAAGTTAAACATCCCTTATAATTAATCGTGCTACACAACTCCGTTATATTCTAATCTACATCATTGCAACTAAGAACCTAATTATACTTTAACCATTTTTTGGAATCAAAAAGATTTAAGCAAGGAATAACTTATGTTATCTGTGAGAAAAGTGAATGAATCGGTAAACTGTCAGAAATGCCTCCATTTTACTGTTCACCCTAGTTACCCATATCTTGTAATATGTATAGAGTTAGAGCAGGTCGTTGCTCAGCCTAGAGAAGTCTGTAAGAATTATGTAGAAAAGACGTGGGAGAAGTTTATTGAACAACTCTCCGAGTCAGGATTCCTGTATTGTGCTGAGTGTAGAAAACCTATTTTTTCTGCAGAAGAGCTTCATAAGCATAAACCAGAGTTTATCCCATTTGAATTCTTTACTGATGATGTCGCCTATGAAGAAGTACCGGCGGGAGACTAGCATTTAGAAGGAAGATCTAAAGCTAATCTTATGAATGACTTGAGTAAAACAAAAAAGTTATTTAGAAACGTTCATCAATAAACTACGTGTTTAATAGGTTATCTATTATCGTCGGGGGACCGCAAGGATCAGGGCTGGAAACAAGCGCACAGATACTTACATATTCTCTAGCCTACTTAAGGTATGGAGTCGCCTCAGATAGAGAGTATTTCTCAAATATTAAAGGTAGACATAGTTACGTGCATTTTCTTATCTCTTCTGACAAGCTTCCTACATCATTAACCTATCCAGTACAGTTAGTCGCTGCATTAGACCATGAAACAGTGTTCACCCACTTCGATAGCTTACAAGAAGGGGGAGTAATCGTGTACGATGTCTCTGTTGAAGAAAAGACTCTAGATACTACTCCTAGCATGGAAGAAGACTTAAAGGATAGACTTCGTGAAAGATTTAGAGAACTTGGAATAGATGGATCGGTAAAAGCTTTAGTTAAATACGTTTCAGAAGATAAGAAGATCCATTTAATACCATTGAGCTATTCAGAGATTATTAATGAGGTTGCAAAGAAGCTTGTTTTACCAGCATCTCAAGCCGCTAGATACGTTAGTTCAATCATTATAGGTGCAGTCTCAGGATTAACAGGTTTAGGGAAAAACGCTATTGAGTATTCTCTAGCGAGGAGGTTTTATGATAGACCTGAACTTATCCAGCAGAATAAAGTAATTATAGAATCTGTCTATGATAAAGTTGTTAGAGATCATGGTTCAATCTTTAAGCTTGCACCATCTAAGCTAAACCATAAAGAGATGATGGTAGTTAGTGGAAACGATATAGTCGCTATGGCTAAAATTGTCGGCGGAGTAAGATTTCAAAGCTATTACCCGATAACTCCTGCTGCTGATGAAAGCTTTACTATAGAATCTTATGAAAAGTTAGAAGTAGATGGATTAGAGATTGGCTCGGTACTTGTTTTACAGACTGAAGATGAAATAGCTGCAATAACCTCTGCGATCGGTGCTGCACTTGCTGGAGTTAGAGCTTCAACGTCAACTAGTGGTCCAGGGTTCAGTTTGATGGTTGAAGGATTGGGCTGGGCAGGCATGAACGAGACACCAGTGGTTATTACTTACTATCAAAGAGGTGGTCCGTCTACTGGGCTACCTACTAGAGGTAGCCAGAGCGACCTTCTCTTCACTCTCTATGCATCACATGGAGAATTCCCAAGGATAGTTTTAGCTTCAGGAGACCATATAGAAGCATTTTATGATGCTATTGAAGCATTCAACTTAGCGGAGAGATATCAAACTCCAGTAATACATCTGCTTGATAAATTCCTCGCAAACTCAATTGTAACACTGCCAATACCTGATTTATCCAATATTGATATTGATAGAGGATTGATTACTCGTAGAGGAGGAGCCGATTACAAAAGATTTGACTTGTCTACAAAGATTTCTCCGAGAGCTTTCATAGGGTCCGAAAGCATCATGTGGTATACAGGAGATGAACATAACGAGTTAGGACATATAGATGAAGATCCTCAAAATAGGGAGAAGATGTATAGAAAAAGAATGGAGAAGATTAAGATTGCAGATGAAGAAATTCCTCAGAAGAAGCGTTTAACGTATTATGGTCCAGAAGATGCGGATATACTACTGGTTGGATGGGGGTTTGTTAAAGGGGTAGCTCTAAATGCATTGGAAACGCTTACTGAAAAAGGTGTAAGAACCGCATATCTCCATTTAAGGATGTTTTCACCATTTCCATCAAAGATGATGGAAAAAATGCTTAAAAGATTTGATGAGTCAAAAATAATTGCTGTTGAACACAGCTATACTTCACAAGTAAGTAAAACCGTATCAATGAATACTGGATTTCAGATTACTAAAGAGATTGTAAAATATACAGGTAGACCTATCTACCTAAATGAATTGGTAGATGCAGTCTTGAAGATATTGAAAGGTGAAGACAGGGTGGTGTTAACATATGGTCCGTAAACCATCTGATTATCAGAGCGATATTTGGAATGACTGGTGTCCAGGATGTGGAGACTTCGGGATTGTTGCAGCAATGTATCGTGCTTTCGCAGAACTTGACCTACCACCTGAAAAGACAGTTGTTGTGAGCGGTATTGGATGTTCAGGAAAGACTCCCCACTTTCTCGAAGTTAACGGCGTTCATACACTGCACGGTAGAGCGATACCTTTTGCTACTGGCCTAAAGCTTGCAAATCCAGAACTAAATGTTGTCGTAAATGGAGGAGACGGAGATCTTCTAGGGATAGGTGCAGGGCACTTCGTGGCTTTAGGTAGAAGAAATATAGACCTAACTATAATCTTACATAATAACACAGTGTATGGATTAACTAAAGGTCAAGCTTCACCAACATTAAAGCGTGGATTAAGACCTAAAGCTTTACCTAAACCAAACATTCAAGATGATGTTAACCCTATAAGTCTAGCTCTAGCTTCAGGCTTCACATTCGTAGCTAGAGGATATTCCATGATGACTGAACACTTAAAAGAACTGATTAAAAGAGCTATACAACATAAAGGGGCTGCGCTTATCGATGTACTACAACCTTGTGTGACATATGACAATATACATACTGTAGAGTATTATAAGAAGAGGGTATACAAGCTGGAAGATGTTGGATGGAGCCCTGTAGTAGAGAAGATAGATGAAAAAGAAGAGAAAATTATTAAAGCATGGATTAAATCTCAAGAATATGATGACAAGATACCTATAGGAGTTTTCTACCAAGACCCCTTTACTCCAAGTTTTGAAGAAAGAATCAAAGAAAGAATTCCATCATATCTCGAGACCCCACCGTCAAGACAAAAGATAGATAGAGAAGGTAAAACAATAATTAATAGTGAAGCCTTCAAGAAGATTTTCTCACACTATATCGTAGAGACAGAATAAGATGTAATCGCCCATCTACACTTTATCTTTAATCTCTAGATAAAGACTATGCAACAAGCATAGTTTTCTCTTTAAATAGGTTTTTGATTCTCTCAGTAATTTTTCTATAATACGGGTGGCTATATCCAATTACTATATAATCAGCCATACTCATTTGAGGTATTAATGAATGTAGAGAGCTATATTCCCCATGCAATGTTTTGGCTCTAATATTCTTCTCATATGCCATTTGTAGTATCTTCTCTAAAACTTGATTTGCCTTCTTTAACTCTTCTTGAAATCCATTCTCGGAAAAAGAGTAGACCAATGCCGTATGGTCTCCTACACCTCTTCTTACACTAGGTGTAGACATACTCCCGATAATTTTCTTCTGGAAAACATAAGCTACCACAAGGTCTAAATTCTTAGAAGAAGCTATTTCAACTGCTTTTTCACCAGCCCTTATTCCACATGCTAAATCAAAAATTATGAGTAAGACGTATCCTCTAATCAACTTTCCTCTATCTACCGAAGAATACCAACTTAGAAATATAATATAAATTTTAGTCGAGTTTTCTGTAAAGTAGCCCGAATATAAGTCTACCTACCGCTGTGATAATATACAGAAACGTTAGTGCATATTCTAGGGACCACAGATGCTGAAGTAGCTCTAGAGCATACCCTGCAGTCAATGAACCAGCAAAGAAGGCTACTCCAAGTGATAAGTTGTATAAGGCTGTATAGAACCCCTTCTCCTCCATTGGTGTCTTCTCTAGGATATATGTTAGAGAAGCTGCATCGTAAAATGCACTAAAAACTCCTACTAACATGTTTATCAGGATTAAGAGAGGAAGTTGAGGTGCTAGGGCATAAACTAATGGAATTGACGCCATACTGGAACTACTTAATGTAAGGATTACAGATGTCTTCACTGGTGACAAGTAATCTCTAAGTAAAGCTAATCCTACTGCGCCAGATAATCCGAAAACAATATCCATTATGCTTATCTCGAAAAGGTTTAACATAGACACTTTAGTCAACGTAATAGTAAAGAGTGGCCAGGCCATAGATAAGAAGAAGCCGAACGATGTGGATAGAACTAGGAAGTTAAGAAACCTATCATATCTCCTAATTTTAAGATTCTTTAAGGAAACTGGATAAGCTTCTTTCGAGTCTACTTTTGGCTCTTCGCAGAATATCAACACTATAATTGACCCTATGATTGATGATGAAGCAGCTATTAGGAACCCAACTGTGAAACCATTTAAGCCGAAGAATGATGATAGACCAACCGTTAAGGTTGCCGCCACCCATCCTAAGTAGTTTAAGGAATTAATATTCTCTGAAAATCTCCTCCACCTATCTTCACTTATTATTTGCGATGAATATGCTATGAATGTAGGTATGCTCATTGACCCAGCTATCGAATGAAGTATTACCAGTACGATGAAGCCTATGACGCATTTCACGAATAATAAAGATATTATGATTATTGTTGATAAGATTCCACCTAGAATGATGAAAAAGATGAATCTCTTTATTTTATCACTGACATACCCCCAAAGTAACTGGAAGAAGTTTAATGATAGGTTACTTAATGCGTACAGTATGCCTACCTCAATCGATGAAGCTCCAAGTTCTATCCCATATATTGGAATGAAAGGTGAGCTTGCACCATAATGAATAGACTCTAGTAAGGCTTTAGAGTATAAAGCTTTCTCTACCCAATGATTCTTACCTTGATTCATTCTGAATCACCTTAAGCTGATAAAATTAAGCCTTGGAGGCGTACGCTGAATAGGGGTCGGCTAAATTAAGTCGTGAAATCGGGTAACCCTCTATCAGTAAGAGTTCTTTACTACTATTTAACTGAAAAATTAATTAAATCTATATCTCAGTGTTATGGTATTATCGATTTCTTTTCTATTCAATTCTCATAAGAGCTTCAACTTATTTAAGAATTTTTTATTTCATAATAAATCTATTTGGTGAGCTTAATAACTAGAAGGATAATGATTAAGATGAGCTGAATGGAGTTAACTGAATCCGTAGAGAAGATTAGGCAGGCTCTTCTCAAGAAAGAGATTGTGATAATTATCGGGTTATGCGAAGTATTTTATGAAGGTAGAGCTGCTTCTACTCTAGGTCTCGGGGAAAGAGTTCTCATGATAAAATCTGACCAGAGCATACTGATACATAGACCAACTGGATATGAACCAGCCAACTGGCAGCCGCCTAACTCAAAGATAGAACTAAGAATTGAGGATGATACATTAATACTCGAAGCTAGGAGATTAAACCCATCAGAAATGTTAACAATTAGATTTCATAAAATTTATCATATTCTATCTCAAAAGCTCCATGATGATGCGGTTTTCAGCATGTATGCAACTGAAGAGGATATGAAGAAAGCTATACTTACTGAACCATCTATAATTGAAGAAGGTTTCAAACCAATTGAAGAAGAGAGGAAGCTGAAACCTTCAGGATTCATTGACGTATTTGGTGTAGATTCATCAGGTAGACTAACCGTAGTTGAGATTAAGAGAAGAAATGCCACTATCGAAGATGTCCAACAATTAACTCAATATGTTGAAAGTATTGAGAGAGAGTTCGGCGTCAGACCTAGAGCTATAATTGTTGCTCCAGGAGTTCAACGTTCTGCAAGCCGAGTAATGCAAATGAATAAGATAGAGTTTAGATGTCTAACCCCGAAGAAATCTATGGAGATTTTAAGGAAGAAGGCTGGTTTAGATGATTACGTTAACTTAGAATAAGGTTATCTTAGATGTAAGCACTAGTTCTTCAAGCTTTACTATCTTCTCTATCTCTTCCTTCGCTATCTCAACTGCTTCATAGGCTAGAGTCTTCTCATCTACGTTATCTTCTGGTATGTACTGTATTGAGATTGCTAGTGGTCTACTTATAGGTCTACCTATCTGGCTCAGTAATCTAACGTAGACTTCTCTCATCCCCGATACTTCATTATAGATTCTTTCTGCAATCATTTTAGCAGAAAGATTGTATAGTTTCCCTACATGTGATCTAGCGTTCTTCCCTGCTGTAGCTTCAAGAGACATCTGCCTATTAGGTGTTATAAGTCCATTAACTCTATTACCTCTACCCGTATTTCCATCATCTCCGCTCTCTGCAGATGTACCTGTAACAGTAAGGTAGACAGAATTCTTGCTAGGTATATCAGCAGTATTTACTTGAACATTTACTTCTATGTCTTTCTCTTCTGAAAGTATTCTGTAAGCTAATGATTCAACTTCATTCTTTATTTCTTCTTTAACTGATAAGTAGTGCTTTAGGTCTGGGGTTAAATGAGCTATTAAACTATCTGCAACTGTTATATAGTATTTGTTTCTTATACGGAGCCCCATTACTTTACAATCTTCACCGCTTTCAGGTATTCTAGACTTGAATTCTCTAGAGTTTATCATCTTCTCGGTTTCATAGACTATCTTCTCTAAAGGTGTTAGAGGAGCATATCCTACTCCAAAAGATGTATCATTGGCCAAAGGGACGCTCCCATCCATTTCAACGATAGTCTTCAAGTCTATGCTTCCAGGTCTAATCTTCGTATCAATGATTACGTGTTCGTCAGGATTCAGGAATCTAAAGTTTTCACGAATGAATCTTTCAATTTCTTCTCTTATCAATTCATTGTATGGTATTTCCTCATCTCCTACTTTTATAGTTGCTCTACCAGCTATGAGTATGTAGATTGGTTGTTCAACTACTCCTCCCCCGAACCATGTTCTAGAGCTTCCACCTACTAGTAATCCTTTATCTAAGTTATGGTGAAGTATAGAGCCGTATCTCTCTTTATAGTATCTTGATAATGCTCTACTAGCTGCTTCACATGCTGAATCTATTATATAGTCTGGATGACCTAAACCTTTACGTTCTACAAACTCAGTCTGCTGGGAAGTTGTAGGCACTTTATCTATTCTCTCTACGATTATCTGTGATTTCCACATCTTAGAAACCTAGATTTACATTAATAATAGACTATTTAACTCCTATTACACTATTAAACCAGCAAAAAGTAGGATAGATTAACTTCTTCTAAGTATCGTAAAAATCTTCTTAAAATTAGCCTCGTCCATAATTCCTATTACGTATCAGAATACTTTACTTGTTGGTAGCTTAGCAATAGATGTTTCTGATACTCTCCTTAAGCTTCAGCGTAATTTAATGGATTCCTCATTCTATTGATTCGGGTATGAGCTGTATATACATTATATTGTTTCCACGGATCAGTATCCTAGGATAGATTGCCTTCTTATTATTATCTTGATATTCTACTGCCTTCTCGATCACTAGATTCATGAAACTATCGCATTCAACCACAGTTCCTTCATACATTAAATCATTCTTTAAAGTTACTCTGATATTTCTATTAAGGTATTTTGTAATCAACGCTAGGGGTCTCTTACCAGCTTCCATAGAAGACACCACAGTATTCAAGAGTTCTTCGTTATTTCATACTCTTAAGAAGGTTTTAAATCTTTCGCTAAAAACAATTCCACAGGTATAGCATATAGTCCTCACTTAGACTAAGATGCTTCTCTTATAGACATGGATGCTAATTCTATATTATTGTTGCTAAATTGAAACTCTATTGGTGAAATCTGTTTAGACTATTTTATATTAAGTATCTCCTGTATCTGGGGTGGGATACGAATCTCTGAGAAGCATATTCCACATACGAATAGGTCTCCTGAGATTCTTTGACTTAATATTAACGGGGCGTTGCAAACAGGACATGATTTACTTGGAGCTTCTGGAATAAACATCTGCTTTCGGCATGATTCACATTTAGTTGATCCTATCGGGTTAAGTTTTCCACAGTGAGGACAAACCATGTCTGAAGCTCTTGAGATAATCTCAATAGTAGGCGTCTCTACTGGAGGTTTCACCTCTGAGACTTTTTCTTCTACAGGTTTCTCACCAGCCTCAATTATGTGCTCTATCTCTTTCTCGATTTCTTCTACAATGTTTTCCCCTTTAGATTTAATGCTTCTACCTGCTTCTTCTAGGGCTAGTTTTGGTGCTTCTCTTCTTAAAACTGGTCTTCTAATTACTGAAGCTTGAGCTGAGTAGGAGTATTCTCTAGCAGGTATTGTTATGCCAGTTCTCGTTGCTTTAACATATACTAGTAATCCGGCGCCGCTAATCGCTGCGCCGATAATTATAACATAAAGTAAGTATGTAAGACCTATATATGATGTATCTAGGAATATTCGGAGAGGATCATTTATAGGGAGAAAAGTATAGTAAAATACTATTCCAAGAATTAATCCTACACCTATGAAACTCAATGTCATACCTAATATCATCAAGGGTGTCATTGGGTAGCACCTTTTAACAAAATCTTGTTCTAGGCTGTATTAAAGATTTCTCTCAAGACTTCGTCGAGAAAACTCTGGTATTTTCTAGGTATGATCTTGACATTCCATCTTCTCTTGAAGTATTTAATCACGTTCATTAAGTCTCTCTTCAGGTACATTCTAGCCATTGGATGATCTTTTTTAACCCATTGAGGCCAATCAATCATAATTATGTCTTCTGAGGGGGTAATAAGTATGTTATAAACGCTTAAATCGCTATGAACTACCCCCGCCTCATACGATCTTATAACGTTATCTAGAATCTTAGCTAGAACTTTGACGGGGTTCTTAATGTATTGTGCAGATGGCATCTCTATGCCTCTAAATACTTTGGTTACTACTATATGTCTCTCTCTGGCTACAGGTTCTGGAACATCAATACCTCTAGGGTGAAGAATCCTCAGAGCTTCAGATTCTTTTTCCGCAGCATTTATGGATGCATAGAGATAGGAATGGATGGGGTAAAATGTTGGTCTCTTCTTCCCATAGCTTCTAAAGCTAGTCCTACCTATTCTGAAGAATTTAACTGCTAGTTTTTCACCTTTCGGTGATAATGCTTCATAAACATCTGCTTCTTTTCCAACCCCAAGAGGTTTCCCAATACTTTCAATTATATTCTTCTTCACGAGATTCTTCAATGCAAGTAGGTCTAACCCATTATAATTCAATAAACATCCTTTCTCTTTTCCTTTGGGAGACCAAACAAGCTTGTAAAAATTAAGTTTTCTCACTAATTTCTCAATGCTTTGCTCATCCAACTTGGATTCCCTCTCAATTACTTCAAGAGGGACAACCTCATACTTCTTCAGATTTCTCTCAATTATTCTCAAAATCTTAAAATGATCATCGTTTAAATTTAGGAAGGCTGTTCTAAGAGTGTGGAAAAGAGACATTACCTCTTCCTCACGCCTATTCTAACCACATCTCCTTCAATCTCCCAATCTTTTACATATCCTTCAACCATACCTGTAAGCTTAACTTCCAGGCTATGGCATCTCGTCTCTTCTCTAATAAACTCTCTAGTAGATTCTAGATAATCTCTCCACTCTTCATCAGGAACTATTATTTCTACTGATATATAGTCTGTTACTTGTAGGTTCATTTCCTTCCTCATCGTCTGTATCCTCCTAATGACTTCTCTCGAAAGAGATATTGCTATTAAGTCTCTTGTCTCTGTAATGTCTAGGTATATGTTTGAGAATTTGCCTTCTTCTTTACGTATGTTTTCTGGAAGAGCTTCTTCGAACTCAACTTCACTACTCTCTATCTTCACTATGCTTCCATCGGTAAGCATCAATTCGATGAATCCATCTACTTCGAATGATCTCCTAAGCTTTTCAACGTCAATTCCATTCATCTTCTCAACTATCTCTTTAATCTTCTTTCCATATTTAGGTCCAAGTAAACTATAGACGGGTTTTACAATATACTTTACTGCTGGATGTTTCTCTCCTATATTCAAGACCTGCAATTCAACTGTGTTGAGCTGCATCTTTAAGAATTCTTTCAAGTTTTCATAAGCTTTCTTAACTTTCAGACTGTTCGGAGACAGTATGTATGCTTTTACAGGCCATCTAAGTTTCTTTCCAGCCTTCTGACGTAAGGCTAGTGCATCAGATAATGTTTGTCGAACTATCTCCATCATATCTTCTAATTCATCATTTATCCATTCTTCTTCGACTTTAGGCCACTTAAGCATATGTACACTTTCAGGGTCTTCACTCAACTTCAATTGCTGATAGAGTTTCTCAGCTATGTAAGGTGTTAAGGGAGCCATTAGAGTAATCAACTTCTTCAGGACATAATATAGGGTTGCATAGACTGCTAATTTATTCCAAGTCTGTTCTTCTACCCAAACCCTCCTTCTAATTGAACGAACATATAGTCTACTTAAGTCTTCAACTATAAATTCTCTCAATACTCTAGCAACTGAATGTATTTCAAGTTCTTCAATCTTTCTAACGAATACTTTAACCAAGTTGTTAATTCTAGAGATAATCCACTTGTCTTCAAGTTCTAGATGCTTTTTCGCTTTATATATATCAATCTCTTCTGGTTTGAAGTGATCTATCTCAAAGTAGGTTGTTGCAAATGAGAAAACATTCCAGAGTATGTTTAGCTCTTGTATTATCTCTTCTACCTCCTTTGGGACGAAGTTCATATTATCCCAAGGTGCTGATTTAGAGACTAAGTATAGCCTAAGCGGGTCGGCTCCATATCTCTCCATGGTCTCCATAGCCCATATTACGTTTCCCTTACTCTTCGACATTTTTTTCCCTTCAGCATCCATTACATGTCCTTGGTTTAAGACAATTTTATATGGTGCTTTTCCATAGAGAAGACAGGAGGTAAATATTAATGTGTAGAACCATCCTCTAGTCTGGTCTATGGCCTCTGTTATGAAATCGTAGGGAAAAAGCTTCTTGAACAGTTCTTGGTTTGTCATAGCATCAATGCTTGCTGTATGAGCCATACCTGAGTCTAGCCATGTATCCATTACAAATATGTCCCTCTTCATGAAGCTACCACATCTTGGGCACTTAAACATTACATAATCTACCCATGGTCTAAGAAGTCTTATTTCAGACGGCTTGACATCAGCTTTAAGTAACTCTTTTTTACTTCCAACAACTTTCTTTTCCCCACAGCTTGTACATATCCAGACGGGTAGAGGTGTCCCCCACACTTTAGTCCTGCTTATACACCAGTCTTCAGCATTCTCTAACCAATCGCCGAACCTATGGTATCCAGCCCACGCAGGCTTCCAAGAAACTCTCTTATTCTCTCTAATCATAATCTCTTTTATTCTATCTACTTTTATGAACCATTGACGGCTTGAGAGGTAAAGTAGAGGCGTCCCACATCTCCAGCAATGTGGATAGTTGTGGAGAATCTTACCCTCCCATATCAGAAGATTCTTCTCTCTCAAGTATTCTATTATCTTCCTACCTGCTTCACTATAGTATAGGCCTGATAAGTCTCCTCCATCACTTGTAAAGTATCCAGAGGTTGATACAGGGTTAAAGATTGGGAGACCGAACTTTAAGCCAACCTCAAAGTCTTCCGGTCCGTGTGCCGGAGCTGTATGTACGCATCCAGTACCTTCTTCCATTGTAACGAATTCAGCGGTTATTACTGTATGGGCTGGAGGAGCATGCTCTAGATGTCTGGGTACCTTCTCTATCAATGGATGCTTATATCGATATCCAGCTATAGCTAATCCCTTAAAACGTTCTAAGACCTCATAATTCTTTATCTTAACCTCGCTCAAAAACTTTTCAAGGAGTTTTTCTGCTACGATCCATTCTTCGTTATCTAACCTTATTTTTACGTAGTATTCATCCGGATGGACGGCTACAGCTTCATTCCCTGCTAGAGTCCATGGTGTTGTAGTCCATATCACGATATATAGGTTTGAGCTTCCTTCAACTGGAAACTTTACATATATTGATAGATCTTCAACTTCTTCATATCCTTGGGCTACTTCATGGCTACTCAAGGGTGTTTCGCATCTTGGACAATACGGTACAACCTTGAAACTTTCTACTAAGTCTCCTTTCTCATACGCTTGCTTAATAAACCACCATACATGTTCTATATATCTCTCCCTCCTAGTCTCATATGCATTCTCATAATCTAGCCATACAGCAAGTCTTTCAGAAGCTTCTCTCCAATGCTTGATATAGTGATCTACTAGTTTATTAGCTTCTTCAACGAATTTATCTAACCCATACTCTTCTATTTCTTTCTTTGTTGTAAATCCAAGCTTCTTTTCCACTTCTATTTCTGTAGGTAGTCCTAGACAATCCCAGCCTCCTCTCCTCCATACATCTAAGCCCTTCATTCCATGAAAACGCAAGATGATGTCCTTGTAAACTCTACCTCGTGCATGTCCAACATGCATGTAACCATTAGCAGTTGGGGGACCCTCAAGGAAAGCAAAAATAGGTGCACCTTTATTCATCTCAAAGACTTTCTCAATTATCCTATTCTCTCTCCACCACCTAGATATTTCTTCTTCCACTTCTATGGGGTTATATTTTCCTACTATAACCATTCTAGACACCCTCCTAAAATAATCATAAATAGTTTATGCATGCCATGAATAAACCAGTACGGATCAATTATTAATGGATTTGGCGATACATCATCCACGTCTATGCAGAATCGAGCAAGAATTTAAATTTATCTTGGATTAGCCTCTACTAGTTTATCAGGAGTATAGTATCAGCTTAACTCAGCTTCAAAGGCAGCTTTTACTATCTGCTCCTATTCTTTCATTCTCATAAAAGCACATGGTACCTTTGCTTGAGTATTCTACATTACTCTTAAATGTTAGTAGTGGTAACACTTAATTTGTGGGTACAGACAAAATCGACTCTATGGATAGAATAATCCAAGCTACGTATCTTAATGGTAGAGTCACATCTCCATTAAGTAGTGTTACGGAATACTATATGAGGAGAGGATATGGTACCAGAGATGAAGCTAAGAAAATCGTAGAGTATTCTCCAGTTGAAGCATTATATCTTTTAGAAACTGGTAGAATGACGCTGAACAATATTCAAGGAGAAGAGGTTTATTTCAATCAGCTTTTAGAAGAATTATCCTTTAAGGAGCAAACTCTTTGGAGAGACTACATTGTTTACAGAGATTTGAGGAAGAGGAATTATGTTGTTAGAGATGGTTTTAGCTCAGAATTACGTTTTAGAGTATTTGAAAGAGGAGAATACTTAGAGAAGCCTGCAAAATATTTGGTTGCTATCGTTTATGAAGGTAGAGACCTTCCAATACAGAAACTAGTTGAGTGGCTTGAGGTATGTAGGAATAATAAGAAAGAACTTGTATTAGCAGTTGTTGATAGAAGAAATGAAGTAGTATACTATACGGTTAAGATGGTTGATCTTGTTCCATAAAATTTGAGTCTAAGAATTATTTCCAGGTTTGGGGTTGAATATAATCTTACATAGTATTCATTTATAAGTCTATCCCCCGCTCCTTTAGGATAGTTAAGATCCTGGCTATCCTCTTCCTAGTATTTCTTATGAGAGCTGTCTTCTCTATTCCTACACCACTAGTTCTACTTCTAAGTAGAATAAGCTCTGATCTTAATCTATCCAATTCATCTAGCAGTTCTTCATTGCTCTTCTGCCTTAGATCCTTCACTTCCTTCACCAACTTCTTCCACCACCTCAACTTTTGGTTCTGAAGATCGTAAAGCCGCAATCTTCTCTAAATCGATTCCAAGCTCCTCTGGTAATGGAGCGTCTGATGGATATATTTTTACTTTTACTCCGTATATCCCTGTCTTCAGGAGGATGAATGCTTTTCCAACTTTTACATGTTTTAATGCGTATTCTCCTGATTTAGGAATGAACCCCGCAGTATATTTCTCTGTTCTAGCCCTAGCTGATGTAAGCTTTCCACTTATCTCTATCTCAACTCCTCTTGCACCTGCATCCATTATTCTTCTCAATGCCCAGAATGCTACCCTCCTATGTCTTACCCCTCTTTCTATTGCTTGAGCTATCCTATAAGCCATAACGTATGGGTTAAGCTCAGGAACCTCTATCTCTGCGACTGTTACATTCGGGTTCTCTATACCGAATCTTGTAGCTAGTACTTCTGAGATCTCTTTAATCGTTCTACCTCTAGATCCAATTACTCTGCCCGGATGCATAGCATATATTGTTACTCTAGTTCCAATAGGTGTGAATACCATATCTACTCCGCCAAATCCTGCATCTTTCAGCTTCTCAGCTAAATATTCTTCAACTTCTGTCTTCTTTCGCCTCTTCTCAACCAGCTGCTTAATAGTCGACATATCTATTCTTTCACCTCCCCTATCAATTCTATGTGAGTAAGAATTTTATCATATGGTGTTGCTCTACCGAATGCTCTCTCAATGAATTTCCTCATAACTCTTCCTTTATGAGCTACTGCATATCTTATTATTACTTGTTCTGGGTCAAGACCTTTAAATTCAGCATTTGCTTCAAGACTCTCAAGTAGTTTCAACATCATCCTCGCAATCTTTACTGGATACCCTCCAGGACCTTTAGTCTGACGATGGTGTGCTCTATCCTTCCTATACCTTCTATAGGGGATCATCTTCTTCATAGCTATGACTTCTTCCATAAGCTTCTTAGCTTCAGGGATCTTTAACCCAATAATCGCTCTACAAACTTCTCTAGAAAATTTAGGAGAGACATCCACCTCTCTAAGGCTTGCTTTAACTGTCTTAGCTGGATCCAATTCTTTCACTGAGTAACCCCAATTGGGCATCATCCATTCGCCTATCGTTTTATCATTATCTACGCTGGAAAGGATGTAAGCTTTACTTAAATATTTCTTTTTATGAATTCTAAGTCTCTAGATAACGGACTGGGAGATTATTCTTCTAAATAATATGTTAATGGTTTATTACTACCAGCTGACACAATCAAGACTACAAGGATAGCAAATAAATAGTTTGAGAATAATTCATCTATCCTTCATGAGGTGTTATCTTACTTCATGAAGAAACTGCTTTAATATCCTTATTATTAATAACATTTCTAGTCCTATCTTTAGAATAATTTATGTTTTTAAAGAGAGGATGTGATGTATTATTTGTCTGTCGAGCTATACCTCTCTCTAGCAATCTTAATATTCTCCACTCCAACAATACAAAACACCTCGTCAACACTCTTACCCAACAGATATGCTATCCTTTCTACCGTTGCTTCCCCACCTTCCTCTTCTAGTACATTTCTGAAACTCTTCCTTTAAATTCTGTCATTAATTGATCTCGAATGTCGGTAAACTTACTAAGCATTAGGTAGTTTTATCTCTATCTATTTGATGGTTGATATGCTTCATTTTCAGGGTTGGTGAAACGAATTTATCTACTTATGAGAACTTCTATATTATGCTGGTGCAGAACTTGATATTATTCTATGGAGAGGATTACCTATTAGATATTATAGTGTTGAGATACCTAAAGAACCCTAATATGAAGAAGAATTTCAAGCGGTTGGCTATAGACCTAACAAAGTTCTTAGAAGAATGCAGTGGAGAAGTAGAATAGGATGTTGAAGATGTCTAAGAGTGTTTATGTTGATACCTCTAGGACTGCTACCAACAGTAAGAGGAAGAGGAAACCACATATAGTCTTTGATGGTGAAAGAGTATTCGAGATAGACAAACTAACCAAGCTTAAAGAAGTCAATGAAGTATTCATTTATACATTATTCCCAGAGATATATGAAGAAGTATTAGAGCTGTTAAAGAGAGATGTCAAAGTGTATCTATTGATGGATACAAGTATATTGAAGAAGCTTAGGAAAGAGAACAATATTAAGAAAAGTGATGAAAATGATGCAGTAATACTTTCAAAGATCCCAAGAGATAAGTTCAGAGCTTTAACAGTCGAGAAGGTGGAGAAGAAGGTTGAGCCGAAGCCATTGATAAACAAGTATGAGCTTCTATCGAGAAGAATCAAGACTTTGAAGCAATGGATTAAGAATGATGGATATGATTATGAGTTGAAGAATGCTATAAGACTGATGGAGAAGGATAAGAAGGATATAGCTAAGAAGATTATTAAAATACTATCCAATGATACTATCTACAAGGAAGCTTGTAGGATGCTTAGAGTAGAGGATAGTGTTGAACTAGCTATTCTTACGATGGAGCTACCATTACATCTACCTATAACAAGACTTAAAGGATTACTAGGATATACACCTAACAAAAATAAGGGTCGATATAACCACAGACTTAGAGAACATATTACAAGGTTTGCAGTAGTCCTATACATAAATAGAAAGAAATGTGTAAATGTTTTAAATAAAATTGCCGAGATCGTTATTATCTGCCGAAGGAGAAGGCTATATATAGGCTGGAGCTGAGGATTTTGAAAGCATTAAGGAAAGCATATCTTTTAACAACCAAATAATCGATAACCCTGCTGGCCGATGAGTGGATCCTGTCAACTAGGTAATATCTTCCATGTGTTATATTTGGAGGAATAGCTTCCTCACCCATTACTTAGAGACTTAAAAACTTATAAATAAGAAAAAATTAAGTAAAAGTTGACAGAACCGATGAGTGGTAAAAGCTGTCGGCTGGTAGGGTGGGATGTAAGCTCCTGACACAAAGCAGTGAAAATAGTGCTCCCCGCCAGTCACAGCTACTTCAACTCATCGGGCAGTTCCTTCCCCTAAATTATATATTAACAATAAAGACGTAGCCAAGCACTATTTTAGGATTAGATGTCAGGCTTAGGGATAAGCAATTCCTCTATTTGATTATCTTCCCAGTTTCTAGATACCATAGGTATAAGTCTAGTTCTCCAAGCTTCATATTCAATCTTTGAGACACTTGCTCCAGTATTTTTTCAATTTCTAGGTATCTCTTTTTTGTTAGTGTTCTAGGTTTCTCTATAATCTTATGTTTTTCTAGGAGGTCTAGGAGGTGGTAATCGATTATCGCTAAGTCTAAGCATCCTATATTTCTGAGGAAGTGGCTTGCTTCTTTATATCCTATACCATTGATATTTTCTACTAACCATTCTCTAATCTGCTTACAGTCTCTTAGTATTTCTAGCGTATTCTTCAGCTTGTTTATCTTTTCCCTAGCTTTAACAATATATTTTGCTCTAGCTTCAGGATATCTATGTCCAAGCTTCCTCAGTTCCTCAGCAAGCTCTTTCTCCGATAACTTCAAGAATCCATCATCAATCTTCCCTTGTATATGAAGGCTCTTCTCTGCATTATAGCCTGCTGCTAAGATGCAGAAGCATAGCTCTTTAAAGATCTTATTAATGTCTTTACTCCTATTTTCGATGAAGCTTCTTATCCTCTCCTCTACGATATTTTTTACTTGGGTTTTAGTTAGCTGTCTAACCTGGTCTATTAACTGTTCTAACGTCATCAGAAGACAAGTCTCTTGGAATCAATAAAAATATTATGGAGAGTTTAATTTGTTTTATCATTATTCTAGTATTCCTTTGACAAGGTATAGGTAGAGCAATCCCATGAAGATTAGTGTGAAGAATATTATTACTGCTACGACGGAGAATACTAACGTGGATTCTATTACTAGTAGTCTATTGATGAAGGTCTCTATCGGTATTCCCGTCTCGCCTGTTAAGACCATGTAGGGGAGTCTACCGATATCGTGGGTTATCTCTCCAAATATTAATGAAGCTATTGCGGTAGGTGCTAATAAGTAAGCGATCCATCTCTTAGCAGGTTGGTAATAATAGATTACTCCAAGCGTTAGAATTACTATAGCAAGCAAAACCATTCCTAGAAAAGCATGTGAAACATCTATTGATGAATGACCAGTAGGTAGGAAGGATCTATTTATGCTATAGAAAAGGTAGTGAGAATGAAAGCTTAAAGTACTCCAGAACCAGAATCCTGTTAATCCTTGAGGTATGATCATTAATCCTCCAAGGAGGCCTGCATATCCACTCCATTTCTCAATTGTCTTATCAATCTTTGATGACCATGCTAGCCCAGCAGCTGCTGCGAGAAACCCTATGGATAATGCTCCAAACCATGTATGAAGTAGGAGAGGAAGATAGACAGGGTTGGTTAAAGCTTCAAGAGGATTTCCAGAGATGGGGTTTAGTCTTATCAATCCTACTGGGTTGTTTATGAAGGCGAATATGTATCTGAATCCCGCGGGGATCATTAATCCAGATAATGCCATCAATAGCCCTATGACTAGATGTATCTTTGGTTGAACCTTATCCCATGTGTACCAGTATGCAGCGATAAATGTTAATCTAACTATGATGCCTATTATGCTAATCAATAGTGGGATGAACAAGATTATTGTAGCGATGTTTACTAGTGTAGGCCAGAATCCCGCCAAGACGACAGTCATCATCGTTCCATAGACGCCTGAAACAACTTCAGATGCAACTAAAAACTTGAAGACTTTTCTTGCAGGCTTTACCACCTCGATGTTTGTAAGTGATCTCCATCTTAGTATAAAGCTGTAGAATCCAAGGCCTATGTTTATGTTTACAAATGTCAAATGGATCAATAAGACTATCCCTAAAATTATTATGGGTAATGTTGGATCCATCACTCTTCACCTATCATGAGGAATTTTGGAGGCTTCTTCAAGACAACGTATATTGTTATCATGTTTATGAGAAATCCTACAATTAATCCACCAATTATTGTTAATACAATCTCTACACCGATTGGATTGGGGGTAACGAGTTCTTCAGGGTAGAGTAAACCGTAAACTGTCCAGGGTTTTCTACCTATTTCTCTTACCGCCCATCCAAGTCCTGCCATAGCGGGAGCGATAAAGAACATTGCAAGTCCTGAATATAATAGTATTTTTTCTCTCCCATTCCAGGATCTCTTGAATATGAATGAGCTTATGATCATTAAAGATATTATTACTGCTGTTGCCCCTAAGCCAATCTTGACTTCGTATAAAGTCTTTACGATTGGAAGTTTTTCAAGCGCTTTTAATGTATCTGTTAATGCTATCTCTTTAGCGGATATACCGGCTATTTTTAGATCAGAAGCGGGATGATCTTCAACTGTTTGGATTAAGTGGTCAAAGCCTTTGAATACATAGTTTGGGTCTCCAAAGATCGTCAACCCCGCTGGCGGATATGGTCCAGATTTCTCTAATCCAGCTATCATAGCGAATTTTGTTGGTTGATATAGAAAAACCATTAACCCTTGCTCATGTCCTTCTATTCCCTGTATGAACAAGAGTATTGCACCTATCAAAGCAACAGTCTTGAAGAGTTTTAGATAATAGTCTCTTCTCTCTTTTTTTCTTAAGCCTAGGTATGCTAGCGTTCCCGCTATCCAGAAGACTCCTACAATGGTTGTTGCGAGAAGTTGATGTATTATACTAGTTAGAGAATATGGGCTTACCATTGATACCCATGGATCCTTTAGAAGCTCTCCATAAGAATCAATGAGTGTGTTTAGCATATCTGGGTTAACTAAAGTGGCTCCCGATCCGATAGAGGTTACCCTAGTATTTACTAAAGCTTCTTTAACGGCTAGAAGGAATTCTGTGTTTACTAATGTTGGCCCATATACTGGAGCCCATGGATAGATCTGTCTTACTATCTCTCCTGTTCCCCATGGTGCTTGCATCCAAGAGTTTACAGAGGTTATTAATGCTCCTGAGAGTAATGCTGCTATCGTATATGTAAGTGTTATCGTCCAGTGCGTCCAAGGATTCTTGAATTTATTCCAAGTATATAGTAATGCGACTAGTAGCGTTGCTTCGATAGTGAATGCTACTAGCTCTAAGAAGAGTGGGGTGAAGAAGAATGAGCCGATGGCTAAGATCACCCCGTTCCATACCTGTATGAGCCCAAACTCTACTAGTGTCCCTGTTGCAGCTCCAAATACAAAAGCTATTACTATAACTAGAGATATTTGTTTAGCGAGTTTTATGAGGCTTACATCTTTCTTCCATATTCCAAGAAACTCTGTTATAGTGAGTGTAACCGAAAAACCGATTACTATAGCGACCGTAATTGCATGAACATATATTCCGAGTGCTGAGAGATCGAGGATGCCACGTAGATCTGTATTCGAGAGCTCCATGTGGCTTATCACCTATTCCTTATAGCAAATCGATCTGTTGAGATAAATAAAGATTGAGTTCTATTTTCGAACCCTAAATCTATGATGTATCCATGAACTTGATAAAAAATATGGAAGTATATTATAGGAGTAGGGATTTTAGTCTACTCTTGTTTATTGTTTTTCAGGTTCTTTGTAGACGAACCACCAGTCATATCCTTTGTACTGCTTTAATCTCTCTTCTGCTGTTTTCTCATCTGCTGCTGGTGGGACTATTACCTTATCGCCTATAAGTTCGTTGTTCGGCCAATTGGCTGGAAGAGCTGCTTTCGATTTGTCTGCTATTTGGAGTCCTCTTACTGCTCTTAATATTTCATCTATGTTTCTTCCAAATTCCGGTGGGTAATAGAATATTGCTCTAACGATTCCTTCTGGGTCTATTATGAAGACAGCTCTAACAGTGTTGGTTCCTTTCTTTGGATGAATCATTCCAAGCATCGTTGCAATTTTACCTGTGTCGTCGGCGATTATTGGGAATTCTATGTTTGCATTGAGCTTTTCTTTAATCCATCTAGTCCATTGTATGTGGCTGAAGACTTGGTCTATACTGAGGCCGATAAGTTCGCAGTTTAGTTTCTTGAATTCTTCATATCTCTTCTGAAAAGCATAGAATTCTGTTGTGCACACAGGTGTAAAGTCTGCTGGGTGGGAGAACAGAACAACCCATTTTCCCTTATAGTCATCTGGAAAGTTGATGACACCTTTCGTTGTCCTAGCTTTAAAGCTAGGCATCTTATCTCCTATCATTGGCAGTTTTCCAACTTCAACCAGCTCCATTTATCGAACCCCCTTCTTCTTGAATACTTAATACTTAGTCCGAATATTAATATATTGTGGTTCGACTTACGGATTTGGAGCTAATCAAAGCGTTAAAAGAAAATTCAGATATATCCCATGTTGAGTTAGCTAAGAGATTCGGCGTAACTGAGGCTGCTGTCAGGAAAAGGATTAAGAGGCTAAAGCATGAAGGGATCATTAAGAAGTTTACCATTGAAGTTGATATTAGGAAGCTTGGATTCGAAGTCCATACTCTTGTTGGTCTAGACGTTTCTCCCGAGAAGCTTATCCATGTATTGGAAGACTTGAAGTGTATGAATGAGGTTATAAGTCTTTACACCTCATCTGGAGACCACATGATACTCATTGAGTGCTGGTTCAAGAACATGGAGGAACTATCATCATTCGTAAAAAAGCTAAGTAGCATAGACGGAGTAGTAAAAGTATGCCCAGCGATCATTCTGGAGAGGATAAAGTAGACGTCATCCTTACCTAGATTGGTTATTAGATGATGTCTAAACTATCGGTATAAGCTTTGGTGTCAAGTTATCTTCAGCAGGCTCAACTATGTAAAAGCTGGTATGAGGTTTAATGCCGTAAAGGATGAGTCTCCCATGCATCTTAGTTATTTTTAAATGAGTATCTGACGCTGGTGCAAGTCTTTCAACGATCCAAGGATAGATAGGCTTCATAATGAATACTACTAATCCGCCAGTATTTCTTATCAAATTCGATGCACGATACATTAATTCTATAATCATTTCACGTAACCTACTAGCCAACCTATCAACTCCTAATGAAATCAAAGGTGGACCCTTACCCTTCGATATGCTGGATTCGACTACTTCATGAATCCTATCAAGAATTTCATCAGGATCTTGAAGAGACGTTTTGGTAACGTTTTGAGGTAGCTCTTCTCTTCTTCCCACATCTATCAATATATATAAGTTATTAGACAAAATATCATCTGGCACACCAAAGGATTTACCTATACTAATTATATCACGCCAATCAACACCACCGCTTGGAATCATTAATACAACTCTATTCTTGAGTGCGTAGGAAACAGCCATCGGCCCATATATCAAAGTGTATTCAGGGAGACTAATTTTGGGGTCTATATCTAGCAGGATTGTCGACCCATCAACGTATCCTCCCAGTTCTATGTCTAGGTCTGGAATTCCTGTGGTATATACTCCAGGAGGGTCTTTTGGCGGCTCATATCTTTTACCCACATAGTAGTTCTTCGTTATTTTTGATGAAGGATATAGGCCGAAGCCTCTGTATAGGCTCATGCATGCTAATGGTTCATTAATTTTTGACCCTCTCATTTTTAGTATTCTTACTTCTCTGAAGAGTCTATCTTCCATTATTTCTCTCCTAAGTAGTATTACCCCATCTGATATGAATTCTTCAAACCCGTATTCATATACTTGCTCACTTTCAACTTCTTTTATCAACATCATTGTGCAATCCATCTGTCTCGCAATCTTTGAGAGTAGAGAATGTAAGAAGACTCTAGCTTCAGGAGGAGATTTAAACATTTGGCTTAAAGCAGTATATGAATCTATCACAAGCCTTTTTGCACCTATAGATTCTACTGCCTCTAAGATATCTGCTATCGATATACTCATTCCAGGTTCAAACAATGTTGGGATAGCTAGGTACTTGAATAGACCCTTATCTCTAAGACTACGGAAGTCAACACCGAAGCCAAACATGAAATCATAGAATCTCTCCTCATCTTCTAGGAAAGAAGCATAAACACCTGGTTCATTAAATTTTACTGCACCATTATAGATGAAAGCTCCAGCTAGAGCGGTCTTACCCGTCCCAGGATTCCCTGAAACTATTATGAGACCACCACGCGGGAAACCTGTAATTATCTTGTCTAGACCCTCGATGGCCGTCATCATAGTATTGCGGCTAAACATACCTACTCCCTCCTAAAACTATTTAGAAACCTCGTATATGATTCCTCATCGCTGGCCTTTAGTAACCCCACAAATTCTTCAGCTGATAGCCCTACTATCTTACCATCCTCTATAAGCTTATTAGCAGCAATCCTCAATATCGCGTCCGCACCTTTTCCCAAGAAACTTCTCAAAACAGTATAGAAAGTTGAAGGAGAATTTATAAGAACTTCATACATATCATCTTGCATTTTCTTACTTAAATAGTGTTCAAGAGCGTTCAGTCCCGAGGGTCCTAGAAGATCTCTCAAGGTAGACCTAAAAATCTCCTTAATATACATGACAAGCTCTCTTTCCCCCTTCCCAGCACAAGGTTTATCTTGAGTCAAGTAGCCCTACCTCGATAGTTCTTCAATAACTCTCACTAAAAACTCGTGAACCTTACTTATATTCGTTTCCTTCCAAAATAGCATTCATTATGATTTCATTAGGAGCGAATAATCTTTAGGCCATAGAGATAGCCAGCTAAAGCACTTGAATTGGGGAATGGCTTAGTAGAAATGCGAGGAAGCGGCTCCATTATGCACCCGTATTTTTAGGAGTTTGAAATGGGTCGGCTCGGCTCTTCCTCCATCATCAAGTCAGTCTGGGGCAGCGGCCTCATCCCCAAATAAGAAATATTCTAATCAACTTAAAGAATTTACCTTCAACCTTAGGTTTCTTCTCCCTCCCGCATGTAATATAAAGTTTAAGTAATGATGCTCAGCCTAAATAGCTAGGATAAGTGTTGATAGAAGTTACATTTATCTTAAATGGTAGGTTAGTGAAAGTTCAAACCGAACCAAATATTACCTTGCTTGACATTCTTAGGGAAGAATTAAGGATAACAAGTGTTAAGAGAGGATGCGAGATTGGAGAATGTGGAGCATGCACTGTACTCCTCGACGGTAAACCTGTTAACAGCTGCTTAATACTCGTCCCCATGATTGATGGAAGGAATATATTGACAATTGAAGGTTTAACAAGAGATAGAGAACTTCACCTCCTCCAAGAATCATTCATAGAAGAATTCGCACTACAATGTGGATACTGTACCCCCGGGATGATTTTAACTTCGAAAGCATTATTAGACTTAAAACCATCTCCTACAATAGAAGAAATCAAGGAAGCTTTATCAGGAAACCTATGTAGATGCGGAGCGTATCAACAGATAATGAACGCAATATTGAGAGCATCTGAGAAACTACGAAGACAAATAAACTATAAACCATAGAAGAATCAAATATATGTGGTAACGATGAATAGGAAGTCTAAGATTGCATTAATAATACTTGCAGCAGGAAAATCAACAAGATTTCCAGGAAACAAGCTTCTAGCAAAAATTAACGGAGAATCTATGATTGAGAAAATAGTTAAAACAGCCCTAGGCTCTAAAATTAACAGAATATTGATTGTAACAGGATATGAAGCCGAAAAGATAAAACAACTAATTGAAGAAATAAAGGATGAGAGAATCCAAATAGTCTATAATCCGAAGTATGAAGAGGGACAGAGCAGCTCTGTAAAAACTGGTGTAAAACAAGTAATAGAAGAGGCGGATGCAGTTATGATCCATCCAGCAGATGTTCCATTTATTACCACAGAAGATATTGATGGGCTAATAGAAGTATTTGAAATAACTAATGCAGCAATTATCGTCGCATCACATCGTAGAAGACACGGTCACCCAATACTCTTCTCAAGCAAACTATTCGGTGAGATAATGGAGATAACAGAAGAAAAACATGGTCTCAAAGAACTAGTAGAGAAGTACAGAGAAGAGATAGTAGAAGTAGAATCAAGCGAATATACAACCATAGATATAGATACTCCAGAAGACCTCGACAAAAGAATCCTAACAAATCTATAAAGATGTAAGATTAACATAGCACCATTCATTCTAATAAACTCTCATCAACAAGTTATTCCAGTATCCTGTTTACCTAACTAATTTTGAGGGGATAATTAATCGTATTACTTACGCCTCTTTAGTAATAATTCCTTATTTATAAGATATATTAAAATAAAAAAGAATTTGGAGAATAGTTCTCGAGCTCGTTATCTAAAGATTTAAAAATTATGATAAGAAAAGCTTAAGTAAAAGTTGGGAGGCCGTAAATGCGATGCAAAAAATATATGCCAGCTTAACAATGAATAGTAACATGAGTAGAAGAAAATCGATTAGTAAACCTGCGTTAGTAATAGGAATTATACTAATTGCAGCAATAGTTGCTGTAGTAGCTTATTACTATGCTACTTTGCCACCGCCCGGGCCAACTATAAAAGAAATAAAGATAGGTTTAGTTGAGCCTTTAACGGGAGCCCATGCAGTTTTCGGAATTGAAGCACGTCAAGCAGCAGAATTAGTCATAGAGCATATTAATGCTGAAGGCGGTATAAAGAATCTTGGGGGAGCGAAACTTCGACTGATAATAGAAGATAGCAAAGACACTATTGAAGGCGCAAAACTTGCTGCTGAAAAACTAATATCGACTGAGAATGTTCCAATAATTGTAGGTGCTTACATTAGTAGACATACTGCTGGAATGGCTGAAGTAACAGAGAGAAGTAGAGTAATCTTGGTAGCAGATGCTTTGGTAGATTTTTTATCTGAAAGCGGATGGAAATACTTCTTTAGAGCTGCCCCCAAAGCTAGCATCCACGGTGCTACCGCTGTTGATTTTATCGTTGAATCAGCAAAAAAGAAAGGCGTAGAAGTGAAGACTATCGCAATAATGAACGAAGATTCTGTTTTCGGAAGATATGTTGCATTAGGTGCTAAGAAGAGAGCTTTAGATAAAGGATTAACAATAGTCGCGGAGATTGAGTATCCTTATGATATAACAGATATGACGCCAATCATAACCAGACTAAAGGCAGCAAATCCTGATGTAGTAGTCTCCGTACCTTATTTCTATGACGGAGTACTCTTCGCAAAAACAGCATTTGAAATGGGATTTGATCCAAAATTTATTGCTGGTGCAGGAGGGTGTGGATATACTGACCCTGACTCTATTAAAGCAGCAGGTAAAGCAGTAGAGTACTTCTCTCAGACTTACAGCTATGACCCTGCGAAGAGCGCTCCTTATAATAAGAAGTTCGTTGATGATTTTAAGAATAGATATGGCAAGATCCCAACAGAGGCAGGGGGCATAATTGTTTATAGTCTATGGACAGTTAAGGAGGCTTTGGAATTGGCTGCAAAACTTAATCCGCAAGAACCATTAAATCCGGATAATCTCAGAGAAGCCTTCTTAAGACTCGATATATCCAGTGGGCCAGCAGCAGACACATACCCTTCCGGACACATTAAATTTGATGTTAAAGGAGATAATATGTATGCTCAAGCCGTAGTACTACAAGTCATTGAGGGGCAACCATGGTTAGTCTATCCATTTGAAACTGCTCAAAGAGAGCCAGTATTCCCTAGACCCTAAACCCATCTTTATTTTTATGTGATGGAAAATGATCGAACTTCTGATACAAAGTATTTTCAATGGTCTACTTATGGGTTGCGTATACGCTCTTGCTGCGATGGGTTTAGCCCTAATTTTCGGTGTAATGAACATAATAAATTTTGCGCATGGAGAATTCGTAATGCTATCTATGTATTTAGTCTTCGTGCTAAATGCATTTTTAAACTTAGACCCTGCTTTATCACCTCTTTTAACAGTACCTTTGTTCTTCATTTTTGGGATAGGTGTATATTACTTATTAATAAATAAGGTAGTAACAGGCCCTCCCTTATCTCAAATAGCCGTCACAGTCGGATTACTAATACTACTAAGAAACATGATTCTCGCATTGTTTAAAGCTGAGCCTAGAGGTATACCTTACACGATGTTTACCGGAACCTTACAACTGGGTAGTTATGTTATAACGATGAGTAGGCTACTATCGGCAATAATAAGTATCATTTCTCTCGTAATATTGCATCTTTTTCTAACAAAGACTTACTTAGGAATAACATTAAGAGCCGTGACAGACGATGTCGAGGCTGCGTCCCTAATGGGGATTAATGTGAGGAAGATGTATGCATTTGCATTCGGTTTGGGCTCCTCTATGATAGGCTTGGCAGGCTCACTAATAATGACTTTCCAGCAAGTTAACCCTCTTACGGGATTGTTATATGGTTTATTGAGTTGGTGTATAGTAGCTATGGCGGGTTTAGGCGGAGTTTCAGGAGTCTTATTTTCAGGTCTTCTCTTAGGCATATCTGAATCAATAGGTTTAACCTTCTGGGATCCTAGGGCTAGAGAGATAATAATATACTTAATATTCATACTCATATTATGGTTTAAGCCGACTGGATTATTTGCGAAAAGGTGATAAATATTGGTTTCTCTAGAACGTAGCGAAATAATTTCTATGCTTGCCTTATCTATCACTTTTGCAGCTATACCTTTCTTGCTAAGCTTCAATAACTACTATATCTTTATCGCCACAACCATTACATTATTAGCAGTAATAGTCGTTGCATGGAATTTGATAGGCGGACTCGCTGGACAATTAGATCTTGCGTCAGGCGCATACTTAGGGTTGGGAACATATGTAACTGGAACACTATTGATTAGGTTTGAATTAACACCTTGGCTTGGGATGATCTTAGGAGGCTTAACCGCTTCCTCCATTGCTTTACTAATAGGTTATCCTACATTCCGATTCGGTATAAGAGAAGTATGGTATGCTTTATCCTCAGCCGCGCTTGTCCCAATACTCAAGACATTATTCCTGTTATGGGAAGATGTCGGTGGCCCAGCCGAGAGGTACCTCCCTTATTATTCATGGTCATTTTACCATCTTAGATTCTCAACCTACATCGTATATTTTTATATTCTAGGAGCACTTCTTATCATTACAGTACTAATAAATGTACTGATTAAGAAAGCTAAGCTTGGATACTACTTGGTAGCTATTAGAGATAATGAGGAAGCCGCTGAAATGCTGGGAATAAATACTAGAAAATATAAATTGTATGCTTTAACCCTCTACAGCTTCATAGTAGGAACAGTGGGAGGACTATACGCGTGTATAACAGGCTATATTCATCCCTCCCACTTTGATTTCTGGCTAAGCATACAGGTAGCTGTTCTCGGTATAGTTGGAGGTCTAGGTTCAGTCGCAGGTCCGCTGATTATCACATTCATTCTTGGCGGGCTTGCAGAATATTTAAGAACCACGCTAGGTGCCTATGTCGAGGGGCTCCACTTAATATTTTATGGGGCGATTCTAATGTTAATAATTCTATACAAGCCGGAAGGTGTTTCGAGTTGGATTAAGACAATATTTCAAAAATTAAAAACTGCTATTTTATAAAAGTGAAAGAAAAATGGAGAACACAATTTTATCGGTTCGAAATATAGTGAAAAGATTTGGTGGGTTAATAGCATTGAACAATGTATCGTTTGATGTCAAGGAAGGCGAAATAGTTGGAATAATAGGACCTAACGGTGCTGGCAAAACAACACTTTTCAATGTCATAACAGGCTTCTATAAACCTGACGATGGAAAAATAGTATTCAGAAATAACGATATAACGGGCTTACCTCCACATAAGATAAGCCATCTTGGTATTGCTAGAACTTTTCAAGTATCTAAACCCTTTCCATCTTTAACCGTGGAAGAAGCAATTAAAGTTGGAGCCTTTAAGTCTGCTAATCAGGAAAGACTAATAAAGGGAATAGTTGACGAAACATTATCATTAATCGGGTTAAATTATATAAGAAGTAGACATTGCAGTGAATGTAATCTAGTTCAAACAAAGTTAATTGAGTTGGGTAGAGCTTTAGCAACTAGACCATCATTACTACTCTTAGATGAGATTGCAGCTGGACTTAATCCATTTGAGATAAATGAACTTATAGAATTACTTAGAAAAATCAATAAAGAAAAACAGATAACAATCTGCGTAATCGAGCATGTAATGAAGTTTATAATGAATGTCTCAGACAGGATTATAGTCTTACATCACGGTGAGAAAATATCCGAAGGTAGACCAACTGAAGTCTCTAAAGACCCGAGGGTTGTCCAGGCGTATTTAGGGGTGGTTAGATGAGTAAAGCATTGCTTGAGGTTAAAGATATTTCTGTCTCTTACGGAGATATGCAAGTTCTGTATAACATATCTTTAACAGTAGATGAGGGTAACCTTGTCTCCATACTTGGTCCGAACGGAGCAGGAAAGACCACTTTGATTAAAACTATTTCAGGACTTCTAAAACCAAGAAATGGAAGAATAATTTTCAACAACATTGACATTACAGAATACCCTCCTCATTTAAGAAATGAGCTGGGAATAAGCACGGTACCCGAAGGAAGGAGAATTTTCCCTAACCTTACTGTAAAGGAAAACTTACTCTTAGGAGCTTACAATAGAAGAGCTAGACAGAATATAAAAGAATCTCTTGAAAAAGTCTATAAACTATTTCCAATCCTAAAAGAAAGAGAGATACAGGTAGCAAAAACATTAAGTGGAGGAGAATCTCAAATGCTTGCTATTGGTAGAGCTCTAATGTCCTCCCCTAAAATGCTCTTACTTGATGAGCCGAGTCTAGGTCTAGCTCCTCTCGTGGTTGACGAGGTATTTAATACAGTAAAAAAGCTCAAAGAATCAGGAATAACAGTACTACTAGTTGAACAACATACAACACATGCTCTAGAGCTATCCAACTATGTATATATCTTAGAAAATGGAAGGATAGTATTATCTGGAAATAGCTATGAAATTAGAGAAAATGAGCACGTAAAAGAATACTACTTGGGAATATGATAAGTCAGCGTTAACATTATTAATTAACATTAATAAGGTCGTTGAAGAGGCTTCTTTTGGGTTTATATGAGTTTTCATGCCATTAGTAAGAAGACTCCTAGGAAAGATGCATTAGCAAAAGTTACTGGAGCGGAAAGGTATGCATCAGATATATATCTTCCAAACATGCTTCATGCAAGAGTCTTGAAGAGCCCGTACCCACATGCTATCGTAAGAAAGATAGACACGAGTAAAGCTGAAGAAACGGGAGCGGTCGTAATAACCTTCAAAGACGTACCTAATAGATTGTTCTGCCCAAGGCTTGTAAGCACGCCAGACGCAACATACAAGGATTGGAGGGTATTAACAGATAAACCTGCATACGTTGGAGAGCCCATAGCAGCTGTTGCTGCTGAAACAGAAGAACTATCACAGAAAGCTTTAGAGCTAATAGAAGTAGAATATCAAGTCCTCGAAGCTGTGTTTGAACCCCTGGAATCGATGAGAGAGGGCGCACCTAAGATACATGAGAAGATTATACTCAACGATAAGTTGA
>CAZKRR010000005.1:0-5082 GCA_964555135.1 uncultured Nitrososphaeria archaeon
AGCCCCGGGCGGGATTTGAACCCGCGACCTGCGGCTTTCCTGCAAACCTAACAAGGTTTTCCTCGAGTTGATACAAGGCCGCCGCTCTACCCGCTGAGCTACCGGGGCTCAACACTACAATATTGAAACTAAACATTCTCCTTTTTATGTTTAATTTTCTCGGCTGGTCAATAACCGGAGGAAAGAGACTACCCTGAAAGACTGAAAACAAAGTAAACTCAATCTATGAACTAAGTTATAAAGATACCAAAATCTAATAACTACTATACATTTATACATTAAGAGGACAATGGATGGAGGTGGGGCCGTGGTCTAGCTTGGCTATGACACGCGGCTCGGGCCCGCGAGATCCTGGGTTCAAATCCCAGCGGCCCCACATAACAGATCTGAAAAAACCTTCCTAACCTGATGTGTTTAATGAATGAATCATTCGTCAAACATCTTCATGGATGTTTAGACTTATTTCAATGGGCCCGAGGGGACTTGAACCCCTGTCCTCCGGCTTTCTACGAGTCTTCACCGCAGGCCGGCGCCATATCCATTCTAGGCCACGGGCCCGTTTCCATGTAATGTTAAGGTTTTCCTGATTCTTCTATTTTACCTAGTCTATTTAAAGAGTGGATGGCCAAGCTGATTTCTTAAATTCTATCTTCAAGTTAATAGTGTTTTACATGTTATTTCCCTCTTCAAGTAGCGATCTCTATCTTTATATGGTGGGGCATCGTATCTTGAGAAGGGTTTTGTGGGTTATTGCCCGGAAGTAAAAGCTCCTTTAAAATTATGGAGGTTAGCTGAAGATAGAAGTAGTAGATTAATCTTGGCATTAGATCTCCTTGACGGATCTCCCCTCAAATGGAAGTTTAGAAGTCTTCTCGATAGATGCTTCAGACTGCTTGATAACTTAAGAGAATTCATCGTAGGCGTTAAGATAGGTTTTCCGCTACTATTATCAATCGGTGTTAATGGAGTAAGAGAGGTAATAGCAGATTTTAAGGGAGAATTCTACTTTTTATCAGATTTTAAGATAGGAGACATACCAGAAGTAGCTACATATACTATTAGTTCTCTACAAGAACTAGGATTTGATGGCGCAACTATACACCTATTCCAGGGAGGTTTGGCAAGGATGACCAGTGACTCTATTGATTTATTTGGAGTATTAATGATGAGCCACCCTGAAGCAACGCTCTTCGAGAAGAACTTTAATGAATTGATTAATGAAGCATTAAAAGCCAGAGTAGACGGTGTAATTGTTGGAGCAACCAAGAAAGAATACATATTGGAAGTTAGAAAAAAGTTACCTCAAAAAACTATCATGTGCCCCGGTATAATAACTCAAGGTGCTGAACCTAGTCAAGCCTTAAGATATGGTGGAGATTTTGAAATAGTTGGAAGAGCAATTACAGCATCCGCTGACCCTATCTTATCTGCTAGAAAAATTCTGGAGGTTGAGAGAGGTGTACTCCAAAGATAGATTAGCCGAGATCCTAATATCTACTAACTGTGTAAAATTCGGAGAATTCATTCTTAGCTCAGGAGCTAAGAGCAACGTCTATGTTGACATGAGGAAGATAATCTCTCATCCAGCTGAATTCATGGAGTTAGTTAGGATTTACGTGAGGATGGTGAGCAATTTAAAGTTTGATATTCTAGCAGGTGTGGAATCTGGAGGTATACCATTTGCTACAGCAATTGGAGTAGAGTTAAAGAAGCCAATAGTATATGTTAGGAAAGAATATAAGAATCATGGATTAAAGAAGCTTATTGAAGGAGAATACAAGGAGGGAGATATAGCGTTAGTCATTGATGATGTATCTACAACAGGCAGCTCTATTGCTAGAGCTGTCGAAGTCTTAAAGTCGAACAACTTGATAGTCTACGATGCATTCGTCATAGTTGATAGAGAAGAAGGAGCAAGAGAGAAACTACAACAACTAAATATCAAATTACATTACTTGATAACACTTAAAGAGATTCTCTCTCTGATGTCTCATCGACCCTCCATACCATATACTAAGGAGATTAGGGGAGAACGCCATGAATAATAAATCATCCACGAACAAACCGGTAAACTATGAAGAAAGAAGCATACAGCTACCTCGCCAGATTCAATCAAAATATATTCCTAGTGAAGTATGTAGTATAAGGCAGCTAACTCCATCCATTAAAGAATATACTCTTAAGGTGGAGGAAGAGATTAATCCAAACCCAGGACAATTTGCAATGCTCTGGATACCCAGCATAGGAGAGATACCCCTAAGCTTTGCAGATTATTCTACACATACTGTAAAATTCATTATTTGCAGAGTAGGCCTCGTCACCACCTATATTCATAGGAATATCATTGTTGGCTCAAGAGTGTTCTTAAGAGGTCCCCTTGGTAAAGGTTTCACATTATGCTCGCTGAAGAACTGCCTATTAATAGGAGGAGGATGCGGGCTTGCACCACTCTATTATCTAGGTAGGATGCTGAGTATGAAGAGTTGTAGATTGAAGACTTTATTAGGATTTAAGAATTCTAGCGATGTATTCTATGTTAGTGAATTCAGCGAAATCTCCGATACTTATGTCTCAACCGAAGATGGTGAAGAAGGATTTAAAGGATCCGTAGTAGATATGTTGAAGAACATTCTAAGAGAGGAGACATTCGATATAGTTTATGTATGTGGGAGAGAACAGATGCTGATAAAAGTGGTTAAGGAATGTTTAGCAAGAGGTATGAAGACCGAGGTTTCTCTTGAAAGAATAATTAAATGTGGATTAGGTATCTGTGGGTCATGCTCAGTTGAACCCCTAGGATTAAGAGTTTGTAGAGATGGTCCAGTATTTGACGGCAGACTCTTATTACATCTTGAGAATCTTTTGAAAAATGATAGGGAAGAAATATGTATAAAGAATTAAAAAATCTAAATTATTTTTGTAAGATGGATTTTCCGGAGAATCTTTCAATCGATTTATCGACGTCACTATTAAACCTATCTCTTCGAAATCCCACAATATTAGCTTCAGGAATATTGGGATCGTCTTACAGTTTATTGAAACGTGTAGAGGATGCTGGTGCGGGTGCATTAACTACCAAGACTATTACTAAGAATCCACGTGAAGGTTACGCTAATCCTGTATTCGTAGATCTTGGCTACGGCTATCTAAATGCAATAGGTTTAAGGAATCCTGGAGCAGATAATTTTAGTAAGGAACTCTCCAAAGCAAAGAAAAACATCCAGATACCGATAATAGCTAGTATTGGGGGGAGCACCATAGAAGAATTCATATACGTAGCGGAGAGAATGGTAGAATCAGGTGCTGACGCTCTAGAGATTAACCTTTCCTGCCCTCATGTTGAAGGATATGGTCTAGATGTCGGCTCAGATTTAAAACTAACACAGCAAATAATAAAACAGTTAAAAAGTGTATCTTCAAAGCCGTTGTTTGCGAAGATCTCATTACATCAATCTAGCATAGATGTTCTAGAAAAATATATTGACGCAGGTATTGATGGTATATCAGCTATCAACACTGTGAAAGCTTTAGCAATTAGTATTAAAGCATTATCCCCTGTCCTCTCGAACATTTTCGGAGGATTATCAGGGCCATGTATAAAACCTTTAGCCTTAGCAGTCGTATACGAAATCTATAGAGAATTCCCAGATATACCAATTATCGGAGTTGGAGGAATACAGAGCCCTGAAGATGCAGTTGAGATGATCTTAGCTGGAGCATATGCAGTTGGCATAGGCTCAGCCATAGTTAGAAAAGACCTAGAAATATTTATGGAGATAACGAGAGGGATTGGACAATTTATGCTTGATAACGGATTCAAATCCATAAGAGAACTCATAGGATACATACATAGAAGATAATCGTAGCATAAATTCCAGAACTAGAGATTATGCTTCACAATGATATCTACGTCTAAGTACACTGAGACCGTAAGAAAAAGATTATTATCCCAACTTAATGACTAATTGATAGATGATACGTAAAGATGAGATAACTAGACTCTTAGAGAAGTATTCTAGGAACCAGTTAACGATAGGTATTCTCGGGACGCACTCTGCTTTAGAAGTATGTAGAGGAGCCAAAGATGAAGGTTTTAAAACGGTAGTCGTATGTCAGAAAGGCAGAGAAAAAATCTACTCTAGGTATTTTATCTCTAGGGAGAGATTCGGAAAGAGAGTTGGTATTATCGATGATGTAATAATCTTAGAAAGATTTAGAGATATAGCTAGAGATGAAGTTCAAGAAGAGCTTAGGAGGAAGAATACCATACTGATTCCACATAGAGGACTATCTGTATACGTAGGATATGAAGTAATAGAAAATATGTTGAGAGTACCGATCTTCGGAAATAGATATCTTCTAAAGATTGAAGAAAGAGGAATAGACTTCGACCAATATAAGATGCTGGATAAAGCAGGAATACCCTATCCAAGGATCTATAGAAGTCCTGATGAGATCGATAGGCCTGTAATAGTTAAAGTATCTGAAGCGGCCAGAGAATATGAGAGAGCTTTCTTCATAGTTTCTTCCCCTAAGGAGTTTGAAGAAAAATCAAAAGCTCTCATAGAAAAGAAGCTAGTAACAAGAGAGGCTGTTGAGAAAGCAGTTATTGAGGAATTAATTGTGGGAGCATACTTTAATTTTAACTTCTTCTATTCTCCGCAAGATGGAGAGATCGAGCTGCTTGGAATAGATATGAGGAGGCAGACGAATCTCGACGGATTGTTAAGGCTACCGGCTACTCAGCAGTTAGAAGTATTAAAGTATGTCGAGGTTAGAAATATCGAGATAGGTCATGTAGCTTGTACCATTAGAGAATCTCTACTTGAAAGAGCATTTGAATTAGCTGAGAGATTTGTAAAGATCACTCAAGATACCTACCCACCTGGAGTTATAGGACCGTTTGCTCTTCAGAGTATAGTAGTTCCTGGCCCCCCTCACGAGGAAATTGTAGTATATGATGTTAGCGTAAGAGTTCCAGGGTCTCCAGGCGTGAAATTTACTCCATACTCTGAGAATCTATGGGGTTTCCCGATAAGTGTTGGTCGAAGGATTGCTATGGAGATTAAAGAAGCATTAAGA
>CAZKRR010000005.1:5182-28941 GCA_964555135.1 uncultured Nitrososphaeria archaeon
TTTCCCGATAAGTGTTGGTCGAAGGATTGCTATGGAGATTAAAGAAGCATTAAGAGAAGATAGATTAGAGGAGGTTCTTACATGATTAGTAGAAGTGAAGTATTGGGTTCTCTATCACACTACAATGAATCAGATATCAAGATAGGGACACTGTGCTCTCATTCTTCTCTCCAGATATTTCATGGAGCTAGAAGAGAAGGTATACCATCAGTAGGAATAGTGTTGAGGGAGAATAAACCATACTATGAAAGCTTCACTAATGCTCTTCCAGAGATATTCCTAGAGATTCAGGACTATAAAGAAATATTGACTGATAATTTTCAGAAAAAATTGATTTCCGAAAATATAATTATTATTCCACATGGATCATTAGTAGAGTATGTAGGAGCGGACAATCTTCTAGAAAGATTTAGAGTACCCATGTTCGGCAACAGATTAACATTGTATTGGGAAAGTGATAGAAGGAGACAGAGAAGATGGCTGGAGGAGGCTGGAGTAAACTGCCCTACTATCTATGAGAACCCCTCTAATATTGATAAGCCTGTAATCGTTAAACTCCACGGCGCAAAAGGTGGAAGAGGATATTTCAAAGCTTCCAACCCGCAAGAATTCTTTATAAAGTTTAACGAGCTGAGAATGAAGAAACTCGTAACCAGCTTAGACGACATAATTGTGGAAGAATTCATAGCTGGAGTAAGATATTACCCCCACTTCTTCCTCAGTATTCTTGAAGAGAAGAATCTGCCAGGCTTGGAAGAAGGAAGACTAGAGCTTCTCGGGATAGACCGAAGACTAGAAGTTATAGATGAAATACATAGAGGATTACCCCTAATTATCGAAGATTACCTAGATTATACTGTGACGGGGAACATCGGCGTAGTCGTTAGAGAAAAGTATCTAGTGGATTTACTAAAATATGCTGTTAGAATTGTTTCGTCTGCTAGGAGACTCTTTTACCCAGGTTTAATCGGCCCATTTTGTATAGAAACTATATATAATCCAGCCAGAGGATTGATAATATTCGAAGTTTCGGCCAGAATAGTCGCTGGAACAAATCTGTATCCAGATGGCTCTCCATACTCAACATACTATTATAATGAACCTATGTCCATGGGTAGGAGAATAGCGAAAGAGATAAAGAAAGCACTCAATCTAAATTCTTTACATAAAATAGTTTATTAAAAAGCAAGCAATCAACGACAATTAGATGGGCTGAACCTGCAATTTTATCAAACCATGTAATCTTTTATTATCCGCTTAAGATAAAAGATATATCCTAGTTTTAGATTATCGTCAGAGGGATCTCGTGGTTAAGGTTTTAGAAGATGTAGGGTTCTCTTTCGATGATGTTCTCCTAATACCTAGGAAATCATCTATAGCTTCTAGGAGGGAGATCTATACAAAGTCTAGGTTTACTCAAAGAATCATGATAAATATTCCTATTGTATCTGCAGCAATGGATACTGTTACAGAGTCTGCTATGGCCATAACTCTTGCAAGAGAAGGTGGAATAGGAGTTGTACATCGTTTCATCCCGCCGGAGAGGCAGGCAGAAGAAGTAGCTAAAGTAAAAAGAGCGGATAACGTAATCATTGAGAAGCCTATAACAATAGCTCCAGATAGAACAATCGGAGAAGCGAAAGAGCTTATGAAAACCCTCGGGATAAGTGGCGTACTAGTGGTAGATCCTGAGAATAGACTCCTAGGGATCCTTACAAGAAGAGATGTATTATTCGAAAATGATTCTACACTTGTAAGAAGATGCATGACCCCTAGAGAAAGAATGGTCGTTGCTGAATCAAACATATCTCTAGAAGAAGCTAAGAATATCTTCAAACAATACAAGGTTGAGAAGATACCTATAGTTGACCGAGAGAACAGAGTTAGAGGATTAATAACATGCATTGACCTATTAAAGAGAGAAGCATATCCGGATGCTTCTAGGGATTCTAAAGGTAGATTACTTGTCGCAGCCGCTATAGGTGTAAAAGAGAGAGAAATAGACCGTGCAAAGCTTCTAATAGAGGCTGGAGCTGATGCGATAGTGATAGATGTTGCACATGGGCATACAAGCATGTGTATCGAGACTATAAAGAAGCTTAGGAGAATCTATGGAGATTATGTAGAGATAGTTGCAGGTAATGTTGCTACAGCTGAAGGTGTTGAAGATCTTGCTTCAGCAGGAGCAAACGCGGTAAAAGTAGGTGTAGGACCAGGCTCTGTATGTACTACGAGGATAGTTGCAGGTGTAGGTGTACCACAATTATCCGCTATTCTTGAATGTGCTGATGCAGCTGAGAAGATGGATGTACCGATTATAGCTGATGGAGGCATACGTGAAAGCGGAGACATAGTTAAAGCATTAGCTGCAGGGGCTTCCACTGTCATGATAGGTAGATTACTAGCTGGAACAGACGAGAGTCCTGGAGCAGTAGTAGTTAAGAATGGTAGGAGATACAAGATCTATAGAGGGATGGCCTCAATATATGCCATGCTAGGTAGAGAGGTTAGGTCTAGAGAAGACCTTACAGAAGCATTGATAGATTCTTCTGAATACTCATACTATGCCGAAGGCGTTGAGGCATACATTCCATACACTGGCTCAGCTTCAGAGATGATAAAGAAGCTAGTTGCAGGATTAAGATCTGGGATGAGCTACTTAGGAGCGAGAACCATACCTGAACTAAAACGTAACTCTATATTTATTAGAGTTACACAAGCAGGGATAAGAGAAAGCATGCCTCATGATGTCGAAGTAATATAGATTTAGTGATTAATGTTATGACTGGAGTAGCGATAATCGGATTACAATGGGGAGATGAAGGAAAAGGGAAGATATCATATCTACTATCAAGAAGCGCTGAATATGTTGTAAGATTTCAAGGTGGAGCAAACGCTGGTCATACAGTAGTCTTAGATGATAGAGAGCTTAGATTTAATATGCTTCCCGCTGGCTCAGCTTCTGGAGCAAAGCCATGTATAGCATCTGGAACAGTTGTAGATTTAAGCGAAGTTGTAGAGGAGATAGAATTACTTAAGAGTATAGGGATCAATAATCAGCCTCTCATAAGTAGGAATGCGAGCATAGTATTACCAATACATAAGAAACTAGATAATATGATCGAGGGGATTAGAAGTAGAGAAGCTATAGGTACTACGAGGAGAGGCATTGGACCAGCATACTCAGATAAAGCTCTAAGAATAGGTATAAAGATAGAGGATCTACTAGACTCTGCATCTTTGCAGAGCAAGATAAAAATTATAGAAGATTTACATAGATTACCGGTAGGAGACATTGAGGAGTGGGTTAAGTTAGCTGAGAAGCTCTCGGGAAATATATGCGATTTAGAGATCATATTAAATGATGAATTAGATAGAGGAAAAAAGATTATCTTTGAAGGTGCTCAGGGAACACTACTTGACATTGACCAGGGAACATACCCGTATGTTACATCATCTAATACTACTATAGGAGCAGTATTTACCAGCTGCGGGATTGGGCCTAGAAAGGTCTCAGAGATAATTGGTGTAATGAAGGCATATACTACTAGGGTGGGAGCAGGGGTGTTCCCAACTGAGTTAAAAAATGGAGAAGGAGACGTACTCCGGGAGAAGGGAAGAGAGTATGGGACAACCACTGGTAGACCTAGGAGGGTTGGATGGCTCGACATCCCCCTACTAAGATATAGCATAATGATAAATAGTATAGATTGGATTGCATTAACAAAGCTTGACGTCCTAGGTGGTATCAGAAAGATAAAAATATGCTTAGAATATGACGTTGATGGAGAGAGGGTCAAGATAGCTCCTCCAAATGTTAGGACCCTTGAGAAAGCGAAACCTATCTATATACTCCTAGATGGATGGTCTGCTCTAACCAGAGAAGAGTGGAGGGGGATAGCGGTTAAGGGGTGGGATGCACTACCTGAAAATGCGAAAATCTATATTGAGATGCTTGAGGAACTTCTCGGCAGACCTATCAAGCTAGTATCAGTAGGAGCATCAGCTGGAATGGAGGTTGCTAAGTAGTGGAGCCGATAGAAGCAATAACACCTATAGATGGGCGGTACAGGGAGAAGCTTACACATCTAAGTAATTGCTTTTCAGAGTATGCTCTTATGAAAGAAAGAGTTAGAATCGAGATAGAATATTTAATTAAATTCATAGAAGAAGTTGAGCACTCAAAGGTTCCTCTTCTCCCAAGTGATTGGAAGGATTCCCTTAGGAAGATTCATCAAGAATTTTCTCTAAATGATGCTAGGAGGATTAAGGAGATTGAGAATAAAGTAACTCATGACGTTTTCGCGGTAATAAAGTATCTTATGGATAGGTTGGATCCAGATAAGTTACAAATCTTAAAGCCGTATATTCATATAGGTTTAACATCTGAAGATGTAAATAATCTTGCATACTCAATATTATTAAATAGATTTAATCGAGAAGTTCTAGTTCCAGCTCTACTTAAAATTGTAGATAAATTATCTAACATATCTCTCCAAAACATTGATGCTATAATGCTTGCTAGGACACACGGTATGCCTGCTGTTCCTACAACATTTGGGAGGTTCATCGTAAACTATGCCTATAGGGTTGCTAAGATTCTAGAGGAGATAGCTAATACGAAATTTACTGGTAAGCTGGGGGGAGCTGTAGGAGACCATAATGCTTTGAAATTTGTCTACCCAGAAGTCGACTGGTTCTCCTTTAGTAGATCTTTCATTGAATCTCTAGGGCTTACCTATTTCCCAGCTTCCACACAGATCCTACCACATGAACAATTATCAAGCTACCTGATGAAGATAGCAATACTAGACTCTATTCTATCTAACCTATGTAGAGATTTATGGATGCTATCGATGATCGGGTATATCTTTTTCCCACACAGTATCGGCGAAGTACATTCATCAACTATGCCTCATAAATCCAACCCTGTACTCATTGAGAATAGTGAGGGGTCCTTCGACCTTGCATCGGAGATCCTCTCATATATGAGTAGGAGGCTGCTTTCTAACAGGCTTCATAGAGACTTGTCAGACTCTGTAATAAAGAGATTCTATGGGCTGCCTCTATCCTTAACATACATGGGGCTCCAGAATCTAATAGTCTCTCTCGATAAAATGCGGGTCAATAGAGAAATAATGTCTTTAGATGTCAAGAAGCATCCAGAAATCTTGTCTGAAGCATATCAAGTATACTTAAGAAAACGTGGTCACCCTCAAGCCTATGAAATAATTCATAGAGTGATCAGAGAGGATCCAGAGAAAATAGTTGAAGAACTGGGAAAGCTCTTTCCCACAGAGGAATTTGAGGATCTTGCTGGACTTAGTCCATCTGAATACCTTGGCGTTGCAGAAAAAATAGTTAGAATGTTAATCCAAGAAGTTGAAGAGATAAAGAATAGGGTATCTAAGCTAGATTAGACTGTTCACTATACATTCTTCTGTCAATTTTAGAAGCTTATGTCTAGACAACTTTATATAAATTGATAAAGAATCCCATAACATGGTTCAAGAACATTCCGAGCTTAAGAGACCAGACCCCATGACAGCTGTTGCATATATGGCTGTGGCATCAGCTGTTACAGGAGTTGGTTTTCTGTTAACAGCACCGATACCATTGATTCCTGGAGCGATCCATTGGCGGGTTCTAGCGTTCCTCCCATGTGTGTTCGGGATACTCTACGGACCGATCGTAGGATTCGTATCAGGTGCGGTAGGCAACACCATCTGGGCGCTGATAGGAGGATACTTTAACCCGGCCACCCCTGTTTTCGACTTAACAGGCGTAGGTCTTACAGGATTGATCCCTGGACTATTGTGTAAACCTCAAGACTCAACGTCTACAAAAGGATTATTCAAGATCGCATTGATCAGTCTATTATCAGGCTTAATAATGGTTCCAATAGTTGCAGTAGGTTTTGACCTAGTTGGTGTAGCTCCTTTTGGACCTGCTATAGTTTTACTAGCATTAAGTGACCTACCGCCAATACTAGTAGGTACCCCACTAGTCGTGGCAGCTGTTACCCCACCACTTCTAAGGAGGAACTTGATTAGATGGAGGCTATAAGCTGTCTAGAAGTTAGGAACTTGAATTGTAGATTTGATTCTAAATGGATACTGAGAAATTTTTCCTTTAGGGTTAAGCCAGGTGAAGCTTTAGCGATAATAGGTCCGAGCGCGTCGGGAAAAACAACCCTAGCATACTGTCTATCAGGAATCATACCGAATAGAATACCCGGAGAAGTATCTGGAAATGTAAGAGTTGATGGAGAAGAATTTTTAGGGAAACCAACTAGAGAAATAACAAAAACAATAAGCATAGTCCTACAGAACTATGAATTGCAGATCTTCGGATTAACAGTTGAAGAAGACTTGGAGCTAAGCATTAAAGATAATGATGAAAGTATACTTGAATGGATTCTAAGATTTTTTGAACTTGAGAAGTATAGGGACTACTATGTTCACGAGCTTTCAGGAGGCCTGAAACATAGACTAGTCATTGCTTCAGCAATACTCTCGGACTCGAAGTACATCGTAATGGACGACCCTGTAGCAAATCTCGACTGGAAGAGTAAAAAGACCGTGGCAAGAACTATAGAGTTGCTAAAAGAAAGAGGAAAAGGGGTAGTGATACTTGGGAGAAGATTAAAAGGATTAGAGAAAGTTGTAGACCGGTGGATCTACCTAACCCAAGATTGTCTAGAGAATGTTAATCAAAAGCTTCATCATCCCAAGATTGAAAATAGGAAAACCCTACAAAACACTATAGACGACTTTGTAATTGAGTTCAGAAATGTGTACTACAGGTACAGCAGGGAATACGTTTTAAAGAACATATCATTGAGAATTAGGAAAGGTGAAGTCTATGCAGTTATGGGTCCAAACGGCTCAGGCAAGACAACTTTGATGAAGCATGTAAATGGATTATTGAAACCTTTTAGGGGTAACGTTATAGTGAAAGGCATAGATACTAGGAAGTGTAGTCCAGCTGAAATGTCAAGATATGTAGGTATGGTTTTCCAAGACCCTGAGAAGTACTTTGTCTCAGAAACAGTCTGGGATGAAGTAGCATTTGGTGTAAGAAACCTTGAGGGAGGTGAGGAAAATGTTGAAGAAGCATTGCGTATGGTTAACATGTTGGATAAGAAGGAGTCTAGCCTATACTCTTTAAGCATGGGTGAGAAGGTCAGATTATACATAGCATGCATACTCGCAATGAATCCTGAGATAGTAATTCTAGATGAGCCTACGACAGGTCAAGATGAAGAAACATTAAAACAAATAGAGGACACTATTGAGAAGCTGAAGAATATGGGAAGAACAGTTATAGTCGTGACACATGACTCAGACTTCGCATTCTCTGTTGCGGATCGATTAACAATATTAAAAGATGGATCTATATATGCGGAAGGAAACCCATTACAGCTCTTGAGTAATTCTTCATTAATCGAGGAAGCCGGGATAGAGCCTCTATCCATACTGAGTGGTGAGAAATGTTTAGTAGGATGAATCTCGAACTAGATCCGAGAACCAAGATAATTCTATTCATTACATGGTTTTCTTTACCATTCTTTTGCAAGGACGTTTATAGTCTATTAGCGATACTCATCTCTACAATCTTAGTCCTGATCTTACTGCGTTCAGCAACTTTAGTCTTTAGGAAAATGAGAATAATGCTTCCACTGATATTGCTGGCATGGCCTCTATGGACATTTCTCAACCAGTGGTCGCTATTTTATACATCAAGTAGGGGGATAGACTTTTTCTTCGGTTTATTTATGATGCTTAGACTATTATTAATCATAATTATTTCTACAGCTTTTATAGTGTTAGTAAAGCCTACGGAGATAATTAGAAGCGTGAACTCCCTCAAACTACCATCTTCACTCGGAGTAATCACCGCCTTAGCTTTTAGAAACCTATACATTACCGCAGAGGACTACAAGTCAATCAAAGAAGCCCATACCTCCCGAGGCTTAGAGCTCGATAAAGGTTCTCTAGTAAGGAGAATCAAAAATTATATTCCATTATTAATCCCCCTGATTATAAAGAGTATTGATAATGCAGAGAAACTCGTATTAGCGTTGGAATTACGTCCAAACATAATGACAAGAAGGAAGATTAAGCCTCTAAAACTTTATGACATATTAATAATGGTTGGATGCATTCTAATAATTATTTCTGTGATTTATTATAGTTTCTACATGGTGAGGTGAATTGCATTCTAGAGTCTTAGAGTATGTAGGTCAAGAGAAATACACCATAAAAATAGGTGGGTTAGTGAGAGAGCTGCCTATAATACAGGTTTCAAACGATGTTTGGATTGCTTCAAACGCAGATTTAATCCTAGGAGATATTGAATTCATCCAAACTGTTGCAGATCTACTATCTGATAGGATTAAGATGTTTAACCCTGAGATAATAGTTACTCCTGAAGCCAAAGCAATAGCCTTTGCATATGAAGTAGCTAAGAAGATTGGCCATAAGAAAATGGTTATTGCTAGAAAATCTGTTAAAGCCTACATGAGGGATTACCTATTAGAAGAGTGCTCATCAATAACCACTAGGGGTAGTCAGGTCTTAATATTTGTGAAAGAAGATGTAGAGAAGATAAAGAATAAGAGGGTCTGCATATTAGATGACGTGGTATCTACGGGTGGGACTATCACTGCATTAGAGAAGCTAGTTAAAAAATCAGGAGGAGAAGTAGTCTGTAAAGCTGCTATCTGGATTGAGGGGCCATGGTATACAGGCAAGTTAACATATTTAGATGAACTTCCCGTATTCATGAAGAAGCAAAGCAATAAGCAGTAAAGATATTTGAAGAATAGTTCTACAACTTAACTGTGGCGGATTGAAAACAAATGATCTTGAATAACTCTCAGCTACTCTGATAAGGATTAGATATAGAAAGACGTCCGAACTCTTTAATAGCCACCTTAACTATAATTTTATCTGAGTTCATGAAGAAAGCTGAGGAATTGAGTTATAGGTTACATTCGGTTGAAGCTCTTAAGATTCTCAAGAGGATCATGTCTTATGATAAGCTTTCATCCATGCTAAACATTCCACCGACAGCTTTGAGTAGATATGTTAATGGCCACGTTATTCCTAGCCTTGAAACAGCACGCTCGATCCTCAATATATTCAAGAGAGAATACTTAATAAAGGAAGTAAATAATAGGATATTGGTTGATGAATTTGGTGCAGTAGATAGTAGCATGATAATATATGACCCGGTACTTCTTAAGCATCTTATAATTTCAGAGTATGAAAAGATAAATTCAGTAAAAATAGATAAGGTTCTAACTCTTGAAACGGATGGAGTGCCAGTTGCATATCAGATAGCTTCAATGCTTGGTAAAGAAGTTGCAGTAGCTAGAAAAGCTAAGAAGCTCGGTATTAGGGACTTCTTAGAGATAAAGCAAGTTTTTGAATCTGGAATATACCGATACATATATATATCCAGGAATGCTATAAAGAAGGGAGAATACGTATTCCTAACAGATGATATAATTAGGACTGGAGCTACAATAAGAGCACTCGTAAACCTCTGCAAAGAAGCTAAAGCAAATGTTTCAGGAATATTCGCTGTAATATCTTTAAAGAAGATGCACACTAAGCTAGAAGATGAACTGGGTATTCCAGTGAACTCGTTCATAGAACTACAGTAAATAACAATCTCTGAAAGCCATAAACTTTACACAGTCTTTAATGCCTCTGCTACTTTAACTGCATCTAGGGTTTCCTTTACATTATGTGTTCTTACTACATGAGCACCTAAATAAGCTGATAAAGCTTCAATTGCGATTGATCCAGATAATCTATCTTCAGGTTTTTCCCTATTGGTTAAGACACCTATGAAAGATTTTCTAGATACTCCAACCATTATCGGTCTACCCAGCCTCCTAAACTCTCTAATGTTACGGATTAACTCAATATCTATCTTCCACCACTCTATCCCAGTATCTCTATGAAAGCCGATTGCCGGATCGATAACTATCTTCTCCAATTTAACACCGTGATTGATAGCGTATTGTATCAAGTTCTCTAGAATAGTTAAAGCCTTGGGGATAGCCTCCTTTGGATTACTTAATATACCCAGTCTACGTGCACAGATTATCAATGATAGGTCATGTTCTGATACCATATCTACAATGATAGGATTAGATAATCCTGAGACATCATTTAATATTTCTGCTCCAGCTTTAATTGCCTCTATTAATGGTTTAGGTCTATGAGTATCAGCTGATACTGGAAGATTTGTTGATGATTTAACAGCTTCAATTGCATGACGTAGCCTCTCTGCTTCCTGCTCTTCACTTATCAACGTGTCACGTAAGTAGGGCGCAGTAGACATAGCACCTACATCTATTATATCTGCACCCAATTTTTCCATATACAATGCTGTTTCAGCAATTTCTTCATATCTTGTCTTTACAGATTCCTTATAGAATGATTCTGGACTAACATTAATCACACCCATAATCCTAGTAGGTAAACCATCACCGACTTCAACTCTACCAAGCCGAGCAAACAATTTCTCCATGCAATGTCACTATGTAATATACTTATGTTTACTTCTAATAACTCTAACTCAGAGTTAAAAGACAAAAAAGAGCGGGGAGACCAGCTGGGAACGGCTTGGTGGGGCTCCTTTAGTGGTACATAAATTGTCTAGCTAGCATCATAGCTTTGATTATTCATCAGCATGAAAAATTATTGAGAGTCTTAATTGTTTGCTTAGAAAATATGTTCTTCTATAAGTCTTCAGTACTCTTAGCTAGACTTTATAAATTGCTGCGAGGGAATATGATGATCGTGTCTTTCTTCATTTTGGTTTGGTGTTAACTCTCCATCTTCTCAGATATACTCAATGTAGGTTTAGGTAAAACAATAAAATGTTGGGTTGAGCAAGATTGTTAAAGAAATGTTTATTAGATATTCTATTTGCTTGTGTAGTTGAATGGTTATGGAGTTGGAGGATAGATTCTTCAAGATGGAGGAAGAAGAGGAGGAGTGGGAAGAGTTCGAAGAAGAATTCGAAGAGGAGGAAGAGGAAGGCTGGGAAGAGGAGGAAGAAGAATTCTAGTCTTCGGGAAGCAGAACGACTATCCGCTTAGATAAATCAACAACCTTCTCAAGATTTGTTTGACGCACTAACCTCCTAATTCTCCTTTTAATTTTCTTTAAACTTTTTTGTAAAACTATCATGTCAGCATCAATCTTCTCGGCTTCACTTATAATCGCCTCCACTACGTCTCTAGAAGCAGTTACTCTTAGGTCTGCATTAATTCCCTGAGCCTTAGCCCACTCAAGAAGGTTTTGAAGCTTACCTCTAGTCTCCTCAATGTGTGTTGATATCATCTCAGGATAGAGTGAAGTAGATAATGGAAACTCTATTATGTGGAGGAAGACTATCTCCATATCTCCAGTAAGCATTTCAAGTAAATCTGCAAGAGCCTTAAAGTTTACATAGTCTTTAACTGCTAAAAGTATCTTGTACCGATTCTTACCACTCATTCTTCTATTATTCTCCCTTCTCTTTTATGGGTGTAGAGAACCATAGATGTTACGGTACTCTTAACCCCATCGATTCTCATAATTTTATCTTTCAATAATTTTCTAAAAGTGACAACGTCATCTGCTCTTACTATAGCGATTATATCGAACTCTCCCGTAACTTCATAGACGTCTAGTGCCTCATCAAGCTTGTTAATCTCGCTTGCTACGTCTTCTAGTTTTGAAGAATCTACGAATATGTGTATTATAGCTAATATGCCCCTAGGCATCTCTAAATCCTCCTTAGTACCATGATTTTACCATGATACCTAGATATAACTCTATGCAGCTTATTTTCATGAGTCTTTTCAATCTTTATTTTCCCGGTTGCTCTCCTAATCAAGGCAATAAATTCTAGTCTTCCAGAATCTATCAAAATTGATATTATCTTTTCCAAGTCGCCTATGAATACCATAGATTCAGCCTTATAACCTATTTTTCTAAGTTTTTCAGCAACTTCTTCAAGTTCACTTAAAGCTTCACTTCTTAATTGATACAGCTGAGCTCTATCTGCTATACTTGATAGATTGAGATTGAATTCTTCAGGGTCTACTATACTGATGAGGACTATCCTAAATCTCTTGTCTAAGCTCCTAGTCACACTATCTGCTACTGCTTCAGCTCTTTCTATAACAGGTCTAACTAATATACCGACATCATATACGTGAGATATCGGTAGGATTTCTTGAGCTGAGGTAGAAGATACTGCCTTAAGCCCAATCTTTCTTCTATAGATCATATACATTACTATCCCTATAGTAAGCCATAGTGTTCCAAGAATCCGACCGTTAGTATGAAAGAGTAATGTAAGAATCAGTAAACATGCCACACCAATAAATCCTATAACCCCTATTATAGGGATCCTAAAGGTTCCTCCACCTATCTTGAGAGATACCTCACCAGGTATCTTCCATGGTCTATAAACTTCTTCTCTCAGGTTTCTCAGTTTTATGAAGGCCAGCATAAGTATGAGATAGCTGACTAAGGCTCCGAAGATGTAAAGTTCTGCTACAAACGGTATGTTCCCGAAAGATGCTAGGAATAAGCCGATTAAGCCAAACAAGACTATAGTTCTGGTAGGCGTCTTAAATCTTGGATGTATCCTATAGAACCATCTCGGCAATAGCTTGTATCGCCCCATCGATGCTACTAACCTTGAGACTCCGATAACCCCAGTATTTGAAGAAGCATAGCATAGGATGAAACCTGCTAAAGCTACAAGCTTTGCTCCAAAACCTCCAATAATAGGGTATGTTCTAACTAGTCCAGCCATCGAATATTCTAGTTCTTCTGATATCTTCTCCCATCCAACCGAGCCCATCGATAATATTGAAAACCCCATTACAGATATGAGGACGGCGATTATTGAGAGCTTAGCAGCTTTAGGGATATGCCTCGCTGGACGCCTGGTTTCCTCAGCAGCTTGAGCTATTGATTCTATACCTACAAATGAAGCCATTGCAAGTGTTAATGAATACAGTAGATTCTGAATATTGATGGGTACACCAGCCATGTATGCTACTTCGCTTTGAATCTTCGGGGAGCCAAGTATCTTCAGTTGTTCTAGCAGTCTAGAGAAATCAAAAACTAATAGGAAGCCTGGGATTAAGACAAACCCTTGAATTATCAAACCGAGGATTACTAATCCAACGGAGACCTCTACAGAATACTTTATACCTATGTAGTTGATGAGCATCAGAGACCCTATGAAGATTATTGAGATTACTCCAAGAGGGGGAAGCCCCGTAAAAGCTGGAAGATCGGCAAACTGTGGGAGAAGATAAGAAAAGTATCCAGCAGCAGCTAAAGCGAAAAGTGAGATATCAATTGTATAACCTAGTATCAATGCCCATCCAGCAGTAAATCCTACCAAGTCGTTGAACCCCTTCATTGCATAGACTTGAACTCCTCCAGCATATGGATAGGTTGGAGCTAACTCAGCATATACTAAACCTATGGAGATATAGATGAATGCTGTAATTAAGAATACTATTGGAGTAGCTCCTGCAGCATATAATGCGATCAATCCTAATGCGATGAATATGTCTGCTCCAACGTCTGCATACCCAAGAGAGAAAGAGCCAAACCAACCAACTTCTCTCTTTAGCGAGGCTTCTTCACTCATGAGCCTATACCCCTAGCTTCTCCTTAAGATTTCTATGAATTCTTGACAGCTTCTATTACTGTTATTTCTTCAAAAAATAGCTTCCTAGATAGCTTAATATAGGGGTTAAAGCCTTCTCTTCTAAGATACAAAAAGATTTCATGTAGATCTCCAGTGAGGGTTGATACAAGGAGAAGTAGAATACCACCACTCCTAATTCTAGATTTAGATTGGCTAATTATTCGTTTTACGAAATCAGATCCATCTTCAATGGTTTTATCTTCTAAGCCTTCTCTCGGTAGATATGGAGGATTACAGACGATTAAGTCGAAGATATAGTCTCCCCTAAACATAGATAGCATGTCTCCCAATATAGTGTGGGAGATGCCCGCATAAAGTGATGATTTTAGCCTTCTCCAGGTTTCTCTAACAGCCCTGTCAGAAATATCTACTGCAACCACTTCATTAGACACCTTGGATAAAGCTACTGTTGTAACCCCATTCCCTGAGCCAATCTCCAATGCTCTTCTAAAAATTTTCCCTCTAAAGCTTTCTATTGCATCGAGTAGGAGGAGGGTATCCTCTGAAGGTTCGTAAATTTCGCTCATGGATAGACTCTTGTAGGTGTTCTAGGGAAGAGGCATGCACTACGGATATGGGGGAGCTGTAGAAGCCACCAAAGCATCCTCTCGATACCCAGCCCGAAGCCGCTATGAGGCACGCTACCATATTTTCTTAAATCAATATACCATTTATAATCTTCAACATTAAGGCCGTTATCCCGAATTCTCTCTAAGAGAAGATTGTAGTCGTGTATTCTCTGACCTCCACCTACTATCTCACCATAACCTCCAGGGGCCAAGAGGTCAGTATTCAAGCAAACAGAAGGGTCGTTAGGATCAGGCATGTGGTAGAAAGCTTTAGCCTCCTTAGGATAATTAGTTACAAAGAAAGGCTTCTCAAATTCTTTAGAGAGAATTCTCTCTTCATCTGCTCCGAAATCATCCCCCCAGTTGATATTTACATTCTTACTTTGAAGTATTTGTAAAGCTTCAGCATACTTTATCCTTGGGTATGGGGGCTCAGCTATCTCAGGTCTCACGACTTTATCTAAGGCTTTTAACTCTACTTCAGACTCCCTACTTAGACTACTAACAATAGCGTAGACCAATTCTTCTATGACCTTCATTATATCATAGAGGTCTGCATAAGCCATTTCTACTTCTAGATGCCAAAACTCTGTTAAATGCCTCCTTGTCCTACTAAGCTCAGCTCTGAAACTAGGCTGAAGACTATATACTTTCTCTAGACTATATATTGCAGCCTCCTGATAGAATTGAACACTCTGCGTAAGGTAAGCAGTTCTACCAAAATAATCTAATCTAAATAATGTAGCACCTCCTTCAACTGCTGCTGTTATGAAGGTAGGACAGTTAACTTCAATGAACCCATTCTCTCTTAGCCACCTACGAGCTATATCCATGAGGTTTGCTCTAATCTTCATGATCATCGCTACCCTAGGGCTCCTTAAATGGAGGTGTCTATTGTCTAGTAGAAACTTTAATCCAATTCCCCTCCTTATTGGAAAGTCTTCTAAACTAGGTCCAAAAACCTCTACGTGATTACAGTGGAGTTCTACTCCTCCGGGAGCTCTAGGATCTCTCTTAAGCTTACCTCTAACCTTTACAGCTGATTCTAAGCCTACATCTAATGCTTTCATGAAGCTTTCACTGTCAGCTATTCCCTGCTTAACCGCTACCTGTATGATACCTGTCGAGTCTCTTAAGTCTAGGAATACAAGTTTTCCATGCCGTCTTTTAGACCTTACCCACCCGATTAATTCTACTTCTGAACCTTCTCCACATTTAAAGGCATCTCTAACGTACAGCGTCTTTAACACTCCTAATCCTCCAGATCCTAATAATACATTGGAGTTTTTTTCTATTTCTATATTAGACTTTTATGTTATAGGGGTTCCCTCGGGGACAGGTTTGTCGGGTATTAGTGGAGCGATGTTCTCTTCAGTTGCAGTGGCTGCTAGGATCATGCACTCAGATACTTCTCCTCTAATCTTTCTAGGCTTGAGATTGAAGATGAATGCAAAAAGCTTGCCGATGAAGTATTCTGGCTCATAGATATGGCCAAGACCGGCTATAGCTTGCCTTCTCACTCCACCAAAATCTACTTGCAACTTGATGAGGCGATCTGTGCCCTTAACTCTTTCAGCTCCAATAACCCGTCCAATTCTCAAATCAAGACGCCTAAACTCTGAAATATCTACTTCTCCCGCCATACAGATCATAGATCATTACATTCTTACTAATTATTATCATTTACCTGACTACCCCTAAGCTTCATCCATCAATTTACCCGAAAATTTTTATACAACTAAAAACACAATAATTGTTGATGGTGTGTTATAGTATGCCAAAGAAGAAAGCAGCAAAGAAGAAGGGAGCGAAGAAGGCTGCAAAGAAGAAGGCAGCAAAGAAGAAGGCAGCAAAAAAAGCTAGAAGACCGAAGAAAGTAGCTCCCAAAGCTCCACCAGCCGAGGAAGTTACTGGAGCATAAAAATCTCTTAACGCCCCACTATTTTTTCTTTTTTATTCTACCACACTGGGTACTGTTCTTCTTCTAATTCTGAAACCTTACTTCTCGATGATACTATGTAGAATATGAGGAATGCAGTCGTAGCGGAGACTATCGAGGGGACTGCTAAGAAGAATACTATATCTAGAGACCTGTAAAAGAATAGGTCAGACATCAACCTATCCACTTCCGATAGCCATGCTGTATTATCACTCCGGAGAGGATACAGCATAAAGTTTGAAAATATCCAGAATGAGAAGATTATTAAAGTTGATGTAAAAACTATTTTTGCAGCTCTATAAGGTTCCCCGGTCAAGACCCCTATAAATGCTGAGCTTACAATCCAGATAATCAGAGGCAATATCCCAAGATATACTCCACCGCCTAGAGATTGTGCACCCAATGCTGAGGAGAGGGGTGTAAGGAGAAAGGAATATATGTCATGAAGCATTTTCAACAAGCCAACCTGTAAGGGGAGTTCAGCAGACCATGCCTCACCACAGAATGCGAGTAGAGAACCTACGGTCACTGAAGCCACCATAGTACCCAGACCTAGAATGAAACTCTTCATACCTGGATACAATTCAGACTTAGCGGATAAATCTTTCCAGGTTACTCTAAGCCAGTACAGACAAATAGAATATCAGGGTAATCTATTGAGACTATACCTTTACGAGATACTCAAAGATACTTTCCTCCTAATAACTTGTTTAACTTAGTGATGAAACCCTCAGAATATATCAATCCATTGTAGTACCTTATAAATACAGCTTAGGAATTCTGATTTCTCGTAGATAAACAGTTCTTGAGCACTCTGCGGAGATGCTGGAGTAACGGTATCGAGAGTGCTCGAAGATGACTTGGCTGATAGGTTACGTATTAAGTGAGAGATTTAAGAGAAGAGGTAGGAGCAAGAAGAGGGATTATATGTTAGACTTGCCAAGAGTAAACGATGAAGAGACTGCCTCTCTTCTAGTCGGTAGAGAGATTAAGTATAGAGATAATTTCTTTAGAGAGGAACGAAAGATTGTAAGAACGCATGATGTGAGGGGAAAGTTAGAGCTAAGCCTCCACCTGGAGAATTCCGGAAGGGTAGAGTATATCTCCGAGTAGATAAGCCTGTCCTTGGAGTAGCTAAATACGTGGTGGGTTCTTATCAAACTGTTTGAAGTATCTTCGCTTAACTTCTTGTATAGTATCCGCTTCTTGAGGTTTCTTATCAAGCTTTATCTTAGTTATCCTAGCGAATCTTAATGCTAACCCAGATCTATATTTACGGCTCTTCTGGATCTCGTTATAAGCAACTTCCACGACGATCTCAGGTTTAACCTTAACTGTGTATCCTTCCTGACCGATCTTCAATTCTAGAAGTTTCTTCGTGAGCCATTCAAATTCTTCGTCTGTCAGTCCTTTAAAAGTTTTACCAACGATCTCAAATCTCTCAGTCTCAGGGTCATAAGCTGCAAGGTGATAGTTGCTTAACCATCCAGTCCTTCTACCATATCCATAATCAGCTTTAACTATAACTAGGTCGAGGTTTTCAGAAGGCTTTATCTTAAGCCAGAGCTTCTCTCTTCTACCTGGCTTATATCTTCCATCAAGCTTCTTTAGCATTATACCTTCATGCCCAGCTTTAATAGTTGAATCTAAGAATTCCCTAACCTCATTCTCTGAATAAACTATCTTTCTAGGAATTAATATGTCGGGGGAGGCTATGCTCTGCAACTTGCCCCAGCGCTCAGAATATGGGAGGTCTATCAGTTCTTCACCATCTAGGTAGAGGATATCAAAGAGATACAATTTCAAAGGTATATGCTTTGCCTCTTCTAAACTTCTAGTCCTCCTAAATCTTCTTAGGAGGACCTGGAAAGGTAAGGGTCTACCTGACGAATCTACAGCTATTATCTCTCCATCCAAGACAGCTATACATTTCTTTATGCACCTATCTACCTGCTCAACTATATCGGGGATACTCTGAGTTACTTCATTAAGTCTTCTAGAAAATATTCTTACACCATTGCTTCCAACGTGGATTTGAACTCTTGCCCCATCTACTTTATATTCTACAGCATAAGGTCCAGGGTACTCTTTAAAGAGCCCGCCTAGATCTTGGCATTGCTCTGCTAACATAGGTCTTACAGGTCTGTATACTTCCAGCCTTACCGATTTTATGGCTTGGCCACCAAATACTTTTACTAGTTCAGCTAATTCACCTATGTCGCCGAGAAGCATGTATGCACGATGGATGGATTCAAGAGATGTGTTAGCTATCTCTCCCAGAGCTTCCAGTAATACTCCCTCATTCACTCCATGCTGCATTTCTCCAATCACAATCTTCACAAACCATTCACGTTCAACCTCATCCATCCTAGCAACAAGCCCCGAGAAGATATTCTTCTTCTTTTCTCTAGAACCATAACCTCTAATCTTAGCTACTTCGAGGAATTTCTCAGCAACTTCCCCAATAGTTAGAGGCTCAGAAATTAGAGTCGACTGTAACTCATGTAGCTCTGCTAGAGTACTATAACCTATTTCTAGTTCATCACTCGTAGTTTCAGGAAGAGGCTTACCTATAAGTAAACGTGAAGCATACTTAACCTCTAAGGGTTCAAGATTCCTCAAGAATCTGACTATGAGGGAAACCTTGTCCTTTCTACCTGTAGTCTCCTTAAGCCTCTCACATAACTCTGCAAACTCTCTAAAGAAGGTCATCCTTCACCACAATAAACGAGGATAATCAATGATATATCTTCATCCTCGAATTTGCCACTACAACCTATACCTTTGTATATTAAGGGTCTAATCTGAATATTCCTAGTAAATCATGGTTTCTTTTTGTTAACATTAAAATTCTAGTTTAACAAGTAACTAGTAAAAGAAATGGCCAGCAGTAAAGTTGAAGGAAAGATTCTTTATCAATGTGTTTGGTGTAAGAGGGTCTTTGAGAAAGAGAAGCTTTCAAGAGTTACTGAGACTAGATGCCCATACTGTGGATTCAATGTTATAAAGAAGGCCAAGCCATTTAGAGCTAAGCTAATAGTAACCTCAGACCTTAGCAAAGAGCAGAGAATTCTAACTGGGAGCTAGTGTAAGTAACACGAGAATATCTTCTGGATACTCTAGGTAACAATTCTATACTTGTCTTAATGTTAAACCTGAAGCTTCTTCCCTCTAATCTCAGCTACTTTCTTAATAATTTCTTCAAGGAAGTCCTTCGATGCCCCAGGATCTATTATTGAAACACTGCTAGCTGATACAGCTATTCCAGCTGCCTCTCCCAGGGCCTTCTTACTTGAAACGAATGTATACGGGATCTTCTTTTCATCGCATAGAAGTGGGAGAAAAGCAACTATCTCTGGTGGGTCAACATCTGTAGCTATTATAACAAACTTTGCTTGTCCTCTCTCTATGGATTTAATGACTTCGTTTACACCTTTCCTTACCTTTCCTGATTCTCTGGCCATTTTCACAACTTCAAGTGTGGCTCTAATAAGCTCCTCCGGCGGATTAAAGGTCACATAACTCGGATTAGGCATACGCCTTCATCTCCATTTATCCATGACAGATAAAGGAGCGCCTATACAAATATGTTTTTATAAGGTTTTCAGGATACTTAAGTTTTTCATAGCATACCTTGATCTTGTCATCCAATTAACACAAATACTCCCGGTACGCAACGGTGAAAAATAGAGTCCCCGCCAGTCACAGCTACTTTAACTCATCGGCCAGCCACCTCCCCTAAATTATTTAATTACCTAGGGAGGGAAGTAGTTTACTTTGTTTTACTTACAGTAAGAGCGTCCATGCTATGTCTAGAGAGCCCATTATCCTACGTTAAGCTTCTAGAGCTTTAGTATGCTCTGAATCTAGGTTATATAGTAGTTTGAAGAGAGAACAGCATGCTCTTCTTCTCAGCTTAGTAGGTAAGGTTCCTGAGTATATAATAGGCGGCGCCGGTTTACGGATGAAAAATTTATTCATCTCCTATTCCATCTATGATACATGATCAGTGGTCTAAAGATTGATATAGTAGATATAAAAGTCCCTGATGGATGCAATATAATCTTCGGTATAACTCATTTTATAAAGACTGTTGAAGATGTTTATGAAGCAATCGTAAACTCAGTGCCAGGTGCAAAATTCGGGTTAGCATTTGCAGAAGCTAGTGGACCATGCCTCATTAGACATGAAGGTACAGATGAGGAACTTAGAAGACTTGCAGCTGAAACACTCTTAAGAATTGGGTGTGGGCACACATTCCTGATAATCATGAGGAATATGTATCCAATTAATGTAATGGAGAAGATTAAACTTGTTCCAGAAGTCTGTACGATACTATCAGCTACAGCGAATCCACTGCAAGTCATAGTTGTTGAAACAGAACAAGGTAGAGGTGTGATGGCTGTAATAGATGGATACAAGTCTAAGGGAATAGAAGCCGAGAAAGATATAGAAGAAAGGAGAAAATTTCTACGTAGGATAGGCTATAAATTCTAGAAATACACTCTACATATCTAGAAAGATTAGTAATCTTCCTAAGCTACGTCTAACACTGATGCAGCAAAGACTAACTAGGTCTAGGTAGAGTAGAGAAGGTTCATCAAGAAGTTCAAGCAATAGGTTTATGAAGTCTAGAAGATGAAGATAGAAGAACTAATACTAAAATGGGCTTTAAAGAATGCATTAGACCATGGGGGCAAAGCTCTCCAAAATGCTGTGTTATCCAAGATTGTTAGGGAAGACTCATCTCTAAAAACGAGGATAAAAGAATTATTACCTCTAGTTGAAGAGATCGTGAACCAAGTAAACTCAATGAATATCAATGAACAGAAGAGTTTACTTGAGGAACTAGCTCCTGACCTCTTATTATATGAGAAGAAGATTGAAGAAAAGAAGCTTCCCCCTCTTCCTAATGCTGTTAGAGGAAGAGTGGTTACGCGTCTCCCACCTGAGCCAAGCGGCTACATGCATATTGGTCATGCTATGAGTGGGTTACTAAACTATTTCTATGCAAGAATGTATGATGGTAAAGTATGGTTAAGATTCGAAGATACAGACCCTAGAAAAGTTAAGCTTGAATATTATGAAAGTTTTAGGAGAGGATATAGATGGCTTGGGATTGAATGGGATTATGAGAAGAACAATAGTGATGATGTAGAGTTATTCTATGATTATGCTGAGAAGATAATAGAGTTGGGGAAAGCATACGTCTGCTTTTGCTCCCCTGAAAAAATAAAATCTTATAGAAAGAAAGGTGTAGAATGTGAGCATCGAGGTCAAGATGTAGATGAAAACTTAAAGTATTGGAGGATGATGCTTGATGGGCGATTCAGGGAGGGTGAAGCAATACTTAGACTCATTGGAGATATGAAGAGCAAAAATACCACTATGAGAGATCCTGCAATTCTTAGAATAGTTGAATATAGCCACCCTCTTGTAGGTGCAGGATGTCGTGTATGGCCTCTATACGATTTCGCAGCTTCAATAGAAGATGGTATATGCGGTATCACACACGTCTTACGTACAAGCGAATTTGCTTTAAGAGATGAACTACAAAATTATATTAGAGATCTTGTAGGAATGAGTAGCCCAACATACATAGAATATTCTAGATTTGAGTTTAAGGGTACACCTGTCTCGAAGAGGAAGCTTAGAGCAGTGATCGAAGCTGATCTAGCAGATAGATGGGATGATCCAAGATTCCCAACCATCGAGGGATTGAAGAGGAGGGGAATAATGCCTGAAGCAATAAGAGAATTCACGTTAACACAAACAGGTTTCTCATATGCTAAAAGAGAATATGACTGGAGTCTATTATATTCCGTGAATAGGAAGACTCTAGACCCAGTAGCTCGTAGATTCTTCTTTATACCTAATCCCGTAAGACTAAAGGTTGAACAATTAGAATCGGGGGAAATTACCATACCTTACCATCCAACTAATAAGTCTCTAGGAATTAGAAAGATAACTTATACCGATGAATTCTACATTTCAAGCTTCGATGCTGAAAATATGAAGGCTGGAGACATCATAAGATTAAAATACCTAGCTAACGTTAGGATAGTCAATGCTTCGAGATATGGAGTAAAAGGCATCTGGATTAGTGGAGGTCCAGCTCAGAATATCCCAATAATACAGTGGGTTCCCACACATAAATGCCTCAACGTTAAAGTATTGATTCCAGACGTCCTATACGTAGATGAGGAAAAAATTAACCCAGAAAGCTTGAAGATTGTTGAAGGATGCGCTGAAGAAAATATAGTAGATATAAAAGTTGATGAGATTGTTCAATTCGAGAGGTTTGGATTCTGCAGGTGCGACTCAGTAGTCGATAGAATATTCATAAAAGCGCACGACTAGAATATCTATATTCAGTATGTTATGAACGTTTCTGTTTTCCATAATATTCTGTCCACTTAAGCTTTCTCGGATCCCTCTTAAATTCCACCATACTTACTCTACATTTCCTCGAGCAAAACCATAAGAGAGAACCATCCCTCCTAACATATAGCATGCCTTTACCATGGAGGAATTCTCTTCCACAGAATGAGCATCTGTGTCTAGTAGGCATAGAGATACACTCCGAGCTATTTTATCTTCTCAGCTTCCCTCTCAGTATCAAGTAGTAAGAGAATGTCTCCAAGACGAACCGGTCCCTTAACATTTCTAGTTATAACTCTACCTGCATCTCTACCTTCAAGTATTCTTACTCTGACCTGGGTGATCTCGCCTGTAGCACCTGTTCTACCAACTATCTGCTCCACAACAGCAGGGACAGGCTCTTCTACACGCTCAGTCTTAGCAGGCTTACTCATCTCTCTTACCTTTTCTTATCAAAAATCCTATTCTTAAAGATTGCAGTCAAATTCTGAGTACCTACAACCTTGCAGACCTGTTTATAGAGTTGGAACTAGCTAGATAAGTAATTTACTTTTCCATCTATGGGTACTCTCACCTAGGGAAGTTATGACTGTTAATGAGACTAAGCTATGTAGAAGAGCCCTGAATGTATACCTGGTCTGTTCTGTTGTAGATCCTAAAGAACTACTAGCTTTGGAAGCCTTATATGGAAGGAACTGTTCGAACACTCTAATCTTCCTAAAGAAGGCTACTGTAGGTAAATCATTCCTACCTAAAATTAAATAATTTAGGGGAGGTGGCTGGCCGATGAGTTAAAGTAGCTGTGACTGGCGGGGACTCTATTTTTCACCGTTGCGTACCGGGAGTATCCATAATACCCTGCCAGCCGACAGCTTCTACCACTCATCGGCCAGTAGGATTTGTAGTTAAAAGATATGCCTCTTCTAAAGACCTCAAAATCATCAATTCCGACTTGTAGACTGCCATCTCTTTTAGTAGATGGTCGGCTATCTCGACAACAGTCTCTGAGCTCTAACTTTAAGCATCCACTTCTCTTTCCTAGAAACTACACTCTATTTTTAGAGATGCGTAACCTACAACTGATGATTTATCTCCTGTTATATCCCCGCTTGTAGCGTACTTCA
>CAZKRR010000006.1:0-27076 GCA_964555135.1 uncultured Nitrososphaeria archaeon
GGTCGACCCCCAGCCCGCCTGCTGTGGGTTTCCGCCCTTCATCCTTGTGTCTTCTACTTTCTATGACCTTCAATTTTTAATATCGAGTTATCCTTAATTTCTACATCAATGCTTCATCGAGGTATTTTCCACATTGGCATCCTCTTTCGTCAGGTATCTTCGGAATAGCTTTCTCTAATAGCTTCCTAACTTTTTCGACATTCTCTTTCATAGTTTTTACAACTTCTTCAGCGCTTACAGGTTTCTCGGCCCATACATCATAATCTGTTATCATAGCTATTGTTAGATAGCACATTCTAGCTTCTCTAGCTAGATTAACTTCAGGTATTAGAGTCATCCCAATTATATGTGCCCCCCAGCTTCTATAGAGTTTTGATTCAGCTCTAGTTGAGAATCTTGGTCCTTGGATACAGATATAGGTTCCACCTTTATGTATAGGTAGGCTAATTGAGACTCCGACATCATATACTATGTCTGTAAGCTCTCGGCAGAATGGGTCGGCCATACTTACATGGGCTACCTGCCCTCCATCATAGAATGTTCCAGCTCGACCCCAGGTCCTATCAATATACTGGTCTGGGAGAACAAGTTCGCCAGGCTTATATTCCTCTTGGAGGCTTCCAACAGCGCTTGGAGCTAGAACTCTTTCAACTCCAAGCTCTCTTAGAGCCCAGATATTTGCTCTATAGTTTATAGCATGGGGTGGGATAGTGTGCCCTTCTCCATGTCTTGGGATGAAGGCTATCCTTATCCCCGAGTATTCTCCGACAGTAATATGGGAGCTTGGAGAACCATATGGCGTATAGGCTTTTATCTTCTCTACATTCTTTAGAAGACCTGGATCATATATTCCTGATCCACCAATCAATCCTATTCTACATCTTCTATCTTCGACCATGATTATTCACAAATTACGGAAAATATACTTTAAGATAAATTTTATAGATGCTAGCCTAGCATTTGGGCAATTTCTTTGAAGGATTTTTTAATGAATCCTCTAATCTCTTCACCTCTACATGTAGCATTATATAGTCTTCTACTAGATTTTAATGCATAGAGTTCAAGAAGCTTCTTGCCGAAAGAGAGCTTCTTCTTCTTCGCTTTAAGCCATTCATCATCAATCTCCCCAGTATTCTTAGAATATGCTCCTATTTCTTCTCCGAAATCCATTCCTGCCAATACTATCTTCTCAAATCCTAAAGTATCTGCTAGGAATACAGCTCTATCACCATCTGTAAATCCTCCAAAATTGTAGAGGAAGCCGAATGGTTTACATTGTGTTGTCCCAAGTATCTTTTTATGGAGTAAAGGTACAAGTCTTTCTATTCTATCGATATTGTCTCCATGTGAATGAACGACCATCGCTAAACAATTCTTTGAAACCTCGATTAATACTTCGTCGCCTCCATCAAGGTCTGTTACAACAATATCTACCCTTAACCCTCTTTCTAAGAATGCTTTTGAAGCGCCATCGGCCACAATAATAACTACATTATTAAGCAATTCTGAATCGACGAAGTTTGAAATATCCAACGTAAGTGATGGTCCTGCTCCAAAAATTACTGCAGTACTTCTATCGCGGACTTTCTCTCTCAATTCCTCTAACGAGATAGCTCTTCCCGATAATAGCTTGTTTAATAGTTGAGCTGATGAGAAGTCTTCATCCACCGAGTAGCCCATTTCTTTAACTATTTCAAGGTATAGCGGCTCCCATTCTCTCCAGTCCAATTATTCACCACCTATCTCTTAAGATACAATCTTGCTTTCCTCACATCTATATCGACACATGCAGCAATATTTTGAGGATGAATACTTTCAATACTTTCTACATAAGCGTAGATTCTTGAATTATCTGGAAGATTACTCCATCTCTCAATTATCTTTTTGACGATCTCTCTCAGCGTATCTTCAACAAATCTTGTTGACTTTATCGAGTCTATCACTACTTTTGCTTCATCTACTCTCTTCAGGTAAGAGTATAATGGAGAACTGAAAGAGGATTTGACAACATTTAATAGCTCAATTATATCTATCTCAAGGTTGTTAGAGAATTGAATGAAGACCTTGGCTTTGGTTCTTTGCATATGGGTCGCTTCCAACCCATGATACAGTGTTTTTATTACTTCTCTTGCACAGGGGCATGCTGTTAATCCATAAGTTTCCACTCCGATAGATTGTAGTATCTCAATCCTATCCAAGTTATTGGCTGCTCTTATCTTTACGAATAAATTGAAAGGTTCATAAGAGATAGATCTTGTAATTGGCGACTCCGCTCTGTAAAAAGCATTTGAATCAATACTAACGTATGCTTTACTAGAATGAGGATTATCTATAAGGAGTTTCTCAGCAATTCTCCTCCCCATCTCCTCCAATTTTACAACTTTTCCTGAATAATCTTTCATAATCTCCATGATTGAATGATACAGTCTTGAGGTATGTACGGCGCGTCTATCGACAGGTAGATCTACGTAAACATCAAACTTTGGCACTATGATGATTTCAAGCTCATTTAAGAATATCCTTCCAGTAGGCATCCTAATATTCTTAAACCCAACCATGTTTATCGGAATAGGTATCTCTGCTTCTTCATCTTGAACGTTTGGAATCTCAGACATCTTCACCTATCCTCAGCTTACCCAAATAATAAGTTAATCCTAAAAACAAAAAGATGAATACCTGGTCATTTTCATAATTTGTGGGAGAAGAAACTTGAAGATTAAGATAGATGCTGGCTCGAGGATTCATCTTGGATTTGTTGATCCTTTAGGAGTCTCGGGACGTAGATGGGGATCTGTAGGACTATATCTAAATCAGCCTAAGTTATCGATCATAGTCGAGAAGTCTGATAATCTTGTTATTCATGGACCTGGATGGTTGAAGGATACTGCTTCAAGGATTTCAGAGAAGCTGAAGATAAATGGTTTGAAGATTACATGTGAAGAATACATCCCTAGGCATGTAGGGCTTGGGTCTGGTACTCAAACTATCCTTTCTATAGGTTTAGCGGCTTCAAGACTCTATGGATTAGACTTAACATTAGAAGAAATAGCTGAGATGTTTAATAGATGTAAGAGATCTGGAGCAGGTTACTGGCTCTTCCAGAAAGGCGGTTTAACCATAGATGGTGGGAGAGCCCCTTCCACGGAGCTTCCACCCTTATTATTTAGATATGAGATTCCAAGTGAGTGGAAAGTCTTACTAGCTATACCGACCTTTGAAGGGTTGGGATTGCATAGTAGAGTTGAAGAAGAGAGTTTTAACAAACTCAATGCAGCTTCCCTTAAAGATGCTTCTACAATCATTTTAATGAAACTAATACCATCGATAATAGAAAAAGATTTCTTGAAATTTACTGAGGCAGTAGAAGAATTGGATACTTTAACTTCTAGCTTCTTTAGAGATGTCCAGCTTGGAGTATATCATCCATTATCTAAGGGGGTGGTAGAATTAATGAAGAATATTGGTGTACGTGGTGTTGGTCAGAGTTCATGGGGGCCGACAGTCTATGGTTTCGTAAGAAAAGACGAAGTAGAATGTATTGCTGGAAGGCTTAAACCTGTAAACGCCTTTAGGTATGTATTTACAGAGACACGTAATCATGGTGCACAACTAACAGAATCATGAAAAAAGTATTGGAGATCATATGTGTATGAATGGTTGAGTACTATTTTGCTTTAGCTTTTTTCTTAAGGATATTCCTTATGACGTACTTTAGTATCCCTCCATGTTTATAATATTCAATCTCTATATTCGTGTCAAGTCTTGCAATTACATTAAAGACTATTTCTAGACCATCTTCCCTTACCGCTCTTACCCTAAGCTTCTTTCTTGGATACAATCCTTCTTCTATCCCCTCGATATGGAAGACTTCTCTTCCGGTTAGCCCAAGAGTTTTCCAGTTTTGTCCTTCTTCGAATTGTAGTGGTAGTATACCCATGCCTACTAGATTACTTCTATGTATACTTTCAAAGTTTTCTGCAATCACAGCTTTTACACCGAGGAGGTGTGGTCCTTTAGCAGCCCAATCTCTTGAGCTTCCAGCACCGTATTGTTTTCCTGCAACTACAATCACAGGTATGCCCTCCTCCATATACTTCTGTGAAGCTTCATACACTCTCATTAATTGACCTGTTGGAAGGTGTATCGTCCAGCCCCCTTCCCTTTCAGGGGTTAAGAGGTTTCTTAACCTAATATTATCGAAAGCACCTCTAACCATTACTTCATGGTTTCCTCTTCTTGAACCATACGTATTGAATTCTTCTGGTCTAACCCCCCTCTCAATTAAGTATCTGCCTGCTAAACTCTCCACTGGGATCGATCCTGCAGGTGATATATGGTCCGTAGTTATTCTGTCACCTAGTAAGACTAGAGTTCTAGCATTTCTTATATCTCTAGGTTCTGAAGGTTCGGGAGCTAAGTCTTCAAAGAATGGAGGTTTCCGTATATAAGTAGATTTCTCATCCCAGGGGTACAGATCTGTTGCTTCTACCTGTATCTCTCTCCACTTCTCGCTTCCCTCGAATATCTTGCTGTATCTTTTCTTAAAATCAGATGGGCTGATCACCTTTTCTATGACTTCTTTAATTTCTCTATTGCTTGGCCATATATCTTTAAGATACACTGGCGCTCCATTCGGGTCTAATCCTAATGGTTCATTGTATAAGTCTATGTCGAGTCTTCCTGCTAGAGCATATGCAACAACGAGTAGTGGGGAAGTTAGGAAGCTGCCTCTAGTTAATGGATGTATCCTGCCTGCAAAGTTCCTGTTTCCACTTAGTACGCTTACAGCGTAGAGCTGATTGGATTTAATTGCATCTGAAATCTTTGGTGGGAGTGGTCCACTATTACCTATACATGTTGTACAGCCGAATCCTACAACATGGAATCTCAGAGCTTCTAGATATTGGAGTAAGCCCGACTTCTTAAGGTATTCAATTACTACTGGGCTTCCAGGTGCAAAACTAGTTTTAACCCATGGTTTAGTAGATAAACCTCTTTCTACAGCTTTCTTAGCGAGAAGGCCTGCACCTATCATTAGTGTAGGATTAGAAGTATTTACACAACTCGTTATAGCTGCTATAACTATGCTTCCATGTGTTAATTCCGTCTTTAACCCGTCGAATTCTAGAGGTGCTCTTACAGACGGGTCGACGTTGGTCCCTCTCTTTTTAGATTCTTCAATATATTCGTTTAATATCTGAATAAATCTTTCTTTTACTTTGCTTAATGATATTCTATCTTCTGGATTTAATGGACCTGAGATCGAGGGTTCGACTTCGCTTAAATCTATCGTTATTATATCTATGTATTCAGGTTCTGGGGATGACTCATCTCTAAAAATCCGAATCTTCCTTGAGTATTTTTCGACAAGCTTGACATGCTGTAAACTTCTACCGGTAAGCTGTAGGTACTTTAGTGTTTCAGCATCTATTGGGAAGTACGCTGTTCTAGGACCATACTCTGGAGACATGTTAGAGATAGTTGCTCTATCTGGTGCAGATAATTTGCCAACCCCAGGCCCAGTAAATTCAACTATCTTATCTACTAGGTTCTTCTTTCTAAGTATCTCTGTAATCGTTAAGACTAAATCTGTAGGTGTTACTCCCTCCCTCGGCTCTCCCACCAATTTTACTCCGATAACTTCAGGTATCGATATGTAGTATGGTTGTCCAAGCACTACTGCTTCAGCTTCTATTCCTCCCACACCCCATCCGAGAACCCCTAGAGAGGAAACCATCGTTGTATGTGAGTCAGTACCTATAACAGTATCTGGGAATGCTGCAAGCCTACCATTAAACTTGGTTAAATGTACGACTTGTGCGAGATATTCAATATTAATTTGATGTATTATCCCAAAACCTGGAGATGCAACCTTCAAATTCTTGAATGCTTTCTCAGCCCACTTTAAGAATCTGTACCTCTCTATATTCCTCTCAATTTCTACTTCCATGTTACGTTCAAGAGCATAGGCTGTACCATAATAGTCTACCTGGACCGAATGGTCTATTATCAGGTGTACAGGGACAAGAGGGTTAATAATTTTAGGGTTTCCTCCAAGCCTCCTTACTGCATCTCTCATTGCTGCAAGGTCAATAAGTGCTGGAACACCTGTAAAATCCTGTAGGATCACCCTACTGGGAAAGTATGGAATCTCTCTCCCGATATTGTCTCTCCAATTTATCAGCGATTTTACATCTTCTTCAGTAACGACTTTTCCATCTAGGTTTCTGAGAGTGTTCTCAATAAGAATTCTTATAGAGTATGGTATTGAATATAGATTTACTTCCTTGATTCTAGTTGGATTCCATATTGTTGCATTCCCTTTATATGTTTTAAATATCTCGGTTACATTTGAAAATTCCATCGATAATACTTTCATTATTCTTTCTTATATACTTAGTGTAACCATACAGAACATGGAGATCCTAATTAAATTCTTCAAAAAGATGGAGATAAGCATCAGGATGCGAGTTTTTACAATGCAATCTTTAACTCTTTGTCTCGTGAGACTAAGAATATGGCGGATAAACCGTACTCAGACTTCTAAAAAGGCTCCTTAGTAAGACCTCCTTATTCTTTAATGCCCTTTTGTTGCAACACAACCTAGATGTTAGGGAATAGTTGTATACATCTTCCTTCGAATTCCCAGAGGATGAGGTTATCTAGCTACTATAAACCGTATCTTAGAAATCAGTAAACAATACAATTGATTAGATACGCCGTGGTTAAGAAGAAGTTAAAGGACTTATCACATGGAAAGTTGAGAGTAAACTTTACAGTATTCTAAGGAGCTATACTGTTGAAATCTTGGAAATTATGAGGAGGAGGTAAGAGAAAGAAACCTTTTTAATTAGAGATTGAGCAAGCTCTATTGGGATGCTTTTTTCTCAGCTTGTACATTATTATGAGAAGATTGAAGCGACTACCAGCAGGATTGAGATGACTAATCTTCTAGTAGAATTGTTAAAGAAGAGTCCACCAGAAGTTATTGATAAGATCGTCTACCTTACGGTTGGAGAGATTTATCCACCTTTCGTAGGAATCGAACTAGGCGTAGCTGACAAGCTAGCTTTAAGAGCTGTTAAGTTAGCTTCAGGTCAATCCGATAAACTCATTAAAGAAGAATATGGTAAGCTTGGAGATATAGGATTAGTAAGTGAGAAGCTCCTCGAGAAACGTAGTCAGATAACGCTCCACATGGAAGAATTAACAGTTCAAGAAGTATATCAATCGTTAGAGAAGATTGCTAAGACTGCTGGGGAAGGAGCTATGGATGCAAAAGTGCAGATTTTAGTTGGTCTACTATCCTCAGCGACACCTAAGGAGGCTAAGTACATTCTGAGAATAGTTACTGGTAAGCTGAGGCTAGGAGTAGCTGACATGACTATACTTGATGCACTCGCAATACTGTATGGTGGTGGGAAAGAAGCTAGGGAGCTATTTGAGAGAGCTTACAATATAACTTCTGATATAGGTTATGTTGCAAAGATTGCTGTTACTGAAGGATTAGAAGGAATAAAGAATGTAAAGATAACGATTGGGAGACCTATTAGACCTATGCTTGCCGAGAGACTCTCATCAGCTGAAGAGATACTCTTAAAGATGGGTGGATTATGCATAGCCGAGTACAAGTATGATGGAGAAAGAATGCAGATACATAAGAAAGGTAATGATGTAATAATCTTCTCAAGAAGACAGGAAAACATAACTTCACAATATCCAGATGTTGTAAGAATAGTTCAGGAGAGCATCATTGCAGATACAGCAATTCTAGAATGTGAGGTAGTAGCGATTGATAGAGATACAGGAGATGTTCTACCATTCCAGGAATTAATGCATCGTAAAAGGAAGCATGAGATAGATAAAGCAGTTGAAGAATATCCTGTAAGCTTATACTTCTTCGACGTATTATACGTTGATGGAAGAGACTTGACTCTCCGGCCTCTTGAAGAGAGGAGAAAAATACTCGAACAGATCGTTAAAACAAATGAGAGGGTCAATTTAAGTAAGGCAATCTTTACGGACAACCCTCTTGAACTTGAAAAATTCTTCCATGAAGCAGTTGAGATGGGATGCGAAGGGCTTGTTGTAAAAAGCTTAGGTAGAGAAGCAATCTATAGAGCTGGAGCAAGAGGATGGCTGTGGATCAAGTATAAACGGGATTATAAGAGTGAGATGATAGATACAGTAGACTTGGTCGTGGTTGGTGCATTCTATGGTAGAGGAAGGAGAAGTGGAAAATACGGTGCACTCCTCATGGCCGCTTACGACCCTGAGAGAGATGTATTCCCATCAGTTTGTAAAGTTGGAAGCGGATTCACAGATGAAGACCTAGAGAAACTACCAACAATCCTTGAGCAGTATAAGATAGCACATAGACATGCGAGAGTCGAGACAGGCATGGAAGCAGATGTATGGTTTGAGCCAAAGCTTGTATTGGAAATTATAGGTGCGGAGATAACTCTAAGCCCAATACATCGTGCAGGATGGAATATCATAAAAGAAGATACAGGGCTAGCTATAAGGTTCCCAAGATTCACAGGGAAGTATAGATTTGATAAAGCTCCAGAAGATGCTACGACTATCAAAGAACTAGTACAGATGTATAATTCTCAATTAAAGAAGATAATCGAAACACCAACTAGTTAAGAAGATGTGAGAGCATGTCAGAAGAAGAGAAAGAACAGGTAAAGAGTTTAGCAAAGATAAAAGAATACCTAGAGCAGAAGATTAACGAGCTAGAAAAAGAGTTGGGTCTTCTAAGACAGATAGTAGAATTAGTAGATAAAGGACTCGTCGAGAAAAGTTTTAAGAAGCCTACCATACCTTCGGAGGCTAAAGAAGTTGTTAAAGAAGCTCAAAGGGAAGTATCCATTAAACCTGAGATACCTATTACACCTGAAATCGAAGAAGGTAGAGTTAAGATTCTAAAATCTAAGACTGGAGACAGCTTAGCAACAGTCTATATTTTACCGAACGAGTTGAGATTCATTATTAATCCAAGCATAAACGTTAGCTATGATATGAAGCCTTTCTCATCATTCCTAGTTAAGAAAGTTTTAGAGGCCATGGCTAAGACGGATTTGGAGAGGATTGAGAAAGGCAGGCTCCCTCCAGGTCAAGAACTAAGCTATAACATAATCCAGGAAGGTGATAGAGTTAAAGAAATAGTGATAAGGAATTTTAGAGAAGAATACAGGCTTAGAGAGATAGTTAATGCTATTAGATGGACTCTTGAGACGATAATTGAGAAGCAGTCTACTCACCAATAATAGTCGTTATTATCTTTCTAGTCCTAGGCCTAGTATCTAGCTCAACCAATACTACTTGCTGCCAAGTTCCAAGTATAGGTCTACCTTCTCCAATAGGTATAGATATGCTTGGACCAATAATTGAAGCTCTTACATGGCTATGCCCATTATAATCTCCCCATCTAAGGTGATGCTTGTATTCAGCATTTCTCGGAGCAACCCTCTCTAACACATTGAATAAGTCCTCTCTCAAACCCTCCTCGTACTCTATTGTTGTTAGAGCTACCGTCGAGCCTACTGCAAACAAGTGCAATACCCCCTCTCTTACACCAGACCTCTTCACCTGCTCCTCAATCTTCCCATTTAAATCTACTAGATCCCCTTCTCCAGAAGTCTTAACATTTATCTCGCCACGGTAAATTCTCATATCCTAAACCCCTTTGAAGAGATTTCTAGAGAACATCATAAATATATCTTAGAATGAACGTTATCTATAACAGTGTAGAGAGCCATGGTGAACTGGGAAAACAATGTTGTAAAGATTATCCTAGCTGCGTTATTAGTTTTAGTATTACTTCTTCAGAATGGTTTACATACTGTATATCCCTATCCCGATGTAACAATAACTATTAAAACAATAGATAACGTAGCTTTACCAAATGCGATAGTAAAAGCATATACCGTAGGTGAAAATAAGCTGGAGGATACTAAAACAACAGATAGCAGTGGAAGGGTTAAGCTCTCAATTAATGAAACTAAGACCTATAGACTCGAAATATTTTATCCTAGTGGTTTCTTAGTTAATGTTACAGAAAATTTTAACTACTCCGCTTTACCAAAGAAAGAATTGTACGTCAACGTACTCAGTAAGTGGACTTTAAGAATCACAGACAAGTATGGTAGAGACCCTTTACCCAATGTATTTGTTCGGATAACACATCCTGAAGATAGGAGTATAACTCAAACAGGTAATACAGGCTCTGATGGGAGAGTTCTATTCAATTTTGTTCCATTGGGTATGACTCCATATAAAGTCTACGAGGTTGATATCACTTATGCTGGACAAAATTACATTGAAGAAGCTGAGTGCTCCCAACAAAACAGAGAAGTCACTATCAAACTTAATCTTTTCAGAGTCATAGTAGCAGTCAGGGATGTTCTTAATAGACCAGTACAAGATATACAGGTTGAGATAAAGAGACAATTAGAAGAAGATGTATTATCTAGGAGTTCTTCAAATGCGACAGGTCATGCTGTATTGAAGCTTGTTCCAAATGGTGAATATTATCTTACTGCTAAGCTAGGAGATTATGAAGTCTATCGCTCAGAAGAGAAAATTCTTAAAGTGATGAATGCTGATGAGGAAGCTTCTATAACTGCTCAAGTTGTAAGATTAAATGTTACAGTATACGATTTTGAGGGTGAAGCTATTATCTCAGGTCTTGGAGCTGAGCTTACTGGAGAAATAAGAGATAATCAGAATAGGCTTGTATCGACAGTCTCAACACCGGAGGGAGAATTAAGGTTCGGCTATGTACCTCTTGGAAGGTTCAAGTTGAACGTTTTTATCGCTGGAATCGATGTTTATTCCCAAGAATATGAAATAAACAAGCAAACTGCTAAGGGAAGTATCAGAGCAAGATTCTTTGATGCTAAGTTAACGATCGATGGATCTTCCCTCGTAAACTCAACTATAACTAGGTATCTGAAGGGGGTATTAAAAAAAGATGTTCTAGAAATACCTCTGGACTTCTCAACTGGGTATATATCTCTGGAAAATGTTCCTGCTTATAGTGGATACCTAGTTAAGCTTTACTACAAAGAATACGAAGTGGCTGAGACAAAGGTTGACATCACGAAAGACGGAGAAGAAGTGTCCATGAAGATAAGAGGAAAGAATGTAACCGTAAATACCCTCAACCTATATGACGAGCCTTTATCAGCTGAGATAAAAGTTTATCTTGAAAATGGTGATGAATATTTCAAATTTAAGACTGATGATTCTGGTTTAGCGAAAACAGGTGAGTTCTTGTCTATAAAATATAAATTTAAAGCATATATTATGGGTGTTGAATGCGGTGAAGTAACCGTCCAACCTCAAGCTTCAGAGTCATATACAATGAAGCTGAATGTTGTGGATGCCTACATTAAACTATACGATAAGGATCGAGAATCAGCTATCCCGGATGCATTGATAGAATTATATGTAGAAGGCTCGAAGGCAAGTAGCACGACGAATGCTTCTGGGATTGCTTCCCTCAAGAATATACCTTCTACAAAATACCTGTTTAAAGCATACATGTATGGTTTTAAAGTTGGAGAAGGAGAAGTAAATATAGGCTTAGATAAGCAACTCGTAGAAGTGGTTGCACATGGCATCTTAGATTTAAGATTAACTATCGTAGATGGTGAAAAACAACCAATAGACGGGGGGAAGATCATTATAACAGTAGGAGACCGGGAAATAGCTGCAAACATAGATCAGAATGGTCAAGCTAGAATACCTAATCTTCCAAATACAACCCTCTATATCGCTGGCCTATACTATAAAGATGTGAAAGTAAAGACGGATACTCGTGAAATATATCTAGTTAGCGATGAAATGCCTGTAACAGTCAGTGCAAATATCTATACATTACAGGTTTCTGTGAGACTGAAAAAGGGTGAATTAATGAAGTTCGGAGAAGTTAATATATATGTAGGCGGTAAGAAAACCTCAAAGGTCACTCTCTCAGAGAATAATCCATTTAGTGAGAGGCTTCCAGGAGGGGAATTGATGATAGAAGTAGTATTCAAGAATACTAGAGTTGCATCTAAGAGTTTCACATTGGATGCATCGAAAGAATTACCGATAGAAGCTGATGTATACAGGTTTGTGAGCACTTTCTACGATACTCTTGGTGAAAGATTGAAAGGGCTAAGTCTAAGGCTAGAACGTGAGAATACTCTAATAGAAGAATTAGAGACAGATGAGAATGGAATGATAGATACCTACCTACCTGGAGGAGCCTATAAGATTAAAATAAGCTATGGTGGTAATGAATATAGCTCCTCTATTGAGATAAGCAATGCAACTCAGTTAAACTTTATTCTACCAATACAAGTATTTAATCCAATCATCGTAATGTTACTTCCACTAATAAATGTAGTAATAATCTTGCTGCATTTCATGAAGAAGCTTAAAGCTAAGGATCTTCGTCGAAAGAAGGAATCTATGAAAACGATTAGAAAAGTACCAAAGATATAAGGGGTGGATATATTGAGGAGAGGCAGTAAAATACTAGATTTCTTCATGTTTACATTATTAATTATGTTATTTGGATTACTAATCTTTGCGATGATATATAGTATTAGAGGAGAAGTCTTTCCAATACTTGTAGTAAAGAGTGGAAGTATGGAGCCAGTCTTATCTAGAGGAGACGTAATCATTATACAGAATGTCTCCCCTGAAAATATTAATGCAGACCCAGAAAATGGAGACATTATAGTCTTCTACAAACCTGGTACGAATGTATTAATTGTCCATAGAGCTGTACAAAAAGTTAATGAAGGATTCATAACGAAGGGGGATGCAAATACTAGCTCAGACTATTTTTCACCGATCCCTCCCAAATATATCATTGGAAGATGGACTGGTATAAAGATTCCTTACTGGACAGGTCTAGGATATCTCTCACTATTCCTTAGAGGTGAAATCTATCCACCATATGGGAAAATAGTGTTGATAGTCTTGATTATTTTAAATGTATTCCTGATTGTAAAAGATGTTGTTTCAAGAGCGAAGAAGAATCTTCAGAAAGAGAAGATAGTAGAATCTTAGAGTAATCATCTATTATTGTCCCGGTGGCAGTCTTCTTTATAACTTTTAAACAATATGCTATAGCATTAAATAGCTCAGAGAGCTCGATACCCTGCTTTAAGTATGGCTCCACCTTGCTAATGTTGACAGCTAATTCAATTAATGCGTATGTTGCTCTACTATATGGCTCAATAGCCTTAACCCCCTCATACGCTTTAACAACTAAGCAGCGAAAATCTGCAAGACCAACCTCATCATAAATACTCTCCACAGTAAACTCGATATATGCTTCAGCACTCCTCAGTCTAGCTACATCTACTACTTCTGAATCTTCAATCTCCTCTCTAAGATACTTATCCTTATCTTTCATTAGACACTTAATGAAAACAGCTGGATCCCGTGTGATATTTACTACACCTGCACCTTTTTCTATCAGATTCTTGTATGTCTTAGTCTCCTTATAGATTTTTAAAAGGAATGTTGAAAGATTGTCATCCAAGAATCTCAAACCCATGGGTGCAGCATCTACTTCACCATCTCTAGATTTAGTCGTTAAGATAATTTCGTAGGTCATGTTTGGAGATGCTTTGAGCAAAATATTTCTGATAGACATGTATCCTACATTCATACTGTTATTAATCTCTCTACAAAATGTGTTTTTAAGTTTACTCTGTGAGAACATGTAGAATAGAAATCAGAGATTATTCTCTATTTTACGGAGTCCAGCCTGTTAAAAGTGCAACTGCAATGGAAGAAGCTAATAAGTCTGCAGTTGCACCTGGTCTTATCCTCCAGCTTCTCCTCATCTTTCTATCAAGCTCGTATAATGCTTCTAATCCTTTCCGAGTGCTTACGCCTCCTAAACTTAGAATTCTAGAGGCCATGTATGATATCTGATTTGCTACTGGTTTTCCACCTCTTCTCAATATATGTGTATCTAGGTATTTTGAGAGAAGCTCGAGGAAAGTTTGAGCAAGAGCTTCTCTCATAGGCATTTTCTTAACATTCCTTATAAGCCTCACGGCTCCATACATTGTTCTAGGATATAATCTAACCCATTCATAAGCTACTATCTCTCTATCTATAAAGGGGCTTAGAGCGTGTAAAGGTTTCAGCTTATTTTTTCTTATCTCAATATACGTTTCATCGTTTAGCACATCCATAAAAGGTATTCTACCTAAACCTCTCGGTGAGACAAGTCTTACAGCATTAAATATATGGATTGTGTCTCTCCAATCCATTCCTAGTAATATTATCTGCAGGTTCTTTTTGAGAGTTCTAAGTTTTACTGGTTTAATTCTCGATAATGAAGATGCAGCTGCAATGGGAGATATTAATAATAGTTCTCCTAGATGTGTATTACCACCTCTCTGGTATAACATCATACTCATAGCTCCTTCATAGATTACTTTCCCTAAGCCTCTACCACGTCTCTTATAGCCGGTCTCTGCAGCATTCCTAAAGCAAGAGTATAGTGTTGAGGAAGATAAAAGGAAATGTTCAAATAATGTTTCTCTAAAATCATGGTATCTATCAACTAGCCCAGGCTTAGGTGTTGTAGATACTTCTAGTAATAGAGCTGAGACGCATCTTGAAGCTATCCAATCTAAATCTGTACTTAACACTGTTTACTTCACCATTTTATCAAGCATCTTAGGTATCGATTCTATGGTTGTAAGCCCTAATACTCTGAACTTTCTCAACATATTCCAATATGTTAAGTCAATATTACCTACCAATCCCTCCAAAAACTTTTTTAGGTACACAGTCTTCTTTTCTCCTTCATAATCCATGTCAAGCAGTAGTATTACATGGGCAGGTTTTAACATACTGATTCTTTCCATTAAGTCTTCTCGCGACCTATATATTATGATTGTCCCTTTTACACCTAAAGCTCTTAATGCTTTAAGGTCTCTCTCCCCTTCAACAATTATTGGAGAACCATCTTCAGATTCTTTAATCATTCTTCTAATTATCTCTGAGAGTTCTTCGTATTCTTCAATGTGTCTATGCTTCTTCGTGGATATCACCTCACATATCCATTTCTGTAGCCATCTGAAACATTAATCTTCCATTTATTAAGATAGATTACCTTCTAGAAGATAATAGAATCTTTTCTTATGCTTCCATAGTTTAAGAAAAACCGTGTCGAACAGGTCAAAAATTTACCATTTTTTGACAGCTTATTCTACTCGAAAACAAATTTAGTAGCTAAAGAAGTCATACATTTGTATTACAAATCTTTTTACATGTGTAGTTTCAACTACGTTTCAGATTCGGAGGTGAGAACTGGATGAAGGTAGTAACAGTTCATCTTCCAGAAGCATACTTGGAAGCAATAGATGAGCTGGTTAGAAGAAAAATCTATCCGAATAGAGCTGAAGCAATTAGAATGGCTGTAAGAGACTTTATCCAATCGGAGGCAAACATAAGTGAATGATGAAATCTTTATTGATGCAGGTTTACTAAATAATGTAAGAATAACATTAATAGGCGTGGGAGGAGCTGGATGTAATACAGTTAATAGACTATCATACGTAAACATAGGTAACGTTAACCTGATTGCAGCAAACACAGATGCACAACATCTAGAAATAGTAAAAGCACCTCATAAAATAATCCTCGGAAAAACCATAACAAAGTTTAGAGGTGCGGGTGGTGATCCAGTTAAAGGAAGAGAAGCAGCTGAAGAATCCATAGATGAGATTAGAGAAGCACTCGAAGGCTCGGATATAGTATTCATCTCAGCTGGGCTAGGGGGAGGAACAGGTACTGGTGCAGCACCGCTAATAGCTGAAGTAGCTAGAGAAGAAGGGGCGGTGGTTATAGGTTTCATAACTCTTCCATTTAAGTTTGAGGGAAATGTTAGAAAGAGGATAGCTCTACAGGGACTAGAAGATATGAAACGTAACTGTCATACTGTTATTGCGATAGATAATAATAAACTCTTAGAACTTTACCCCCAGTATAGTCTAAATAATGCTTTCGCAATAGCTGATGAAGTAATAAGTAATATGATCTTAAGTATCACCGAGTCTATACTCAAGCCTAGCTTAATTAACATAGATTATGCAGACTTCAAAACAATAATGTTGAGAGGGAATCTAGCAGCTCTAGGTATAGGGATATCTTCAACACCGAATAGAGCCGAAGAAGCAACTTTTAGCGCACTAGAATGTCCTCTACTAGACGTAACATATGATGGCTTAACTGGAGCAATAATCCATGTGACAGGAGGAGAAGATATGAAGATTAGTGAAGCGGTTAGACCTGCTGAAATAGTCTCAGAATTAATGGGTGAGGAAGCCTTAGTAATATGGGGTGCGAGAATAGATGGCTCTCTAGACTCTAAGCTTCAAGTATCCCTGATTCTAACTGGTGTGAGTCGTAAAGAACCAGAAGTAACAATAAAGCAAGCAGAGGAAGACGAAGCCTTTAATGATGAAGACTTGGAGAAGATAATAGAAGAACTAGGTATAAAGAATCTCAGCTAAGACTCTTTCTTATTTCCTCCAACCTTTTTATTTTTTCTCGTATATCTCTTTCATCAATCTTCTTAAATAATGGTTTAGGCTCCTTTATCCTATGTCCTGGAAGAAGTGTCTTCTCAGCATCACTCCATCTCAACTCATTAACATTCTTGTCTATATTCAGGTATTCTAGTAATTTTTGAGATGTAAAAGGAAGGTATGGGGACATAATTACTGCAAGAGCATGGATAACTTGGATCAGCACATATATTGTTCTCTGTGCTTCTTCAGTATTTCTCCAGGGAGATTTTTCATTTAAATACTTATTACCTTCTTGAGCCAGATGGAGTATTTCTTTTAATCCATCTCTAAATTCGCATGCTTCAATCTTCTGCTTAAGTTGCTCCACTATATTACAACATGCATCAAGCATCTCCCTGCTCCTCTCATCCAGCTCTCCCGGGTCTGGAATAACTCCGTTCATCCTTTCATACGTGAATATTAATACCCTGTGTATAAAGTTGCCTAAAGTACCTATTAATTCTCCATTGATCTTGTCTGCGAAATCCTGCCACTTAAAATCTGTATCTCTTGTTTCAGGAGCAATTGCTGCTGCGTAATATCTTATAATATCTGGCTCATATTCAGCTAATAGATCGTGAAGCCATATAACCCAGCCCCTACTTGTTGATAGTTTCTCTCCTTCTAGATTTACAAATTCATTCACTACTACATTGTATGGAAGGATGTATTCTCCGTGAGCAATAAGTAAAGCTGGAAATAGAATAGTGTGGAAGAAGAGATTATCTTTACCTATGAAGCAGTATAGCTTTGTCTCATGATCCGTCCAGAAGTCTCTCCAAGCTTCTGGACGATTTAAAACATTTTCAGCCCAGTCTCTTGTAGCTGAGATATACCCGAGGAGGTTCTCAGCCCAGTTATATATTACTTGTCCTTCTGAACCAAGGAAGGGAGCTGGAGGACCCCACTCATAATCTCTAGTAATATCTTTATCTCTTAATCCTTCTTTCTCTAACCATGAGATTGTTTTGTTGTATGTTGCTTTTCTCCAATGTTTCTTATCTCTAACGTATTCCAGCACTCTAGATGATAGTGCACTAAGCTTAAGGAAGAAATGTATTTTTTTAATTATTTCAGGTTTGCTTCCACATAGAGTGCATCTTGGGTCATGGATCTCGAAAGACTCATACCATGAACCACATACTTCGCATACATCTCCATACTGGTTTTGTGCTCCACATTTAGGGCACGTACCTTTTACGAATCTATCAGGTAAAACCATTTTATCTCTAGGGCACCACCACTGCTTAATCTCTTTAGGATAAATATACCCTTTCTCCCAAAGTTTCTTATAGAATTCTCTGACTACTTCATAGTGTATAGATTTACTAGTACGTGAAAAAATATCAAAGCTTATTCCAAGTTTCTCGAAAACTTCTTTCTGCAGTGGATAGTATTTGTCGCATAACTCTTTAGGCTTCATGTTCTGTTTGATAGCTTCTAGCACGATGCTACTAGCATTTTCATCTGTACCGCATACGAATACAACTTCATCCCCAAGTAATCTATGGAATCTCGCAAAAATATCGGCTGGTAAGTATGCTCCTGCAAGATGACCGAAATGTCTAGGTGCATAAGAATATGGAAGAGCTGCTGTAACTAAGTATTTTCCGAGAGCCCATCACCTCTACGATAATCTAAATTAGGAGTTATATATTTAATATTCGTTTAACCTTCTTTTTGAGGATTTAAAGGTTCAAGCCTAGCTTCAACTTCTTCCGAAGATACTTCTGACTCAAGTAGTAGTCTAGCTTCAATTTCTTCTGCGAATTCTCTTGCAAGCTCTTTATCTACTGATATTTGTTCATCAACTAAATCTATTGGGAAAGGTATCCCAGTTACTATGTTTGCATTCTTAAGAGTATAAGCTAATACAGTTTCAGAGTCTACTCCCTCACCCAGTTCTAGGCAAATTGGTGCAGCATACCATGATAGCCTAGCATGTATTCTAGGTCTACCAGTTATTTCTTTAACAAGATCTCCGCCATCTTCATTTTTTAAATCAATATGATAAGTAGGTGGGGATAAGTCTGTAGCCGTCTGTATCTTGAGCTTCTTGTTAACGTAATTAAATGCATTCCTTTTATTCTCCTCTAGAGTATTCTCTTTTCTGATTACACCTCTTCTAACCATTTCATTATACCATGTTACAAGGCTGTTGTAGTGTAGGTAGGTCCACTCATCTTCTACAATATCTCTGTAATCAAAGTATTTTCCAAAAGGCATTATAGAGCGGAGTACGGACCTATCATTCCTGTTTAACGTAGATTCCTTACTCCACGTCTTAGAGAGGATCCATCCATCTATTGCACATGTTCTAAGCCTTTTTATAACACCTACTGCTTTACCGGATTTAACAAGCTTCCTAGTTAAGTCTAATGTGTGTTCTACCAGCTCCCATCCACTTCTATATTCTTCTATTCCAAGACTTGTTAAATCCAATCTTTTTATCTCACTACATCTGGTTCTAAAACCATAAAATGAGCCATCGACAAGCAGTAAGTCAACATCGTATTTTTCGATGCATCTTAAAGCCATCTCCCTCTCCTTGACCGTCATCAGAAGTGTAAGTATCTTTCTGGTCTGCTGTATCTCACCTATTTGATTAACCATTATGTATCCTCCCACCATGTTTTCATCATCTTTATCAGATATTATCTCACCGCCTTCGAATACCATATAGCAAGCAGTATAGACTCCTATCCTATAACCCAGTCTATCACTGAACGTAGGTGAAGAAGAACCATCTACAGCTCCAATCCTTAGATCTCTACTCATAACTTCAGGTATATCTTTAATCTTCAGCAGGCTGGCAATTCTTGAAATTTTCTCTCTTTCACATTTAATCTCGTTAAAAGCTCTCGTAGCTGCTTTCTTAGCATATTCATAGAAATCCACCTGGAGCTTGAAAGGTAGCTTACTAAAGGCCGAGGTCTTTTCTTCTTCAAAAATCTCTACTCGCCTCCGATGCTAAACATAGACTATCCTGCCTATTAAACTTCTAAATAACTACCCGGATCGTTTTTCTATCCATTTTACTGTATCTGGAAGCTTATCAGTAAAGGAATAGGCGATGGATTCATTCTCCCCAGGAAGTAGAAGTGTCCTTCTGGAAGAGTTAATAGAGTTTCTGGAGAGATGTAGTAGGATGCTGCAAGCTTCTGGGCTTCCTCTACATCTAATGGGTGAATCCTTCCAATAAACTGTGTATTTAGATTTCTTCTTACAGCAGCGTTCAACCCGATCTCTCCAGCCATTCCTTGGGATAGAATTACTATTGATAAACCATAGCTTCTACCTAAAGCGCATAGATCTATAATCATGTCTGTCGTATCTCTCTCCATCCCCCTAGGTTGCCATGGAGCATATTGTGGTCCCTCGTCAATTACCAAGGCAATATTCAGGGTCTGCTTTCTCTCCATTAATTTTTTCAAGTATTTTGTTATAGCTGTGAAGACTGCGAGTTTCTGTTCTTTGATTCCTTTACTCATGTCTATAATAACAATCCCTCTATCTTTTACTTTTGCAACTATTTCCCAAGGTTCTATTACTCCAATGAATCTCTCAAATTCTTCTTCGGTTATTGTTTCAAAAGATGATTCAAGCCTATTCAATTGAAGCGTCTTTGTATCTTCTTTTACCCCTGGAGAACTCATTATTATCTGTCTGGCCTTCTGTAGAATTAGTTCACGGCTAACCACCGGGTCTTTACCCCTCCAGTCTACCTGTCTTAAAGCTGTCTCAACAGCCACCGCCACAGGATTCTCTTCTCTATCATAGTATCCAAAGTTTCTAGTTATAGTTCCAAAATATTTTACAACTGTCTGGTTATCTACTTTTATCTGGTCTAGAGTTACTGTTGACTCAAAGTATGGAGCATAATCGCTTCCCTTCCAATCCATAACTACTACGTCGTATCCGGCTCTCCTAAGTAAAGGTATGATCTCATACCTTGTTAGATAGCTTTTACCTGACCCAGTTACACCGAAGACTCCTATATGATAATTTATGTATTCTTTGAGGACTGGAACCTTCCAGCTTGGTTTCCCCCAATAATGGCCTATAAATAATTCACTCTTTCCAAGATACTGCATAGGGCTGTCCTCATCTGTAAATATCTCGACAGTCGATGTTGGGGCAATTATGATTCTATTCTGAGAGATACCGTTGTCATTTATCTCTCCGATGACTTGAAGTTTAAAGAGGAAATATTCTTTTACACTACTAGGAACTCTCCTACTCTTAGCATAAGCTACGCCAGGTGTGAAGGTTCCTGTTCTTAAGCTCTCATTTATCCCTAATCCTCCTCTGCATACTGCTAATACGTTCCCACCATTCTTATTCTTAATCAAGACTAGACTTTCATTCCTTACTTCCCTCTCCATTCCATCATACAAGACAACTGTAGCACTAGACTCACTTGCACCACTACATATTATTCCGATTGGGATAGGCATCTCTACTTTAATTATTTCATAGTTTCATAAAATGATTTCTAATTACTCTCTGGCCAAGAAGGGATTAATCCAAAGACAAGATAAACTTAAAAACAGCCTTTACACGGTAAAGAAAGAGGGCTAAAGCAGGCATGACTATAGAAAGCTTCATAGACTTACTCTATGGCTCTCTTTTCTGGATTTCTGTCCTAGCTTTCATCTTGATTATAGCCTATATTCTATATAAAGAGATTTCGAAGAAGTAAGATTTAACAATTGCATGAACGAATCTTACTATAGAATTAACCTTGTTAAGACAGGCTGATCAGAAATTCGTAGAATCACTATTTAAGAGATATTATGTGGAGAAAGCCAACACAGTATATATTCCAGAGAGAATCAGTGAAAGAGAATTCGGGTACTTTCCATTTGAAGAGAAAACTATGATTAGGCATCTATACATAGATTCTGCAGAGAAGCTGAGAGAATTCCTTATAAAGAATAACCCTCTTCACGTATATCATTCAGCGGCATTCTATAAGTATCCTAGTGCACCAATGGAGGAGAAAGAATGGGTGGGAGCAGAACTAGCTTTCGATATAGACGCAGATCATCTCAAGACACCCTGTAGAAGAGAACATGACTTCAAAGTATGCTCGAAATGTTTCACAGCTTACCCTAATCAAGTAGATCGATGTAGTAAGTGCGGTGGCTTATTAATAGATATTGAATGGGTTTGTGAGTTATGTTTAGAAGCTGCTAAACAGGAAACAAGTAAGCTAATAGATTTTCTAGAGGGAGACCTAGGCTTTGAAAAGATCAGGATAGCTTTCTCAGGTAATAGAGGCTACCACATCGTGATTATGGATGAAGAAGTCTTAGAACTTGGACAACTAGAAAGAAAAGAGATAGTAGATTACATCACTGGAACAGGTATCTCATTAAGATTAATGGGATTGATTGAAGATCCTAAAAAGGATAAAGCTACTAGGATAAGTGGACCGGACATTTCTGATCCAGGATGGAGAGGTAGAATAGCCAGAGCCTCGATTGAACTAGCTATAAGATCTAATGCTATTGAATTATCTGAACTAACATCCATAGATTACAGATTGGCTCAGAAGTATGTTGATATTCTGAGAAGACACTCAGAAGAGTGGAGTGAACGTTGTGCATGGGATACTCTTCCAAGAAGTATAGTAAGGCTGTTAGGGAAAGCAGCAGCAAATTATGCCTCTGCAAAAATCGATGTCGTGGTTACCTCAGATGTTCATAGATTAATTAGGCTAGCAAATACACTTAACGGTAAGTCAGGATTACTAGCTAAAATAATTATGTTAAATGAACTTGAAGATTTTGACCCATTCCTCCAAGCTACCGTATTACCATATGATAAGACGGTTGAAGTACGTGTTCTAAGAGCTCCAAGATTTAAGATGCTTGGAGAAGAATTTGGACCATATGAGGGTACGGTTACTCGTCTATCAGTTGCCGTGGCCACGTTCCTTATAGCTAAGAATGTAGCTACCCTCTCGAAACCAGCCACTAACTAACCTCAAGAAAATTACATCGCTCACTAGGAAAATAATTTTATTATCTAAGTAGTATTCTCAATTCTTGAGGATGCCAGAAGAAGTATCAATATACGAACTTGTTTATGAGCTTTGGAGAATAGAAAACTCTACAGATGAGTTAGGTAAGCTTCCAGAAGGATTCGAGGAAAAGCTAAGAGAATACTTCTCAAGGTTGAAGAGTTATCTTAGAGTCTCAGATAAGATGATGATATCTACTAGTCTGAGAGAAGCTGAAGTAGATGCAGTAGCTAAACTTGTCCAATCATTATTTAAGATTAGGCTGGAGAAGATTATTAGAGCAGTCGAGTCTGGCTCTTACCCTGAAACTATGTCTGCATTCGAAAAGAACATCTATATGTCGCTTTACAGAATCCTAACAGAACATAGAAAGTATGTTGAATCAATAATCATGGCAACAGCATATAGTGGGTGGAAAACTGTTGAATCTAATTATGACGTGGTATGTTTTCAGCAGGATTTCCCCCAAATCGTTGGAGAAGACTTAAAAACTTATGGTCCCTTTAAGAAAGGAGATATAGCTGTTCTACCAAAAGCTAACGCTCAAACTCTTATAGTTAAAGGCTTAGCAAACAGAATAACTATTATGTCTCCAGAGCTTGGGGAGCAGTAGAGAATATCTCCGAACCTTCTACTGAGATTATCAAGCTACTTAAGATTACCCGCTTAATCTGAGCTTGGAAAGGTGTATAGATTCTAAGTAGATTCTTCCTAGGGTTAAACATCATCAGTAAGCCTATACCTGAGAATGTATAGTTAACATCATATAGATGGCATAGTATCCCAGCTCTACATATTCTACAAACTTCTTCTAATCCCTCCTCGATTACTATACCTTTATCTTCAGCGAATGATGCTAAGAGCTTATTTATGATGTGAGAGATCCTATGAACTCTATTTTCACCCGTGATATATTCTAATTCAACCCAGGAGATCGGGATAGTCCGTATAATTGATCTCCTCAAGAACCTCTCATACATCATCTCTCTAAGCTTCTTCCTAGCTTCCAGACTTCTCTTCCTAACCGTGAGGGGTGGAGGGAGCTCTCTAACATCTATAGAGTATTCTTTACAGTATTCTTCTAGTTCAGGAATAGTATCCCCTATAATGACTAAGTGGGTCGGGTTAAAGATCTTGACTAATTCTTTCTTATGGTATATTGCTCCTTCACTATTTATCCAACCATCAACATCTATTACAAGATTCTGGATAGAATACTTGGTTATCAGATTACTGTAGAGCTTTTCTACAGATTTTATATGCCTAGCCATGACGGGTGTAGGAGAAGTATATCCTACAGCTTCCATGTTTTCAGCTTTAACATATGATATATCTGGCAAAGGATTCTTCAAGTAAACATATCCAATAGTTGTAGGTGGGCAGATGCTTGACTGGCCTACATCTAAATCCATGAAGACACATGTTTTCTTCATGCTTATAATGATGTTCGCTCCAAGAGTAGCGAGGGAAGTTTTACCTGAATCTGACCCTCCCATAAACATTACAGTCGATCTATCCAGCTCAGCAATCTCTTGAACCGTCTTAAGCCATTCATCTGGTATAGTATTACCATCTACTTCTTCTATTGATCCACCTTCTCCAAACGTATACTCAATCTTAGAATCTTCATATGAATATACTGGTCTAGATCTCCAGCTCCTAATTACGATCTGTTTCTTCTGAGGTAGAGGGTATCCCAGTATGGATGCTTTACCTTCTAGGAGCTTTATTGATGCTGGACCATTAACTATTAATGTCTTACCAGTTTTTAAGTCGTAGGTCGGCATTGGGTCTCACCCTTCTTAAACCTCGACCTTCTTCTAAGTAATAACAATATAGCTGAATATTCATCTTTGCTTAAACCCTTCTCTCTAGGAATCAATCCTTTAGCTGTCCTAAATTCATTTATAACTTCGATCTTTAATCCCTCAATACTTCTAAGATACTTAGTCAACATCTCTAGAAATCTTGATAATTCTTCTTGAGTTGTTGTCGAGCCTACTAGAATCATCTTCTCTTCTGCCTCTCTATGTCTATCTAGGAAAGCTTTCACGTCCTCAAACATGCTCACTTCATGAAAATACTTCGAAGTTCTTATAATCTTATTGTTTACCGAGTAGGCTACACCAATAGTCTTACCTGGATCGATAGCTATCAGAATATTCTGGTACGAGTCAACATCATTCAAGATTTCTAAGACTCTTTCAATAAGTTCTTCTAAGCTTTGATAATCTTCAAGATATAGAATCCTACGATTAACAGCTTCTACTTGAAACTCGCCTCTCTTAGTTACTATGACATTAATTGATAAAGGAAGATTATCGATACTAAGAGTATGAACAGTCTTTACACCCATCCTTGATATGGTCTCTCTAAATAAGCTTGCAAACTTCATGTCTAAAGTTACGAGCCCTACGATCTTCTTCATCCCACTATTATCTTAAGATAAGCGTTTAATAGGTTCTACCTTAATCTAGATATGGTGGTTGACGTGGGTCGTAGAAGGAGGAAGATTGTTAAGAAGAAGATTGTAAAACCACCCCCGAAGATATTCTTATGCCCGATATGCAATGTGGAGGCTGTAACTGTTCTCCACCAAAAAGGTGAAGACTATGCTGAAGTATTATGTGCTAACTGTAAAACGAAAATAAAAATTAGATGGTATCCAGCATATAGTGAAGTCGATGCATACTCTGAATTCTACGATATAGTTACTGGCAGGAAGAAGGTTGAAATGATTGCAGAAGCACCTACTCTAACTCAAGAAAACAAGTCAAGTATGGAAGAAGAGGCCATCCATACCTCAGACTATAATAACTTAGAAGAAACTGAAAAAGAATAGTTTAATAATGAATTCTGAACTACACTCTATCAAGCGTAAAAAATATTTTTATGGATGAGAGTAACAGATATTGGTAATGTCTTCATCGATTAGGTCGATTAAAGTCGGGAAGACGGAGAGCTACTTACTGGAGAAACTTGAGAAGGGACCGACACATATAACTCTACTAGATCCTGAGAGTATTCTAATAGATAGAGCAATTGAGATCGCGAGAATGGTGGAATCTTGTGGAAGCTCTGCCATTATGGTTGGAGGCTCAACAGTCTTCTCCCAGAACGAGATGGACGAATTCATAGTTACTTTAAAAAAGAATATTAAGATACCCGTTATAATATTTCCAAATAATGTTCAAGCATTATCTAAGCATGCTGATGCTGTTTGGTATATGTCTCTCCTGAATTCCGTAGAATGGTATTATATCATCGGAGCACAGATGCAGGCTGCACCGTTCATTAAGAAGCATCAAATTGAGGCAATACCTCTAGCATATATTGTCTTTAGAGGAGATACAGCAGTCTCCGCTATAGGTAGAGTCCTGCCTATCCCTTACAATCATCCAGAAGTAGTTGTAGCGTATGCATTAGCAGCACAGTACCTCGGATTTAGATTCATATATCTAGAAGGAGGCTCAGGAGCATCTGAGCCGATCCCCCCGAACGTTATCAAAGCTGTAAAATCCTCTATCAGCATACCTTTAATCGTAGGAGGGGGGATAAGAACAGTAGAGCAGGCTCAAAAAGTGTTAGAATCGGGTGCAGATGTAGTTGTAACAGGCACAATCGCAGAAGAAGACCCAGAAAATCTAAGGAGGCTTATTGCTAAAGTGAATAGTTATAGAGTTTGTTAAATCTCTACTAAATATCATAGACCTCCTCGAATTTCTTAGGAAATCGTAATAATTATATTAAAGAACTTAGCCTCTATAGAGGGTAGAGACCGAATTGTCTAGGTATTTTGATAGAGTTTCTACAGGTATCCCGAGGCTTGACCAGATGTTGGGCGGTGGATTAATTAGAGGTAGGACATATCTTGTGACTGGTGAAACAGGCGTAGGCAAGACAATACTAAGTCTACAATTCATCCTAGAAGGTTTAAGACAGAATGAACATGCCATCTATGTATCCCTAGATGAAAGAATTGATGGAGTACTTAATGGAGCATTATCTCTCGGATGGGATCTATGGGAGTACATACAGATGGGGTTATTCCACCCATTTGAATTTAGGTTATTTACATCAGATTTAAAGAGGTTTGGAAAAGAGAGTAGAGCATTCGTAGAAGCAATAGAAAAGATTGCACATGGGAGACCAATTAGTAGAATCGTGTTAGATCCTATATCTGCACTAGCTTTAGGAGCAAGAGAAGAATTCATCGTAAGAGAGTATCTAAGAGAGATTATAAACATGCTTGAAGAAAAAATGGGTGCAACAACAGTTCTTACATGCGATGTACCGACAGCCTCAAAGAAATTAAGCCGATTTGGTTTCGAAGAGTTCTTATCATCAGGAGTAATAGTTCTAGGTGTAGTTAGGTTTAGAGGTAAGCTCCTCAAGACAATCTATGTAAGAAAGATGCGTTGGTCTATGGCTGACTCATCAATATACA
>CAZKRR010000007.1:0-25021 GCA_964555135.1 uncultured Nitrososphaeria archaeon
GAGCCACCTCAACAGCATTCAAGTCATGTGGATTAATTATACTAGGTATACCCTCTCTGATCAATGTACCTGTTTTAGGGTCTATATTTACTATCTGAGTATTAGGAACCCATTTAACAGCAACTATAATCTTTAAGCTCATGCCCCCAAGTCTATGGAGAAAAGAAAAACATAAACATTAAGATAAAGATATTAAACGATATTGGGTAACTCTGAACAAGAACAATTAACATACCCATCACAAGAGTATAATGAAGCCAAACCTGTATTATAGATTATTCTCACAAGATGTAAATATTAGGATCTACGTTCCAGCTATTTATCAAAGAAAGTGGTTGGAAGCATGCTTTACTCTAATAGGGCTGGTCCTTAGTATCCTCGATACTATCTATAGTAGATATAGCTCAACCTTCTCCAATCTCCCCATCTTAGGGTCTCTCTAAACCCCATCTTCTCAAGTATCGTTACTCCCAACAATGAATCCATGTCTGATGTAAGTTTAAGGTCGCTCCATACCTCGATATCGCCATAAGTTAGAGAATCTTGTAGCTCGACCTCGCCTCCACCATACTTAACAATAGCAGTTCTACCATCTGGTAGCCTCCTAGCCCTCTCATAGCCTGCGACTCTCTAAATCATCTAACACCTGCTACGTTTATCCTATCTGGAGATATTCTTAGACTGTCTTCAAAGACTCTTCTAGAATCACATCCCTATAATGTTGATGGACCTTAAATAGTTGAAGGTGTCTAAGAAGAATATCGAAACCTTCGAGAACTGTTTCAGGGATTATGAATGATTGAGTTAACATTCTTAGATAAATTCGCATCTTGTGAGCGTATAGTATTTTACATCAAAGCGTATTTAACAGATTTTCTAGTAATCTTCGATACCGGTTCTTTATTAAGTAGTATCGTCTTTTAAGATTTTTACAGTATTATTTTTATTGTTTTCGAGATACAACATTTATCTACTGACTATTTCACAAGTAAATTATTGGTCATGGTTACTGCTAGGAGTGCTGGAAGAGAATTATTTCAAATTGATAATGGTGTTAGCCACATAGTAGTTGATTTACTTAAGGTTCTTAAAGATAAATATAATTATAGGAAGCTTTCAAACTTAACAGGCATTCCTGTCTCTACATTAACAAGATACCTAACTGGGAAAACTATTCCAAAGGGTATTAAAGCTAGGCGTCTTCTTAAAAATCTTGTCTTGAATCTGAATCTTTCATCTCTTATATCCCAGTTAATTAGAGATGGTGATTCGATCGATGTATCTAGGGTAATGTTTAACCCGAATATGATTAAGATTATAGGAGCACATGTTATAAACGAGTATGTAGGAATGAAGATTACTTCTTTCATGGCTCTAGACTTATTAAGTATTCCATTAACAGCTTACCTATCCACTGTTACATCACGCTGTTTCTATATAGTTGCTAGAGAACCATTACCTGTAGATGATCAAGAATTCTTCACTATATTCTTAAATGATTCTAGAAGTATCTGGCCAACATGCTACTGGGTTTACTTCAATCAAGCTAAGAAGAAAGAAAGTATATTAATGGTCTCTACAAGAATCCCAGAGCATGAATTCTTCAATAGGCTTATTGAAGTACTTGAGAAGAAGAATATCGAGATAGCTGGTTTGTTTTCATTAATAGGAAGTGAAGAAGAGTTTTCAAGACTAAGTTTAAAACCTGGATGCAAGAGATATTGTATCTTATCATGATAGATTAACCGTATTCTCTCCAAGTATGGTTACACTTAGTACACCTAAAGAATAACGTCATAGGTTCATCTGCAGCTCTAGTCTGTATAGACCACCAGTAGGCTTCTCTGTTCCCGCATCGAGGACATACAACATCAGTAGTCGTTGGGAGGACTTTTTCTTCCTCACTCTCTATCATGACCAAGTTAGGTCTAGAACGCCTCTTCACAAGATTTGTCACTATGACTTCTTCTGCCTTCTTCTCGTATCCACACTTTGGACATACCAAAGTAGAATTACTCGACTTCTTCTTCAAAACCATGACTTTCCCACACTTCGGACAGAACTCCATGGACTCCTCCACTAAACTATAGCTGTATCTACTTGTTAATTTATTTTTCTTTTAGTTAAGGTCTCTGCATTATGTATGCTAGCTTTAAACATAATAGTAGTATTGAAGCTTGTTAAGATAGTCTTGGATAGGTCATTAATAGACGCTATAATAGTCGATAAATAGTTGATAGAAGCCTATCTACAGATATGTATCAGAGGGTATTGTTGACATATGTTTTCCCTCTATTGTAGGCTTATATGATGGGTTTTACTTTGTGAGGGTTTTTCGGAGTTTCTGGAGATTCTAGGGGGCCAATCATGTATACATATATTTTTGGCTTCAGCTTCTAGGAGTATTCTTAGCAGCCTTAGATACATACCTATAAAGGTTTATGGACGTCAGGTTTATAATTACTTTCTAAGATGTGGATAGATAGTAAGTTATCATCTTTTTCTAGTTAACCTTAGAGCTCTGTTGAGAGTGTGGTGTCCACGTCTGACGTCATTTATAAATTCGTTCTTCAATAACTTGTTTTAGCGTTATCTTGATGTTTTATTCCACTGCCTGCTTTCTTCTTTCTATTTCATAGACATACTTTCTTGTTTTACAGACTACGTCAGGGTTTACGCTTACTGAGTCGATGCCTATGTCGATTAGGAATTCTAGGAAGTCTTCATATACTGAGGGGGCTTGACCGCATATTGAGACTGTTACCCCATGTTTATGGGCGTTCTCTACAAGTTGTTTTATCGCTCTTTTAACAGCTTCGTCTCTCTCATCAAAGTATCCCATGTTTGCAAGAATTGCTGAGTCACGGTCAATACCCAGTATTAATTGTGTAAGGTCATTGCTTCCGATTGAGAAGCCGTCACATATTTTTGAGAACTGGTCTGCGCAGAAAACTACGCTTGGGACTTCAGCCATCAACCATATCTTAAAATTCTCTAATCCCCTCTTTAAGCCTTCTTCCTCCATTATTTTTAAGCATCTCTCAACTTCCCAAGCTGTTCTAGCAAATGGGATCATAGCCCAGACGTTGTTTAATCCTATTTCTTCTATTACTTTCCTAATAGCTCTGCATTCTAAGCGGAATGCTTTTTCAAACTCTCTGCTAATATATCTGCTAGCCCCTCTCCAACCAAGCATAGGGTTAGCTTCCTCAGGCTCATATTTTTCCCCACCTATCAGTTGACGATATTCATTTGTTTTGAAGTCACTGAATCTAACAACCACGAATCTAGGATAAATCGCTCTGGCTACGGCTGCTATTCCTTCAGCAAGCTTATCTATGTATTTCTGTTCTTCGCCTTTTTCAATTAGATGATTTGGATGTTCTCGTATCCATTCAGCAATTATGAACTCTATCCTCATCAACCCGATCCCATCAAATGGTAGATGTTTGTATTTTTCGATCTCTGTCGGTATGCCCAGATTCATTAAGACCTTCATCTTCGTCTTAAAATTGGCTGCTTCTTCAGGGCTGACTTCTAATGCTTTCTCTCTCGCTAACAATTCTCTAACTTCTCCATCATAAACAACTCCTCTCCTAGCATCAACTGTAACCAGCTGATCATCTCTCAGAAGTGTTAACGCATTCTTCGCACCAACTATACAAGGAATTCCCAGCTCACGGGAAACTATGGCTGCATGACTTGTAACTCCACCCTCGCTTGTAATTATTCCAGACGCTATCCTCATAAAAGGCACAAAATCAGGTGAAGTCATCTTAGTTACTAAGATATCTCCCTCCCTCATCTTCTTGTGGGCCTCTTCCAAAACTTCCACTATCCTTACTCTGCCTATAGCTACGCCAGGCGAGGCTGGAAGCCCCTTTATAATTGGAGTCTTCTTAATCCTTATCTCTTCTTCTTTCTTTTCGTAGAAGACTGTTACTGGTCTAGATTGTAGTAGGTAGATTTCTCCATCTTCAAAGATCCATTCAAAATCTTGTGGGGACCCATAATATTCTTCAAGCTTTAGAGAAAGTCGCCAGAGCGTCTTCAATTCATCTTGGTTTAAGCAGCTTATCCCTCGTAGCTCCTCTGGAGTCTCAGTCTCTCTAAGCCCTCCTCTATCATCAGTAAGTATAATCTTTTCTTTACTTCCTATATATTCCTCAATTAAAGCCCCTGACTTCTTATCAATTATATATGTATCTGGTGAAACAGTACCAGCGACTACACTTTCACCTAAACCCCATGAGGCTTCTATTAGGATCTTATGTTTCTCTCCTGTTGCTGGGTGAACCGTGAAGCCAACACCAGCCTTCACCCTACCATCCAGGTAGTCTTTCTCTGTCAAAGTACCTACTTGCCTCTGAACTATGACGGCCATCAACGTTTTTTCATGTTTAAACCCTTTCTGTAATCTGTAGAAGATCGCTCTAGGAGTAAATAAGCTTGCCCAGCAAGTCTTAATCGACTTTAGTAGACTATCTACACCCTTCACATTCAATATAGTTGAATGTAGACCAGCAAAACTTGCATTAGGAGCATCTTCTATAGTAGCTGAACTTCTTACAGCAACATACTCTGCATCTTTCCCAGATTCTTGAGAAAGATGTCTGTAAGCTTCAATGACTTCTATAGCTAAGTCTTCAGGTATCATAGACTTCTCGACAAGCTCCCTCACCTTCGCTGAAGCTTCTTGTAGACCCGTAGGGTTATTTACATCAACGTTTTCCATGATTCTTAGAATTTCCCCATATATTCCAGTGTCTTCTAGAAACTTCTTAAAAGCTCTACTAGTAACTATGAAGGCATTAGGTACTGGTAGGTCAGCATTCTTCATCTCACCTAAGTTTGCAGCTTTACCTCCAACTAGATGTAAGTCTCTCCTTGAAGTATTCTTAATGAAAGTGATATACTTTAAGTCCATTATTGTTTATAATTCTAACATCAACTAATATTGAATACTAACTTTATGTACTTAATAAAAATTTTTAAAATAAATGGAGGATATTAGCCTAACTTGTTTTTCCGTGAATCCATGTAGAATTATTATGTACATCTAATGTTTATATAATTATCATATAATGCTCATATTAAATTGCCGAATTCATGCCTCCACAGAATATTGTTGATGTTTCATCTTTATAGTTCTTGATTCTTTTATAGTTCATTCGCCAGCTTCTCAACACTCCCGTATCTTAGGATAATCTTAAGATACATATATTATCGGTACAGTGTTGATATTGTTCTTCTATCGGTAGTGGTTTAGAATAATGCATTAATTTGCTAGTCTCTTCCAGAGGTGAACAGAGAGTTTCCTAGTTACTCTTAGCTAGTCTGTCGCTTGTATTGTTAAGTTGGAGACTATTTTAGTGAGTTCTTGTAGTTTTTCATCTTCTGGCCTTATCTCGATTAATGCTTTTGGCCTGAAGAGTTCAGGGTTTGGGTCTTTTAGTAGATGTCCTGTACATATGCATACAACCGTTTCGTCGGGATCGACTTCCCCCTCCTCAACCGCCTTCTTTGCTCCAGCGATTGATGCTGCAGATGCTGGTTCTACACCTAATCCTTCAAGTCTAGCTATAGTTGTCTGTGCTTCAAGTATCTCTTTATCAGATACTATTACAGCGCCTCCTTTTGATTCTCTTACTGCTCTAAGAGCTTTCTTCCAGTTTACTGGTCTACCTATCCTTATGGCTGAAGCAATAGTTTCAGGATTATCAATTGGTTGGAGATCTTCACTATTTTCCTTGATCATCTTAGCAAAAGGTGATGATCCTTCTGCTTGGACGCCTATCATTCTTGGAGCATCTTTTATCAAGTCTAGGTTTTTCAGTTCAGTTAATCCTTTCCATACTGCCGCTATATTTCCACAGTTACCTACAGGTATGAAGATACTGTATTCATTTTTTATTTCCTCAGCTATCTCGTATCCTAGAGTCTTCTGACCTTCAAGCCTCCAAGCATTAACTGAATTGAGAATATAGTATCCGAGTTCTTCAGCCTTAGAGAAGACAAACCTTAAAGCTTGGTCGAAGCCTCCTCTAATTCTCACAATTGCTGCGCCGTGGGCGATAGCCTGGAAGACTTTACCTAAAGCTGCTCCTTCAGGTATCACAGTTATACATGGTAGTCCTGCTCTAGCAGAGTATGCAGCTAAAGATGCAGCAGTATTCCCAGTGGATGCGCATATAACTCCTTTAACATTGAGTTCTAATGCTTTTGTTATAGCCACCGTCATACCTCTATCCTTAAAGCTTCCAGTAGGATTAGCTCCTTCAAATTTTATGTAGAGCCTCTTTAACCCAACCCATTTACTAAGTCTATTACATTCTATCAGAGGTGTACCACCTTCACTGAGTGTTACTCTCCTGGAATAATCAACTGGTATGAGTTCACGGTATCTCCATACTCCTCTAGCTCTATCATTGAAAACCCTCCAATCACGTACTTCTACTTCATCTAAATCTAATACTACGTCAAGAAGGTCTCCACACTTTACACATATGTACCCACCATAATTCAAAGGATATATCGTGTGGCAGTTAATACATTTGAGCCACGCTTTACCTTCTTGCTTCAAGTCTCATCACAAGATGGAAGCACCTATATTTAAATTCGATATCTAGATTACATACATCCTTATATTCTGTTTACCTGTCTACAGAGTAGAACAGAGTGTAGCATGCATTGGAAATAATAATGTCTTGAAATCATTACTTAATGATGAAGCTGGGAACTATAGTGTCAGGGGTTTCGATAGCAGCTCTAATCGTAGCTCTAGCTTTAATAAGTAATTCATCGATAACCTCAGGCAATCAGCCAGTAATACAGTCAACTATAGAAGAACAAGAAAGCAGCCCATCATATACTAAGACTAGTTTAACTGTTGTAGGATATGGCTTAGTGAGATATACTCCTGATTTATTGAGCATCAGTTTTACGATGATAGGTCAAGGTGCATCTGCAGAAGAAGCATTAACAAGATGTAGTGAGAAGACTGTTGCAGTGATAAATCTATTAAAGTCTCTCGGTGTAAGTGAAGAAGATATGAGGACAAGCTACGTGAACGTCTATCCAGTCTATGATTGGGAAGCTAAACCCCCCAGAATAATCGGCTACGAAGCACAATACTCTCTAAGTGTATTAGTTAGAGAGACACCAATGGCCGGTAAAGTCATTGATAATGCTGTGAAAGCTGGCGCCGATAGAATTGATGGAATAGTGTTTACTCTGTCTTCTGGAAAAGAGAATGAATTGAAGAGTGAGGCTATAAAAGCAGCTGTTGAAGACTCTAGAGCTAAAGCTAGTATTATTGCTGAAAAACTTGGATTAAAAATATTGAATATAGAGTCTATCAGCTTATCATCCATCGAGGTTCCAACACCTATACCATTATATAGAGAGAAGGTGGCTACAGCTAGTATACCGATCCTTCCAAGCCAAGGAGAAATAACAGCTATAGTGACAGCAGTCTATATTCTAGGAGCTGAAACATAAACCCCACCCCTCTATTTTTAATAGTTGAAATCTCAAGAAAAAGCGGAGATAATGGATTTATTAGCTCCGACACACACGTAAACTGTATAGAATGGTTGGCTTCGATGAATTAAAGAAGACTCATGATATTTCAGGAGGAGTAAACAAAGCGGCTGTAGTAGTATTGTATACTATTGGTCAGGATGCTCCGGAGATACTGTTCGTTGTAAGGAAGATATCAGAGAATGATAGATGGTCTGGGCAGGTTGCATTCCCTGGAGGCAAGTGGGAGCCGATAGATAGAGACTTAATCGATACTGCTAGGAGGGAGCTGTTAGAAGAGACAGGTATTAATCTGGATAGTGATGTAGAAATTATAACACTTTTAAGAGAGACTTCACCCTCAAATATGCCTGAACTTAAGGTTGTACCATTTTTGGTTAGAGCATCTTCTAAGCCGACTATAAAACTCTCAGAGGAGCTCTCTGCATATTTCTGGGCATCTGTAGAAGAGTTAGAAAGAGTTCAAGCACTTATCGTTCTTCCAGATAGTTCTAGAAAGAGTGTTCTAGCATTTAGAAAAGATGAATGGATTATTTGGGGTATGACTGCTAGGATACTTGAGGATGCGTTACTCAAGATAACGGGCTAGGGTAATTCCCCTAAGTTCTTCTAAAATTTACTTTGAGAATTCGAGAGAATTCTAGAAAGAGAAATGATAAATCTCCGACTATAGACGTACAATATGGTGGATGTAGGTGACCTTCATGGCTCATAGTTCGATTAAACTTATTCTCTTAATAACTGTAGAGACGATAATGGTTCTAGTCTTAGTCTTTATAGGTTTCTTCATGTAGAAAAGCGTGGAAGCTAGTATAATTATTATGGTTATTGTTAATATTATCTGTCCTAGAGCTATATAAGTTGTAGGAGTCAAAGATATTACTGGTATAGTAACTTCTAAATCATTTGATGGAGCAGTAATTCTTACGCTAGTTGATTCATAAGAAACGGTCAATATAGCCTTCACATTCAGAGGGATATAGACTCTTGGCTCACCGCCACTAGTTCTAAAGACTTCAATACCATCTACTATAACTGATACATCTAAGTTCTGTATAGGCTTCCCCAATAAGTCGAATCCTCTGATTTTTATCTCTTTTAAAATAGTAGGTATAGCTATTGTGTCGCTATCTACCACGATGCTTTTCTCTCCAGATATATCTAGCTCACTCCATATAATCTCTCTTATACTCCATAGCCCTTCTCCTATCCAGACTGGTTCACCAAGCCACTCAATGTATTCTCCACTCCTATATAATGTGAGTCTAGAGGGCTGAGTAGTTAATGGTTTTTCATCAATAGTAGTGAAGTATGGTTGAATCTTGTATTCTCTCACCCAATTGATAGATACCTTAATAGGTGATGAGACTACAACTGTAATGTTTTGTTTTTCAGATTTTATGTCTCCTATCCATCCATCGAATTTAAGCCTTAAATTTTCTGAAACATACTCATAATACTCACTACTTAAGTGGAGTTCCTCTCCCTCTCCCACCCAATAAGATTTTTCATCAATACCTTCTAAGTATATTATCTCAACTAGGTAATTCCTTTTCCATAATGCTTTGATAGACAGTGGTCTATCTACCCGTAGTGTTATTTTTTCATTACTACTATCTACTCCACTCCAACCATAGAATACAAGCTTAGTTTTATTGCCGAGATCGATTTCCTTCAAAGCTTCTACATTAATAGAATCTCCTTCATTCAACCATTTCTCTTCAAATTCATTAAATATCGTCGAAACTATTACTTTGTATTGCTTAATCCAGGCAGCTTTAATAGCCTTCGGAGAATCTACAGTTAAGAATATTTTCGAGTGGTTGGATTCTATGTCGCCTCTCCATCCAGAAAATACTAGCCTGGTATTATTCTCGAACTCGATAATCCTGTCTGTCAACAATTCTATAGATGCTTTTTCTCCACTCCTATACCATCCTCCTCCAACAACTTCTCCATAATCTGTGGAAACATCGACACGGTAAAACCTTGAATAGTTTAATATGTAATCTTGGTCTCTATCGAGAATTATGAGCCTAGTAGATTCATTTAATCCGTCACTCCAACCTTCAAAAACATATCTTATATCATCCTGTGCCAGTTCTTCTTGAACATCTACAACGTAGACTCCTTCATCCAATTCTACTTTGATGGACCCATTTCTATCACCAACGTATTCTGTACCATTAATCCAAACCCTACCGGAAGGAATAGTTGTAATCGCTAGGACGTGTTTAGGCAAACCATAGACAATCGTTATAACGTATCCACCAGCTTTTTCTTCATTTATTGTAATTGTCAATTGCAGAGATTTATCTTGAAACTTGCTCCCAGTAGTGTATGTTGCTTGATATAAACTTCTACCAGGCGGAGGAGTAATTTTTACTATTCCCTCACCTGAACCCTTGTTCTCATCTACATAAAGTATTAAGACCCCTCTACTTGGAAGATACCGATCATAACCAATCTTCTCTCTAGCTTCTATCAAGTAGTACTCTTTAGGCTTGTCTAAAACTATTTTTATTACCCTTGCTCCACCGCTTTCATGTAAAGGTTTAAGGAGTACTTGTTTTCTAGACCCTTTCTCAACTACGAATATGCCCTCGTCTTCAATCCATCCAAGCTTTATCCTACACCAACTTGTTAATCCAGCTGGAACGATTCCAGGAGACTCTAAGGGTCCATTCCATGAACCTTCAGCCATTAAATCCCATGGTCCAACAAATGCATCATGTTCTTCTCTTGAAGATATATCATACAGGTCAGGAAGGCCGAGTAAATGACCGAATTCATGAGCCCATATCCCTAGGGGATCAACGTAAGATACTACTGATATGTATTCTATGATGGTTTTTTCATCTGTAGGTATGCGTCCACAGAAAGCTGATTTAGAATGTATATCTCTCTTATCATGGGTATATGCTTGATCTCTTCCTGAATGCATTATGATAATGTAATCATATTTTCTAAAGTCTACGGATGAGTCGGCGGCTTTAACTGCGTCTACTATCAATATACATGAATTTGGTTCATCACTACCTACATCTTCACCATAGAAGCTGTAGGGTTTATCAAGTCTAAGCCATTTAGAGATTGTGTAAAGCTTAACAACCAGCTTACCATAGCTTACTTCCCTCCAATAATCATTCATTGAGACATTAAGCTTACCAACATAACCTTCCGGTAAGCCTTCTCCAGTCTGGTCCGGGAAATCTACTGGGATAACAATAACTCTAGCTTCATCTGTTGAAGCCTCAATAGACGTAATTAACATAATTGAGAGTACGAGTATAGTGAAAACTGCGATAATGTATAGCTGCCTAGACTCCACAGAGAATTAGTAAAAATATATCAGTTTAAAAATTTTCCCACATAACCTAGAATATTAAAAAGGATGATGCTCCCAGGGAGACCAAACAAGCTTGACCATCATGGGTTTTAGGATGTTCAGAGTTTAGTACCAGATTGTTCGAAAGAGTGTGAATATCCAGAGGATCCCGTATTATTTAATGATGTTAAAGGGATGGATAGAAGGAAGATTGTAGTTATAATGATTATAGCAGTCTTAGTTTCTTCAATAATTTCTGATATCTATTTAATACATTGACTCATAATATTGGCACTACGTCAAGATTATCTAGTTTAAAATACCGTCCAAGTATAGAGTATGAAGTCAAACAATAGCTACTATGACAGCTACTACGGTCTCCGGAGGAGAGACCCAAACATTTAAAGTAGAAAGAAAGGTTACCGAGAGCTTACAGGAATACCTAATAGCTCATAGTGAACAGAGTAGATTAATATCTTACACAGCAAGCGTAAGCCTCCCTGTTCCAATAAATGAAGTTAAGAGCAGTGTAGATAAAGTGTTGTTCATCATAAACGCCTATAATGGATATATTTCTTCTATGAGTATTGGAGAAGAAAAAGCATATCTTGTTGCAAAAATCCCGCAAGATGATCTATTCAATTTTCTTGAAGACGTTTCAAAGATCGGGAAAGTTGTAAGTAAGTTCATCTAAGGGGCAGATTTAACTGATAAGATTATAGATCTAAGAGCTAGGATAAGAAATGCTGAAGCACGTCTCCTTGGATTACTTAATAAGACCAGAAATGTAAGTGAGACACTCGAAGTAATGAGAGCTACCAGTGGTTAGAGAAGAAATAGAAGTAATGAAAACTCAACCAAGAAGTCTTGAGATAAGCATATCATACTCAACAGCAACAATAGAGATTTCTGAAAAATTAAAGAAAGAGTATGTAGAACTATTGTTTAAAGTTGTAGACTCTAGAGGCCTGCATGTTCCAAATACATACATATATGTTAAAGATGGTGAAGCGAGGATGTTTGTTACAGGTGAGTTCAGTGAAGTGAAAGTACCTTTCGAGAAGAATACTAACCTGACTTTGATAGCTGTATTCTATAGGTCTGACGATGAGGTGTTAAAGACATCGCTGACTGACGTTACAGACTCTAACAAGACTATAACCATAAGGTTCAGCAAATCTTCTAAGCCTCTGTACATTAACTTAGAAAAATCATCTATGATAGCATCATTCTTCATAAACTTCTTAATTACAGGATTGATAATAACAATAGTGCTAGTTATGCCGATGCTATTCATCTTTACAGCTTTAATCGCACTAACCCGCAGAGTATATTCAAGAGTGAAGCTAGTAAAACAAGTAAGGTAGAGTAATGCCAACTGAATGATTAAGCTTGTAGAAAGGAATACTATCTGATAGATTAGCTATTTAACTTCTAATGAACTAGGGTTCACAAGTTCGGATAAGGTAAAACTTATTTTTCTTTTTAGTCTCATCCATGATCCTAGATCTTCGGTCTGAATAGAAAGTCTGATTATGCTGTACTGGCTCTTCTAGTAATGTTAATATTTTTATTTTTGAGGCTATCTAGATTTGATGGAGTGAGTTTTAGGTTTGGATAAAATATCATATGGTAGAGAGGCTTTCGAGAAAGTCCTCAGTCTCCTTGAGGAGCACCATAGATGGTTTAGAGAATCTATACCTTTGATCGCTAGTGAAAATGTCCCTAGCCCAGCTATTAGAGAAGCTTTAGCAAGTGATTTTGGGAATAGGTATGCTGAAGGGTGGCCTGGAGAACGTCTATACGCTGGATGCAGATACATAGACCAAGTAGAACTCCTAGCTATCGAACTGGGTAAGAAAGTATATGGTGCAGAATTTGTTGATGTCCGACCAATATCGGGTGTAATGGCGAATCTAGCAGCTTACACAGCTTTTGCTCAGCCTGGAGACGTTATGATGGCTTTAGCTATACCACATGGAGGCCACATAAGTCACGGTAGACTTAAATGGGGTGGAACAGCAGGAGTAGTAAGACATCTAGAAGTTGAGAGATACGAGTTTGATGAAGAAAACTTCCAGATTGACATCGATGGAACTAGGAGGAAGCTTAAGCAGCTTGAACAAGAAGATGGGAAGCCTAGGTTGTTCATGCTTGGCGCAAGCGTTTTTCTCTTCCCCCACCCAGTGAAAGAGATATCTGAGTTGGCTGCAGAATATGATGCAAAAGTAGTTTATGATGCTGCACATGTCGCAGGGTTAATTGCTGGTAAGACCTTCCAAGACCCATTGAGGGAGGGGGCGGATGCTGTAACTCTTAGCACTCATAAGACTCTTGCTGGGCCACAGCATGGTATGGTTCTGTCGTGGGATAAGTATTCTGAAGATTTTAAACGTGTAATCTTTCCAGGGCTCCACTCTAACCACCATCTCCATGCAGTTGCAGGTGTAGCAATAGCATTAGCTGAAGCATTGGCTTTCTATGAAGAATATGCTCGCCAGATTGTTAAGAATGCTAAAGCTCTTGCTAGAGCATTGCATGAAAGAGGTATAGAAGTATTATATGAGCATAAAGGGTACACTGAATCGCATACATTGATAGCCGATATCAGTAAGTATATGGATGGGATGAAAGCTGAGAAGAAGCTTGAAGAAGCTAACATCATCTTAAATAGAAATCTTATACCGAAAGACTATAGATTGAAGACTGATTATAGAACTCCAAGCGGGATAAGAATGGGTACACAAGAAGTTACACGTCTAGGAATGAAAGAAGGAGAAATGGAAGAGATAGCTGAACTCATAAAACAAGTAATCATTGATGGTAGAGATCCGAGGGAGATCGCGGTAAAGGTTAAAGAATTCAGGAGAGAATTCCAGCGCGTCCACTATGCATTTAGCTCCAAGACGGAAGCATATGAATACATTAAGATTAGATAGACATTCTAGATTTATGATTGATTAAGCTTTCTACATTCTGTACACTGTTCTAGATGCTTTAATGCATGGAGAAATCCCAGAGGACTATACATAGAATTGATTGATTCACCGTTTTCTCTAATCCTATATGCCCATCCACCAGCCTTACTATCTAAGTCTTGTTCAATAGCTACACCATAGCATGGAATGTATAAGACTCTCCTCATATTCCCTATAGTAACTATGCATATGCATGAAATAAACATGCATAATACATTAAACATCAGAAAAACCTATAAGGAGGGTAGAAGACTCTCAAGATATCAGTATTTAATTGTAAACCTTATATTTGACTACCAATATATTGTAACGCAAGTATATGCGATACGTAACCATATCTAGCTAAGATTCCCAGTAGATTAAGAGAATTACTTGATAGATATAGAATTAAGCCCGGACCTATTATTAGAAGGGCGTTAGAAAACGAGGTTGAGGAAAAGATGCTTGAACAGATTGAAAGTTAGGTTAAGGAATTAAGTAAGGAAGCCTTCCATATTCTTGATGAAGAGATTGTTAGATTAATTCGAGAAGATAGAGAGAAGATGATAGATGTACTTGTTTGATTCAAGTTCAATTATCAACTTAGTAAAGAAGGGGTAGTTAAAAACTATTTGAAAAAGGAGCTAAAATCAACCTAATACTCTATGAGTTTATCAATGTGATTTAGAAGAAGTATATTCTCTTCAAGAAAATCAATGAAGATACAGCATTCAAATTCATAGACATCGTTATAGGAGTGTTTGACATTTTACAAATATTATCAGTTAAAGGTTCAGAGAAAGAAATATTTAAGATTGCCTTAAATGAAAGATTTAATATATGATTCTGATTCTTCTTAACCTTATGTCGCTTTAAAGAATGGGCTTCCATTTGTAATTGAAGACGTAAAACTAAAGACTACAGCGCAAAAATATATTAGATCATTCTCTAGCAATGAATTATTAGAGGAAGAAGATAATTTATTTTCAGCGGGTGTCTAAGTTTCTAGCTGATATAATTTATTATTTTAGAAGTTTAACCGAGAATGCATATACATAGCTGATATTATATATCGTTTAGAGCTTTTCTCAAATATTTCTAATTTACATTCTAGTCTTTTATATGGATAATGCTTTTATGTAGTTTAATAGGTAATTTTATGGAGCTGATCGTATTGGCCACGGTTAAGGTTGGTTTAATAGGCAAGACAAATACTGGGAAGACAACATTCTTCAATGCTGCAACTCTTGGATTGGCTGAAGTCTCAACCTATCCATTTACAACTAAGCAGCCAAATTATGGGACTGCTAATGTTATCTCTCTATGTGTATGCCGTGAATTTGGAGTAAAAGATAGCCCGAAGAACTCGAAATGCGTAGAAGGTTGGAGGTATATTCCTGTAGAGTTGATAGATCTTCCAGGGCTTATTAAAGGTGCATGGGCTGGTAAAGGCTTAGGAAATCAATTCCTCTCAGTTGCTTCACAATCAGATGTTTTACTCCATGTGGTTGATGCTAGTGGAAGCGTTGATGAAGAAGGTCGATTAACTGAGCCTGGGTCAGGCGACCCCCTCGCGGACTACTATGATATTGAAGAAGAACTCGTAATGTGGTTAATGAAGTTGATTGAGAAGAATGATGATAAGATAATTAAAAGTGTTAAATCAGGTAAGAGCATAGCAGAATCCATGGCTGAGATACTAAAAGGTGTAAAGATAAGCGAAGAACACATAGTTCAAGCTCTAAACTTGAGTAATCTTAAGGATAAAGATTTCGAGAATTGGACACCGCTTGATGATAAGAAGTTTTCACAAACTCTTAGAGAGATTGCTAAACCAACAATAGTTGTAGCAAATAAGATGGACTTAGATACTGCACCTGAATACTTCAAGAAGCTTAGAGACAATCTTCCAGACAAGATAGTTGTACCATGCAGCGCTGAGGCAGAATTATCTCTTAGAAGAGCTGAGCAGAAAGGATTGATAAAGTATATTCCAGGACAGGAGACATTCGAGATAATAAAGATGGATGGATTAACAGAAAGACAGAAATGGGCTTTAGACTACATTGCTAGAAAGATACTTGGAGAATACATGAGGACAGGCGTACAGTTCGCATTAAACGTTGCAGTATTCAAGCTTCTAAAGATGAATACAGTCTACCCAGTATATGACCCACAGAAGCTCTCAGATAAACATGGAAACATTCTGCCAGATGTACTACTAATGCCAGATAACTCAACAGTCGAAGACCTAGCTAAAGAAATACACACAGAATTAACAAGAGGTCTACTATATGCGATAGATGCTAGAACAGGTCTGAGGCTCCCGGTAAACTATAAGCTAAAAGACAGAGATGTCCTCTCAATATACTCAACAACTAGGAGAGGATAGAACTCGGAGAACGCTTAACCGTCATAATCAATATCACCCCATTTCGTGATCATCTTTTAGTCTTTCCTCAGATCATTAATATGTCTCCACATCATCCACTTAAAACCCGTAATCTAAACATCCCCAGCATCTATAGCTGAACATTATAAGAGTTAAATTTTACAGGATCTATTCTTGGATTGATGTCTAAGGTTTTCAAGAAGGCTTACGAGTATGTAAAGAGTGAATTATCATCTAATCCTTTGAAGAAGTCTTTGCTTATATTGGAGTTTCCCGAATTCCGTGAAGGAGAACACATCATTAACCTATACATAGATTCTAACCCACCTCTTCTAGGTAGAAGATTTGAGAAGAAAATCCTAGAGCTCTCTCCACAAAATGTTAGACACATTACTAGGATTGGCTCACTACATGGATACACAGTACACCGTGTTGGAGAAGAATTCTACTATCTTAGAGATGGAGTAACAGTAGCAGTAATAGGTAGAGATTACTATGGAGCATCGGAGCCACAGCTCTTCGAGGAGATAAGTAGAGAAATATATGGCATAGGCTCCAAAAGAATGATAGAAGTAGATAAACCAGTGGGGTGGCTTAAAGCGCTCAAAATAATCTTCTCCCGCTAAGAACTGTGTAGAGACTATCAGAGAAGCCAAGCTCAAGTATATAGTGACGTGAAAAATAATATTAAAGATAAGAAAGCGTGCTGAACCCGAAATGAATCTTAAGGTGCGAGTAAAAGTTTTATTCACTTTCTATAAAGATTGAGCCCATCCACTAGAACTGTCTTCAGAAGCTCTTATCAAAGATTCAACAAATTAGTGAAGGTGAACGCAAGTAAACACGTATGAACATAATCAGTAATGATTCTAATTGAACTTGGAAAAAGCATCGAGAAGTGGGGCGGCACGCCGCCTTCGCGAGGGCTCCCGCACCTCACTAACGGCGACGCGGGAGCGGGCTTAACTTCCGCGTTCGGATGAGAGCGGGTGTTTCCCCGCTCCCTATGACCGCCCCATCTACTGGAATATATGTGTTATATATTAACTTGATTTCCTGTCTAGTTATTCTACTTTTCTTCTCCTAGTCTAGTGGTTTCCGTTCTTTTAAAGTGGTTGGTGGGAGGTGGAAGGATTAGTTAAAAGGCTTTTAAGGGCGTAGCTTATTCTTACATGTAGAATATGAAAAGAAGTTACGTGGGTCTCGTTAGAGACCATAAGACGCGTATTGGTAGGATAAAAGCGGTGAAAGATATTGGTAGTAAGAGTGAAGATAAAGATTCTATGCAAGGATAAACTAGTAGAAACTATAGGTCTCCTAAATAGCGGATACGAGTCTGAGACGCCTCAAGTCCTCATCCCAGTAGAGTTGGCTAAGGTGATAGGGTTGTGGCCAGATTTAGAGAGTGCTGAAGAGACAGAGTTTGAGACTGCTGGTGGACCATTAAAAGTATGGATAATCCCTAGAGCATGCAGGGTTGCTGTGCTCACCGAAGATGCTCATTCACCTGAGGTAGAAGGAGATATAGTCATATCACCTATATCAGACGAAGTACTCATAAGTGATAAGATGATAAGTGAGCTATCGATTGTATTGGAAGATGTTGGGAGAGGATTATGGAGATTCAGGTGGGAGCCGCCTGAAAAACTAAGAAGAAGCTACCCTCCAAAATACTGGAAGTAATTTTCTCTAGAATCATTCATAAATAATGACATCACATATATTCTTATTTCTTAAATTACATGCTACTTCTTATCCTTACATAGAGTCTCCAGCGATTTTTCAGGTTATATTTAATCCGTAGACTCTAGGAAGACGAGGTTAAGACCATTATAATCTCTCTTTTCCCTAAACATACACTCCGACTACTGGAGGAACATCTCGAAGAGAGATTCACGAACGGTATTCTTATTTAAACGTTCTTCAGTACACTGGACTAAGCCATTTCTATACGGTATGCTTTAGCATTAGAATCTCTTGGTGGGTCCCAGTTCGTAAGAAGTATTAATACAGCAATCCATCTTCAAGAAGAATACTCTAGCTATCTTATTTAGGTTTTCATTTACATGATTTTTAGGGTTTATTATTCTTTTTATGTAGGAGAAGTATTTAGTTAAGTGTGCTGGTGGCTCCTTGATGGATACTAGATGTAGTGTCTGCGGTGGTAGTGAGGTTATTTATCATAGGAGGTATTCTGGTGAAATTTTCTGTCGTAGATGTTTTTTCAAGAATATTATTGATAGGGTTAGGGCCACAATCTCTAGGTATGAGCTTCTAAAGCCCTTTGATAAGATTGCTGTAGCCGTTTCAGGCGGGAAGGACAGTTTATCTCTCCTTAAGATTCTTTATGAGATTGAGAGAGATTTTCCGAGAGCTAGCCTTACTGCTATAACTATCGATGAAGGGATCCCAGAGTATAGAGATGAAGCCGTAGAGAATACTGTCAAATATGCTGAAAGCCTCGGCATACCACATTATATTTTTAGCTTTAAAGACTTTTTCGGATTTACCTTAACAGAAGTTGTAGAGAATAGTGTTGCAGACGCTGTAAGCTTACAGCCTTGCACTATATGTGGTGTATTGAGAAGAAGAGCTTTAACTCTCGCAGCTAAGAAGATAGGAGCGACAGTTATCGCTACAGCTCATACACTGGATGATGTTGTCCAAACATATTTCCTAAACATTCTACGGGGGGACACTAGGTTTACACCTATAGGTATTAGGAGGGAGGTCGAAGGCGTTATTCCGAGAGTTGCACCTTTCCGCCTTATACCTGAATATGAAATAGTACTTTATGCTTGGCTCTCTAATATACCATTCCAAACATATGCTTGCCCATATGTTGAGAGGTCTATGAGAAACATGGTTAGAGCCTTCTTGACAGAGTATGAGGAAAAGTTTCCAGGCTCGATCTACGCTGCATTGAGCAGCTTCGAGAAGGTTTTTATGAAAAGTATAGAGGAGGATAGAAGATGTAGGAAGTGTGGTGAGCCCACGGGTAGAGAAGTCTGCAGAGCATGCGAGCTCGTGGAAAAGATTCTTGAGAGATTAAAGAGTTAGCTCGTTTATATCTGGAAGAATCCGAAAGTCCTGTACGTAAACGCTATATTTGAGACTAGGAGTGTTGTGCAGACAGCTGTAAATAGATTGTCTATGACCTTTAGTCTCTTCTCATTCTTCACTCTAGACTGTATTAGCGACATGTATAGCAGGTGTCCATCAAGGATCTTTATTGGAAGCATATTGAAGATAGCTACACCGAAGGAGATTAACTGTATCCACCATAGAGCCCTATAGAGAGAGTATTCTATATCAGGATTCCCTAAACTAAATATTGTAGGTCTATAGTAATCTATCCTGACCACCCCTAAACTTCTAAGAATCCACGCAATAGTTATTGTTACAGATTCTTTTATCTTATACGTATAGTTCCCTCTATTAGTTTCTATAACAAGTATATCTGTCAAGGTGATGTTCTGGTAGAGGGTTTCAGGATTTACCATTACACCATTTACAGTATAGATTACTTCATTCAACTGTGGCCCATCCTGCTCACCAGAAGTCTCCAAGACTACTACCCCCATAATGGTGGGTAGAAAGAGCATTAACATCAGGAGTAGAACTAACATACCTACAATCAAGTTTGCGAAGCTACCTGCAGCGGCCACCTTCATCTTAGATATTGTTGAAGCATTCTTAAAGTCTTCTTCATCTGGCTCAACGAACCCTCCTGGGATAATGAAGGCAAGGAATACTCCCGTAGACTTTAGTTTTATCTTTTCCAGTCTCGCAATTATCCCATGCATTCCTTCATGTGTTACAAGAACTATAGTAAAGGCGATCAATATGTATGGAAGATGGTCGAATCTTATAGTCACACCTATGACTAGTGGAATAACGATATTTCCTACACCTACCTGCTCAGGTATAAAGATATAAGTTTTCAAGTTATCTACTAGAAAGTAGACTGCGAAAAAGGATAAACCTATAGAGACTGCTAAACCAATATTTGATAAGACTTTCCAGAATAGTCTATTTGAAGATGAAAGCTTGTCTAAATACTTAATTATCCTGTTAGATTTCAACATCATGAAGAATGGATAAAAGCTAAGATTACTTAAATTCTTCAATCGGTCAGCGTATCTCCACTTAACTATAAGGTAGAGGATAGACCATCCAGAAGCAAACCCCATTAAGTATAGATAGACTAACTCCATCCCAATCCCAATTCATAAATCCTCCTAATAATTTCTTCTCTAAAACCAAGAGGACATCACCTAAGCTTGGTGAATCTTATTTTGGGAAGATTAGAGTATCTTTCCTTAGAATCTAGAATACGTGTATAGGTAAGTAGGCTTTTATGGTGGAATAATATTTGTCTTTCTGAGAAGCTTTGGGGGGTCTGAAGATGTCTGAGGAATCTCAGAGTGAGAGTTGGGAAGCTAAACGAGATAATGTTGTCCAGATCTTGGAAAGCATAGCTAATGATACTAACACTCCTAGGAATATTAGAAGAGTTGCTAAAGCTGCTTCAGATACACTCTTTGATGAAAAGTATCCACCAGCTATTAGAGCTGCAAATGCTATCGAGATGATTGAGGAAATAATTAATGATCCTAACATGCCCGTCTTTACTAGAACTCAATTCTGGATGGCTATCTCAATCCTTGAAGTAATAAGATCAATGGGTAAAGATACCTGAGTAATTTCAGCATACTACCTCTAGAATATAAGTGGATCTTTGGCCATCTAAAAGTTATATCTAATACACTCCACTGATTTACTTGCTTCAGCATTGAGTCCACAAACATCTAGAAGGAAGATAAAGCTAGAATTGACAAACGATGACGGAGATAGACTCATCCTCATAATGGAGGGTAGGATAGATAGAGAGAAGCTTATGCAGCTTGCAGACTTCCTAGACCTGTACGGTGGCTCACAGAATGAAAGCATAAACCATCCACGATTAGAAGGTAGTAAAGTCGCTAAACTTGCAAGAGTAATTACCAAGTACTTCCCACTAGGCTTCTTCTCCTCTAGAGATGTTGTAGAAGCATATGTTGCAGAATACCATGAACCTCTAAGCCTCTCTACAGCATCAACGTATCTTGCAAGACTTGCTGATAGAGGCTTCCTAGAAAGACACGGATCCGGCAACAATATAAGATACAAACTCCTACAACCTTACATTACAGAGAAGAGTAACCAATACTATCCTAAAACATTCTCTGAAGATTCCTACAGTATCCTACATTATCCTTAGTAAAAGTCTGCATGGAACCTGTCTAGAATAATCTAAATAGGTGAATAAGATTAAATTATGTTAGTCTTGTAACTTTGTATGATGCTAGACTGATCCAGGTATTACCTTTACCATGGAGCCACGTCTCTACTAAATAGTGGCCGGTCTACATTTTTGTATAACATGGAGGGGAGAAGAAGTGAAGAAGAAGGTTTTAGATTTCTTAAGGGATTCAGGGCTTAATATTGATGGAGATAAGGTTTTAATGTTCTTGATTAAGGGTTCTTCTCTTACTGAAGCCCAGGCTGAAACAATATTGATGGAGTATGCATCTCAGTTTAATGGTGGGAAGCTTGATACAGTTGCTAAAGCATCTATAAGGGGGGTTTCTAAGGGTGCTTATGCAAGGACAAAAACTCAAGCAGTAAATAATATACGTAAAAGTATCTATACAATCATGCTTCTAAGGTACTTGGGAATCTTGGGTGATGAAGATCTGGCTAAGCTTATGGAGATAGCCGAGAAGCTGGGAAAAGGAGAAGTTGAGGAAGGTTTAGAATTGTTGCATTCTATGACTTAACGTGACGTCACAGGAGGGTTGGCAGCTATGGATTCTTTAACCGTCCTAGTTTTCGTATTCTCCATATTGTTTGTTGTTCAGACAACTATATACACGTATCTTCTTCTGAGATTGAGGAAGAAAGTCGAAGAGTCGTTCGTTAAATCACGTACATCACAAGAAGTGGTAGGCGTAATAGATGATGGAAAGCTGAGTGAGAGTATAATCAAGGTTCTAGAAGTATTGTCTAGGGGCTCGATGAGTGCGAGAGAGGTTAGTGTAAGTTTAGGATTGAGTAGGGAGCATACGGCTCGGTTGCTGAAGAAGATGGTTGAAGCTGGGCTAGTAGTAAGAGAAGGTAAACCCTATAAATACAAGATAACATCTTCAGGGAAAGCCATGATTGAGACTTACAAGAAAGCATAGTGTGATATCATAGATCATTAATGAGATGTAAGACAAATTTACTCTCCACATATTACCATGCTCCTCTTCCATCTTCCTTCGTCAGATGTCGATTATTTTTCCACCTGTTATTTCAGAAGTCTTAGTAGCTAGACCTATCCCAATCTCTGAAATTATTATCTCAAGCGTTCCTGAGACTCTTGCTTCTATCATGTGGCCACCATATGCACGGTATTCTCTGTCCGTAACTGTTATGTGAGAATGTATCCTATCCCTCCCAATGTTTCCCATCAAAGACGTGACTTCAAGATCTTCACTTAATATCTTCTCGACGTAGCTTCTCTTCTCAAAATCATAAAACCCTAATCTTAGATAGTTTACTGTGCCGATCCCGAAGAAGAATCCATTTATCTCCTCTTTATCTCTTAATTCTTCTAAACATTTTACTACCTCTTCTCCAGGGTCAAGCCTAACAATAATCTTATCATTAATCCTCCTATACTTCATGCTAAACCTTATTATACTTAAAGACTAAAATATCTTTCTATTAATCTACAAACTAGGTTACTGGTAATCATGAGTTACATGGATGGATGCAGGCTGTTTATTCATATAGTTATGTTCCCCATCTTCTAAACAAATCATGTTCTATTCCAAATATGTCCAGTATCTTACCTACTATGAAGTCTACTAGTTCATTTATGCTTTTTGGTTTATGGTAGAATGCAGGCATAGCTGGAAGGATTACTACTCCTATTCTAGCTAGTTCAAGCATATTACGTAGATGTATAGCGTTTAGAGGCGTCTCCCTGGGGACAAGTACAAGTTTTCTTTTTTCTTTTAATGTTACATCTGCAGCTCTAAGGATTAGGTTGTCTGTGTATCCAGAAGCTATGCCTGCTAATGTCTTTAGACTGCATGGGATAATTATCATTCCATCTGCCTTGAAGGAGCCGCTGGCTAATGGTGCATCGACTCTATCTTCTCTGTAGCAGTATCTTCCAAGCTTCTCGAAATCAGCTCTATCTATCTCCAGCTCGTGCTTGATTATTCTCTCAGCAGTCCTGCTTACAATTACGTGAGTCTCAATATTCTTTTCTTTCAAAACCTCTAGGAGGCGCTTAGCATAAACAACCCCACTTGCACCAGTAACACCAACAACCAATCTTCCAAATTCCCCATAATACATATATTCAAAGTGAAAATACAGATTATTAAGTAATAGTATTAAATTATGTATTTCAGATCTCAGAGGAACGTGTAACTTATTTCGTTAAAGAATAAATACTCTTCAGAAAAGTCAGGAATATGGCGATGATGATGAACTCGAAAAGCGATTGAACAAGGATGAATCAGCCCTGGTGTTTAGAAACTGCTCCTGTTTATCGTAAAGTTTATTGACTCTGTAAGATCAATTATGTTGAGACTCCCGGACTCATGGAGGCTGTTGAGGTTGCGGTTAGATATTGTTAAGCTCACAGCAAACTTCAAGCTAAGAGGACTAATTCCTGAAAGCCTATTCTCAACATATAGAGAAATCTTAAACAATCTAATTGAATATGCTTCAACAAAAAGAATTACGAGCTTCAGAAGACTGAAAGCAGAAAGATACTGTGAGTTGAGGGTGAAGTATCCAAGCCTACAATCGCATTACATCTATACTGCATGCCAGATGGCATGCTCAATCTATAAGAGTTTCTGAAAGCTTAAGAAGAGGGGCTTAGCGAAGTCAGAGAAACCATCCTTCAAGAAGCATGTCATAATGTTAGATGATCATTTATTCAACCTCGACCTTGAGGGCTGGGAAGCCTCGATAGCTGTTGAGAACGGCAGGGTTAAGCTAAAGCTACTTCACGGAACGTACCATGAGAAGTTCAAAGAGATGAGACCAGGCCAGGCTTGGCTCGTAAAGAGTGAAGATGAATTCTACCTGAAGGTTGTATTTTCCAAAACTATCGAGTTGTTGGAGCCGAACGGCAAAGCCATCGCTGTAGATGTAAACGAGAACAACGTCGCCTTCGGCTTAGGAGACTATATCACCATTATCGAGACTGGTGAGAGGGCCATAAGGACAACATACTTCCTTAAGAGGAGAAGACTCCAATCTAAGCTTAGACTGAATGAGAAACCTTTACTAGCAAAGTATAGAGGGAGAGAAAAGAGGAGAATTGAATACATCTACTATAAGATTGCTAACCATATAATCAGTGAAGCAAGGAAGACCAGAGCTTCAACAATCATCCTAGAAGATCTCAAAAACATAAGAAAGAAGGTTAGATTCTTAAAAGCTATTAATGGTAGGTTGAGTAGGTGGAGTTTTAGGAAGCTACAGAACGTCATAGGCTACAAGGCGAAGCTTGCAGGCTTAAACGTTAAGTATGTTGATGCCAAAGGTACTTCAAGCCTATGCCCAGTATGTGGGGTTAAGCTAAGCCTGAATGGGCATAGGTTGATGAGGTGCCCTGTATGTTGACTGGAAGAAGATAGGGATGCAATAGCCGTGAAAAACCTGCTCCATAAATACCAGATGGATGTGGGGGCTTCATCCGTTCACCCCGAAAGCCCTCCCATGAAAAGAGGAGGGAGGGAATGAAAG
>CAZKRR010000008.1:0-24810 GCA_964555135.1 uncultured Nitrososphaeria archaeon
AGCGTGCAGAAAGACTTGGGATCGTCCTGTATGCAGCTAAAGTTGAGCATGCATTTGATGTAGTTGGTGCGAAAGAGTGGTGGGCGACCTTCGAGAGCCCCTTTGGATACAGGATGGGCTTTAGATTACAGCATGCTATGAAGCCTTGGCCTGAGATGCAGCATGAACTAGGGGGAGGAAGAATATTTTACTTAACTAAAGATAGATGGGATAAGATAGTAAAGAAAAATCTTGAAGAGAGAGGTCTAATGGGTGAAAGACCTGTTCCCGAAGACCTACTAAAGAAAACAAAGCCTCTAAAACCACCAACCAAGATAGAGATTGAATTCTAAACATCAATCTATAATCTCCTCTAAACCCAACATATTTTATTTTATCTTGAGCTGCTGACAAAAATAATCAATAAAGCATTTATTACATGATTTAAAGAAACAGAGCCATTAAGGCTTAATATATTTTAGCTCTAGGTCTTTTCTCCATCTTTTACTGATTAGTAGCATTCTGGAAATAAAATTAAGATTCAGGCTCTACCATTATATGGTTCAGAGTCCTACCTGAAAAATTTTTAACTTTCATGGAAGTCTCGCTCTTATCCCACCATTATATGATAGTGAAAAATTGATATATCGTCATGAAGTAGATGTAAAAACTTGATTTATTTACAAACAGATATATATTGTACAGATATTATGTATGTTCGTAATCTATGAGGGGTGACATCATCTGGAAGCTTTGAAATATGTAGGTAAGTCCATAACACGCATTGATGCTGTTGAAAAAGTTCTTGGAATAGCTGAATACGCAAGCGATATAGAACTTCCTGGAATGCTTTACGCAAAGCTTCTCCTAAGTCCTCATGCACATGCAAAAATAATATCAATAAACTATGAGAAAGCTCTAAGAGCTCCTGGAGTTGTTTCAGTAGCAGTAGGAGACGACTTCCCCTTTAGAGTTGGATTATATGTAAATGATAGAAACATCTTGGCTAGAAAGAAGGTTAGATGGGTGGGCGAGCCTGTCGCTGCAATAGTTGCAGAAGATCTCGAGGCAGCAGAAGATGCTGCTGAACTTATTGAAGTTGAATATGAGCCGCTTCCACCTGTACTCGATGTAAGAGAAGCATTAAAGCCTGATGCACCTCTAGTTCATGAAGAACTAGGTGAGTATGCTCATTCTCCAGCTTTCAACCCTATCCCTGGAACAAACATAGCTAATAGATTTACCTTGAAGAGGGGAAACATAGTTGAAGGATTCAATAAGAGCGAGGTAGTGGTCGAGAATGAATTCTACATGCCACAGGTCTCACATGTTCAGATGGAGACCCATATATGCATCGGTCATTACATGGCTGACGGAAACATTAAGATATGGACTTCTGCTCAAAGCCCCTTCACTGTCCGATACATATTAAGCCATTCATTAGGCGTACCTCTCCACAGGATATCTGTCTACGTACCGCATGTAGGTGGAGGGTTTGGAGGGAAAGCCGGCATAAACTTTGAACCGCTCGTCGTCTTATTATCGAAGAAGGCGGGATATAGACCAGTTAAGCTAGAGCTCACACGTGAGGAGCATTTTCTAGCTGCTCCATTACGTCAGGGGTTCTATGCTAAGATAAAAACAGGGGTGACTAAAGATGGGAAGATAATGGCTGAGAAAATCTTCTACGCTTTTGATGCTGGAGCTTATGCTGATTATGGGGTTAATGTGGCTAGAGCTGCAGGCTATTCCTGTACTGGACCATACTATGTGCCAAATATCGAGGCAGAGTCTCTAGCCGTTTACACTAACCATCAATGGGGGACGGCTTTCAGAGGGTTTGGCCACTTTGAGTTTCTCTGGGCAATTGAGAGACAGATGGAGATTGTAGCATCAGAGTTGGGCATCGACCCTGTTGAATTTAGATTAAAGAATGCTCTCCTCCCAGGTTTAACTACAGCTACAGGTGAAGTATTGAGGGAGGATGCTGGAAGAGTTGACCAGTGCATTCAGGCTGTTGCAAAAGAGCTTAGATGGGGGGAGATCGCTCCAACCAATAACCCTAAAAAAGTTAGAGCGAAAGGTATTGCAGCCTTATGGAAAGCGCCAGCTATGCCTCCAAATGCTGCATCATCTGCAATTATAAAATTCAATGAAGATGGGACTGTGCTATTATCTGTAGGTGTAACCGAGATAGGTCAAGGAACTGTAACATCGCTGGCTCAGATAGCTGCAGAAGAGCTTGGAGTACCAGTTGAAAAAATCAGGGTAGTTCCATTTAGACATACAGACTTAACACCCTATTCTTGGCAGACTGTTGCAAGCAGAAACCTCTTCATGGAGGGTAGAGCAGTTATTAGAGCTGCCAAGGATGCGAAAGAGCAAATACTAGAGATAGCTTCACAAGTTCTAAGAGCACCTAAGGATGACTTGGTAATTAAAGATGAGAAAGTATGGGTTAAAGGTAGACCTGAATGGAGTCTACATCTTAAAGATATAGTTGCTGGATACGTTTACCCGAATGGAAACACGATCGGTGGACCTATAATAGGCCGAGGATACTTTGTAGGAACCCGATTATCATATCTGGACCCTGAGACTGGTCAAGGATACCCTGCTCTTAAATGGACTTTTGGAGCTCAAGGTGTAGAGATAGAATTAGACCTAGAGACTGGGGAGGTAAAAGTCTTGAAGCTTGTTTCAGCTTTTGATGTAGGTAAAGCGATAAACCCGATGCTCGTAGTAGGTCAGATTATCGGCGGTGGCATCCAATCTCTAAGCTTGGGGATGTGGGAGCAATACGTATACGATGATAAGGGTAGAATGCTTAACCCGAATCTAACCGATTACAAGATTGCAAGAGCTGGAGATATCCCAGAAGAGATCGTCCCAATAATAATAGAAAACCCCCAGAGCGATGGCCCCTATGGTGCAAGAGGAGTAGCAGAATTGTGTATGCTCTCCGTCCCAGCTGCTATAGCTAATGCGATATTTCATGCAACCGGCGTAAACATAAACGACCTACCATTAACATATGAAAATATCTGGAAAGCCTTAAACAGAAAGAGGTGAGAAGAATGCTCCCAAAATTTGAATACTATTCTCCAACCTCTCTCAGCGAGGCTCTAGAGCACTTAGAGAAGTATGGTGAAGATGCAAAGATAATAGCTGGAGGCACGGATTTGCTGGTTTCAATGAGGGACAGGATACTGAAACCTAAGTATTTGATAGATATCAAGAAGGTACCTGAACTAAGAAGGATTGAGTACAAGGAGGGTGTGGGGCTAACAATAGGTGCAGCAGTAACCTTCAAAGACATATTAGAGTATCCTAACCTGGAGAATAAGTATAGAGTATTATGGGAGGCTATAAAAACTATTGGAGATATGATTTTGAGAAATCGTGCAACACTTGTTGGGAATATATGTAATGCTAGCCCAGCAGCAGACAGCGCTCCAGCCCTACTTATACTGGATGCTAGGGTAAGAATAATCAATAAAAATGATGGAGCCAGAGAAGTACCCTTAGAAAGATTCTTCGTAGGGGTTAAGAAGACTATCCTTAAACCCACAGAGATGGTTAAGGAAGTTTTCGTACCCGAGCCTCCTGCAAATTGTTGTGGAAAGTATGTTAAGGTTATGAGGGTTCAGAGTGAAGACTTAGCAGTTGTTGGAGTTGCAGGACTAGCATATAGAGATAGGAGGGACTTAATCGTTAGGCTTGCCTATTCAAGTGTTGCTCCAACGCCCATCAGGGTCAAGGAGGTAGAAGAAGTCTTCAAGAAAAAGAATATGCCTATGGATGAGAAGATTGAGGAAGCTGTTAAGATCTCTTCTGAAAAAGTTTCACCGATCTCAGATGTTAGAGGTAGCGCAGAATACAGGCTTAACCTAGTCAAAGTCGCTACTAGAAGATTACTTAGAGAATTAGTGGAGGTGGTCTAGATGAGTAGGAGGAAGATAAGATTTAAGATAAATGGTGTTGAGAAAACCGTAGAAGTCGAGCCCAATAAGACTCTACTATGGCTTATTAGAGAGGAGCTTAAACTAAAGGGGACTAAGAAAGCATGTGAACGAGGAGACTGTGGACTATGTACGGTCTTATTGAATGGAGAACCAGTTAAGTCTTGTCTTGTTCTTGCTGTTGAGGTTGATGGTTCAGAGATATTGACTGTTGAAGGTCTCGCTAGAGATGGTGAACTAGCACCTATACAGAGAGCATTCATAGAACATGGAGCACTACAATGCGGATTCTGCACACCAGCCTTCCTAATAGTTGGACACTGGTTAATAAACAGGAACCCTAACCCATCAAGAGAAGAAATCGTAGAAGCTATCAATGGATTACTCTGTAGGTGTACAGGCTACAAACCTATAATAGATGCCATACTTGAAGCAGCAAAATATATGAGAAGAGCATGAAAGTAGAACTACCTAATTATCAATATTTCTATACAAGATACCTTAACCATTCATCCATAAGTATAAGTATGTGGAGATCTCTAAGATAACTATGAAGGCTTCGCAGCTGATAGCTGTTTCAAGTTTTTTCACTACTTTAACTTTCCTAGGAGCCCAGCTGGCCCTCTATGTTGGACCCGTTCCTATAACTTTCCAAACATTCTTTGTGATACTATCAGGATTAATTGGAGGAGCTAGGATAGGTCTAGTATCACAATTACTCTATCTTGTTCTCGGTTTATTCGGTCTACCAGTATTCGCTGGTTTTAGAGGTGGGTTAACAGTATTTATGGGACCTACAGCTGGATATTTATTCTCATTCCCTATTGCTAGTGCAGTTGCAGGACTAATATTCCATCTCTCTAAAAACAAGGTAATGCGTCAAGGCTTGTTAGCCTGCATCATTTCTGAAATAGTAGTGTATGGAGTAGGTGTTCCATGGCTTATCTATTGGCTATCTAATTTTGGAGAGATACATATTTTCGATGCTTTTTCCCGCGCAATATTAATGGGAGCCTTGATCTTCCTTCCAGGAGATGCTTTAAAGATCGTCTTAATACTTTACCTCTTAAATCGAAAAGACATTCAGCATTTAATAACTAAAATAAGAGCATAATAAGATAAACAGAGGATCTACAATGTCTACGGGGGCTTAATAGTAATACAATCCTAGAAGCTTTCCGATTCTCTTGTTTTGGCTACTTCTAGTTTCTCAACATCTTTAGGTGTTAGTGTTATCATTCTACCTTCTACATCGATTATCAAGTTACCATATGAATCGAGGTCCCTAATAAGCGTCTTAATTTTCCCTGAACGGGTATAAAGAATAACGTTGTTACAAATGAAGTCTCCTTTCCTCTTTATCTCTGCCACTATTTCATTATACAGTCCTCTCTTATATTTTTCATAGTGTTCTCTCAGGGTAAGCAGTATCTCTAGTAGTAAAGCACCCTCATCTATAGGTTTACCATACTCTTCTAGTATAGTGGTTGCTTTATCTCTTAATTCTATCGGTAGATGATCTACTCTAAAGTTTACGTTTACACCGATACCTACAAGAGACTTTTCTATTATTTCTCCATTTACATCGGATTCTATCAATACGCCTGCAATCTTCTTATCATTGACATAAACATCATTCGGCCATATTATCTTTGGTTTAAGCTCAGTCATCTTTTCTAATGTTTTTGAAACAGACAATGAAGATAGGAGAGAGAGGAGACTATAAGTGTAGACAGGTGTTCTCGGGTATAGGATAGTGGTAAACCATAGTCCTCCAATAGGTGAGAACCATTCTCTACCAAATCTGCCCTTACCCTTCAATTGTCTTTTTGCTACTATAGTAGTATATTCTTCAACATACTGTAGGTTTCTCGCTACTTGAAAAGTAGAATCAACAACGTCATAATGAATAATCTTAAACACCATTGAATCTCAAAACAATCAAGTATAGCTTTAACATATATAGATTATATCCTTAAAAGTGTTTTAACATAACAGCGCATCAATTAATGAAGGAAAGATCTCGTTAGAGTTGCCTACCGCTCATAAGTAATATTAAAATAGTCGGTAAGAAAAATTGATTCCATGATCTTAAGTGAAAATGTATGGTTAGGTCTATTGTTTACAGCTTATTGGCTGATAATTCTATCAGCTGGAGTGTTACTGGTGATGGTGTTAACATACGTGTTCCGAAAATTTTTCTCAGCTAAACCATCACCGGCTAGAGTAGAAGAAGTTAGAGAAGAAAAATCGGTAGAGAGTGAACTAGAGCTATCAGCCGCTATTAGTGCTGTCATAGCATACATGACCTCGCCGGCACCTGTAAAACCGTATGTAGAGAAGGTTCAGGAGCCATCCGTATCTCTATGGAAAGCTTCAAGCATACTTTCCTCTACAGGATATGAGGAGGTGGGATAATTTGGTGAGAAAATTCAGAGTAAAAATAGGGGATAAGGTGTTCGAAGTAGAGGTAGAAGAGGTAGGTATAGAGAAACAGTCTATACCTATTGAGGTACCTGCTCCACCTCCCCCGCCTAGAGAGGTTACTCCACCTAGGCCTACAGCAGAGGTTAAAGCTCCCATCGCTAAGGTACCAGGCTTAGTCCAGGCGCCGATCCCTGGAACTATAGTCTCGATAAAATGTGGGGAGGGGGACCTGGTTAAAGCAGGCGACCCATTACTAGTATTAGAGAGCATGAAGATGGAGAACATCATTTACTCACCTAAAGCAGGCAGGATAAAGAAGATATATGTTTCAGAGAATGTTTCAGTAAATTTTGGAGATCCACTGGTTGAGATAGAGTAGGTGGAAGATATTATGGATTTCCTCTCTGTCCACCTAGGAAACGTAGTAATGATGATTGTTGGAGTACTCTTGATTCTCTTAGCGATCAAGAAAGGATATGAGCCTCTCCTCCTAATACCTATAGGGTTCGGGGCAATACTTGTCAATATACCGTATGGAGAATTAATGGGAGTAGGAGGATTCTTAAGATATCTCTACGATTACGGGATAATCACCGAACTTTTCCCCATCTTAATCTTCATCGGTATCGGAGCGATGCTAGATTTCACCCCCCTATTCGAGCACCCCTGGTATCTACTAATAACAATCCCAGCCCACCTAGGCATCCCGCTAACGATGTTGCTCGCATTATCTCTTGGGCTCGACCCAGGCGCAGCCGCGAGTATTGGAATAATAGGAGCTATGGATGGTCCTACAGCGATCTTTGTAACTTCTAAGTATGCTAGAGAGCTTCTGGGACCAGTAACGGTTGCAGCTTACACCTATATTTCCGTAGTCCCGATTCTCCAAGTCCCTCTCTCTAAGATTCTCCTAGGCAAAAAGGAGAGGCTTGCTCGGATGGAGTATAGGCCAGGCTCTTTTCCACGTACTCTTAAGATAGTCTTCCCATTACTGGTAACTTTAACGATAGGCGTTTTAGCGCCGAAGGGTCTACCATTAATTGGCGCATTAATGTTTGGAAACTTCTTAAAAGAAGTAGGGGTAGTCGAAAGGTTAGCTAAGTCAGCTCAGAATGAATTATCAAACATAGTGACACTCCTACTAGGCATAACGATAGGTGGAACAATGATTGCGGAGAAATTTCTAAATATCGTAACTCTGATGGTTTTCGGATTCGGGGTCGTTGCTTTTATAATCGATTTATCTTGCGGTCTCCTTGCTGCGAAGCTTGCTTATTATGTAACAGGCGGCAAGATAAACCCACTGATAGGTGCTACCGGGATATCAGCATTCCCAATGGCTGCGCGGACAGCTCATCTAATCGCCCGTGAAGAAGACCCAGATAACTGGATATTAATGCAAGCCATGGCTGCTAATACTGGTGGCCAGATTACTTCTGTTATCGCGGGTGCAGTAGTTTTATCTCTTCTCCCAATATTCTTCCGGCTATAAAGGCATATTCCCATGTTTTCTTGGAAGTCTCCCCAATAAGCTCCTCTTTCCTTTCAAAAGCATCTTCAGAGTCCTAATTAGTATTGGTCTAGTATCCTTAGGCTCTATTACAGAGTTGACATAGCCTAGAGAGGCTGCGACATACGGATTAGCAAACTTTCTTCTATACTCGCTTACAAGCTGATGGAAACGTTCTTCTCTTTCCTCCGGCTCTAGACTATCCAACTCTTTCCTGTAGACTATCTCTACAGCTCCTTCAGGACCCATTACCGCTATCTCTGCAGTTGGGTAAGCGTAGACTACGTCTGCACCCAGGCTCTTACTACACATCGCTATGTATGCTCCACCATAAGCTTTCCTAACGATTATAGAGATCTTGGGAACGGAGGCTTCAACGTATGCATAGATTACTTTTGCTCCATGTCTTATTATCCCACCATGCTCCTGCTTTGTGCCAGGTAGATATCCAGGAACATCTACAAACGTTATCAAAGGTATATTGAAACAGTCGCAGAATCTTACAAACCTAGCAATTTTATCTGAGGAATCTATATCGAGTACTCCAGCCAGTACTGCTGGCTGGTTAGCAACTATACCTACAGGATAACCATCTAAACGTGCGAACCCTACAACAGCGTTCGGAGCATATTGACTCTTCACTTCTAAGAATGAACCGATATCTACAACTCTATTGATGACCTCTTTTATATCGTAGCTTTTACGGGGATCAGCAGGAATAATCCTGTTTAATTCTTCGTCTACTCTCTCGGGATCATCTCCAGTTTGAATTACTGGAGGTTCTTCAAGACTATTTGATGGAAGATAGGAGAGCAGCTTCTTAATAAGCTGAATTGCCTCGAGGTCCGAGGGTACTGCAAAGTCAGCTACACCTGAGACCCTAGTATGGATGTCAGCCCCCCCTAGTTCCTCGAAAGACACGTCTTCTCCCATTACAGCTTTTACAACACGCGGGCCCGTAATGAACATATAGCTTGTCTTCTCAACCATTATTATGAAGTCTCCGAGAGCAGGAGAGTATACGGCCCCTCCGGCACATGGTCCCATGATAGCGATGATCTGGGGGATTACTCCTGAAGCTCTAACATTCCTCGCAAAGTATTCACCTATTGCATGTAGTGAGGCTACACCCTCCTGTATACGTGCTCCACCAGAATCATTCAACCCTATTACAGGTATCCCTAGCTCCATTGCTTTATCATATATCCTAGTTATCTTGTTGGCATGGATCTCTCCAATTGAGCCTCCCATTACGGTCGCATCCTGAGCATATATTGCTACAAGTCTACCGTTTATCTTTCCCAATCCCGTTACAATCCCATCTCCTAAGTATTTTCTCTTATCCATCCCGAATTCTGTAGCTCTTGAAAGCATAAATACGTCAAGCTCTATGAAGCTTCCTTCATCAACCAGCAGTTTTATTCTTTCACGAGCAGTAAGCTTCCCAGCTTGATGCTGCTTCTCAATAGCATCTCTCCCCCCACCTACGTATGCTTTCTCATACATTTCATGTAATTCGGAGACTAACGTGTCCATAGACCTGTACTCTATTCCATCCATAAATCATTCACAACTCTCTCCTATGTGATTAAGAGTTATTTAACCTTACCCGATATAGCTTCTTCTCATCCTATCACAGATTAGAGAGTTCCTGAAGCCTGTGAGCTGCTCTTATGCATTAATAAGGCTTTTATCCTACATTAACAAGTTAGAAACGAGTCTAAGAGGTGTTATTGTTTGGGTAGGAAGATTTCTCCTGAGGAACAACCATGGTGTTTAGATAAAGTTACAGGTAAAGTCGTTATTAGTAAAGGCCTTGAAAACATCTGTATAGATAAGAGTACCATATGCTACATAGATGGATTCCACAGTAAACTTTACTATAGAGGGTATAGTATAGAAGACCTAGCAAAAAATAGTACGTACGAAGAAACAGTATACTTAATACTTTATGGAAAGCTGCCTACAAGGAGGGAGCTAAACGATTTTAGTGGGTGGATGAGAGAAGAAAGAGATATTCCAAGAGAGGTTGTTGAGTTATTAGCAAAGACCCCTAGAGATATCGAGCCTATGGAGATGCTTAGAACTGCTGTCTCATACCTTGGAAACCTAGACCCTGGAAGACATGATATGAGTCTAGAAGGTGTGATGAGGAAAACAATTAGACTGATTTCTAAGATGCCCACCATTATCGCATACTGGTATAGAATCAGGGATGGAAAAGAAATAGTCTGCCCTGACCCAAGGTTGAACCATGCTGAAAACTTCCTCTACATGATGCATGGAGAAAAGCCGGAGCAAATCTTAGCGAAAGCTATGGATGTTTCATTTATATTGTATGCTGAGCATGAGATGAATGCTTCTGCTTTTACTGCTGTTGTTATTGCTTCAACCTTGAGTGATTATTATAGTGCTATTGTTGGTGCTATCGGTGCTCTTAGAGGACCACTACATGGATATGCGAATGTAGAGGCTATGAGGCAGTTCGATGAGATAGGTAGACCTGAGAATGTAGATAAGTGGTACCAGGAGTATATCTTAACTGGTAAGAAGAGAGTTATGGGTGCAGGTCATAGAGTCTACAAAACATACGACCCAAGAGCAAAAATATTCAGAGAATACGCGAGAGAATTCGCTGAGAGATATGGAGGCAGATTAAAAACATACTATCAGATTGCAGACCGCCTGGAAGAATACGTAATGAAGCAACTCTGTGAAACTAGGAACATCTGCACAAACTGTGATTTCTGGAGCGGTATAGTCTATTATGCTATGGGGATCCCAGTAGACCTCTACTGCGCGGTTTTTGCAGCTGCAAGAACGGTAGGTTGGTCAGCTCACGTTGTAGAATATGTAACAGAAAACAGGATTCTCAGACCAAGACTATACTATGATGGAGAGATAGAGAGAGAATACATACCAATAGAAAATCGCTAGCACGATATAATCTCCTCACTATTTTTCTTTATAGCTTGACAATCAAAGTTAACTAGCCGGCTTAGACTGCGGCATCCTCAATAATATCGGATATCGTATATTTCTCAATGCTCCATAGTTTATCTAGGAGCCTACCCCTCTGATCAGCTGGGAGAACGTTTTCAGATAATTCATTAAATTTACCTTCTAATTCTTTATCTGTTAATGGATTTTTCGGATGTCCTTTTGCATAATCTACTTGTTCTTCAAACTTTCTTCCATCATTCATTATCAGAATAATTCTGTTCGGGAATGCTTTAGGATACATTCTATCTAGCTCTGGATCCACTTTAACTTCCATCTTCTTCATTAAAGACAACACCGCTGGGTTTCTTATATCATTATAGTGTTCAATTTTTATCCGACCCCAAACCAAGGAAGCCGCAACTATCCACATAAGAGAGTGATCTGCTGTTTCTTTTGTATGTGGATCCCATTTTTCAGGGTCTTTCGGTCCAATAATATCGTATGCTGGTTGATGCGTCTCTACTATAATCTTCTCTATCTTATTAATATCTACCTGCTCTCTCAGTTTGAGGACCGCATCTACTGCGGTCTGTGCATGATACTCTACTGGGTAAGACTTGATGTAAGTATCTAAAATACGTCTAGGCTGCTTCTTCTCAGACAATGATTGGAGCGGGTTAAAGTCAAATTCTCCATGGAGTAGCTGCTTAATAAATCCCATCTCTCCTTCAAAAGGTTTGAAAGGACCTGTAAATCCCTCCATAGCTAGAATGGATGAAAAGACGGCATTTCTAGTAGAGTTTGCAGCTGCAGCCCCCTTCCACATACTTAATTCACCCACTCTAGTCTGCCTCATAGATGCATGGGGTACAGCATAGATTGATAGAGCATGATGTATCTTCTCTTTATCAAGCCTGAGAAGCTTACATGAGAGAACAGTGCTTCCTATTCCCAGAAAGTTTACATGATCCCATCCTCTCCTCCTTAAGCTTCCACAATCACAGAGAGTTACAGCGGCTTCGTATCCTATAGCTATAGATGTAATGATGTCCTTCCCGCTAGAGTTTAACGCATCTCCGAGTCCTAGTGCAGCTGCAATCATATCGCTTGGGTGGAGAGGCTCCTTGGAGAGATATGTATCATTGTAATCATGGTATCTTATCATTATCCCATTTATGAAAGATGCCCAGTCAGGTGGAACGATGTATCTTGTACCGATTATCCGTCCACCCCTCTGGGTAGCGTATTGAGATGCAGCACGCCTACTCTTTACCACTGGCTCAGAATTGTATGCAGCGAAAGCTACAGCTAAGCTGTCTATAATTCTTCTTTTTACTTCATGTATCGTTTCACCTGTAATCTTACTGTAATCTATTTCCGAAGTATACTCTGAAAGAATAGTAGTTAACCTATCCAACCCAGTTCACGTTTTAATTTACTTCTTTAACTCTTTAAATATTTTATTGTCGAATTCCTCATACTCATGGTATCCGATTAATTCGTAGAGTTCTTTACGTGTAAACATTTCTGGAACAAGCTCTCTCTGGCCCCCCTTCTCCCTCAGTAGGGATAAAGCTTTCTTCATAGAGTACATGGCTACTCTAAGCAATGTTACAGGGTATATTACGAGCTTGTACCCCATGCTCTCAAGCTTGCTGGCTTCTATTAATGGAGACTTACCGAACTCAGTCATATTTGCGAGTAGAGGAGCTTTGATTCTCGATGCAAATTCAGCGAATTCTTCTTCAGATTCTAATGCTTCTGGGAATATAACGTCAGCACCTGCTTCCAGATACATCTCCGCTCTCCTAATCGCATCCTCTAAACCTGTTACACTTCTTGCATCAGTCCTAGCTATGATAACAAAGTCAGGGTTGCTTCTAGCTTCAGCCGCAGCCTTAATCTTCCTAGCCATCTCATACGGGTGGGTGAGCTGCTTCCCAGAAAGGTGACCGCACTTCTTCGGTAGTACTTGGTCTTCTATCTGGACTGCTGCTGCACCTATCTTCTCAAATTCTCTAACAGCTCTAACCACGTTGAGAGCCTCCCCATACCCAGTATCAATATCAACTATAACCGGAATGTCTACAGAATCACATATATAGCTTACAATCTTAACCATTTCATCTAGAGTTATGATCCCTAAGTCAGGCAACCCTAAAGAAGCAGTAACCGCAGCTCCTGAAACATAGACAGCCCTAAACCCCATCTTCTCAGCTAGCATCGCAGTTAAAGCATTAAAGACTCCTGGCACCATCATTATCCCCGGCTTCTTTAATTCTTCTCTCAAAAGTTTCACAGAGTCTCTTTCCCTACGTTTAAGAATAACTGCTGATAAGATACGCTCCACCTCAAATAGATATTATAAAAATTAGCTTTAGAATAATTTTTCGCTTAAGAATGAAGAGAAAAAATCATTGTTAAGTCAAAATCTAAGACAGCGATCCCTGTGTAAGATGCATGGAATTAAAGTTTTTTAAATACATATTAATCACATTATCTGATCTGGTTTGTCATCCATTAAAGATGAGATTGAGAGAGCTAATAGTGAAGCTGTGGAAAAGATGATGGAAGCAGACCCCATATGGGTTGATATGGGACCTGCGAGAGAAAAGATCCCAGGTTTACGTGATTACATGCTACTGCATGCTGGTCCACCTCTCTCATATGAGAATGCGAGTGGACCAATGAGGGGAGCTATAATAGGTGCAATACTATATGAGGGGTGGGCAGACTCGGTTGAAGAAGCTGAAGAATTAGTGAAGTCTGGTCAGGTAGTATTAGAACCTGCACATGAACATAATTCTGTAGGACCCATGGCTGGGATAATCTCTCCCAGTATGCCAGTTTACGAAATTTATGATAAGAGGTATGGAAATAGAGCTTACTCTAATATGAATGAAGGAATCGGTAAAGTATTGAGGTACGGTGCATATAGTAAGGAAGTCATAGATAGATTGAAGTGGATGGAAGAAGTTGCTGGTCCAGTCTTGAAAGCAGCTATAGACATCGTTAGAAGAGAGAGGGATGGCATACCTATAAAAACTATAATTGCACAAGCTCTCCAGATGGGGGATGAATGCCATAATAGACATATCGCTGCTACGAGCTTACTAATGAAAGAATTGAGTCCAAGCATTATCGAGACTGGTTTCGATAAAGAAACAATAAAACAAGTATATCTATTCTTAGCGAATAACAATTTTACAATGCTTAACCTATGCATGGCCGCTGGTAAAGCTATGACCCTGGCAGCTCACAACATAAAATATAGTACAATAGTAACAGTAATGACTAGAAACGGTACTGAAACAGGCATAAGAGTAAGCGGGCTAGGAGATAGATGGTTTACAGCTCAAGCACCTACTCCTAGGGGCGTATGGTTCCCCGGATATAGTGAGGCAGATGCAAATCCTGATCTAGGCGATAGCTCTATAACTGAAACAGCTGGATTCGGTGGATTCGCAATGGCAGCTGCGCCTGCGATAGTTTCATGGGTTGGAGGAAGCGTCCAACTAGCTTTCGAGATCACCAATAAAATGTATGAAGTAACCTACACGAAGCATAGATACTTCCTAATACCATACCTTAATTTCCAAGGAACACCTACCGGAGTAGATATTAGGAAGATCGTAAAGACAGGGATTGTACCAACAATAAATACTGGGATAGCTCATAAACAGCCTGGAGTAGGCCAGATAGGAGCTGGATTAGTATCATTCCCCTTCGAAGTATTCAAGAAGGCTTTCGAAGCCTACGTAGAAGAATATGGAATATAATTATACAGCATACTCGATAGGATGGTTCGCTAATAAAGTCATAAAGAAGGGAAAAAGAGCAATAGTTCAATACATATTCGAGAATACATTCTATTTAAACTATGGAAACGACATGGTTGTAGTTACTAGAAGGAACTATCCTTCTCCAATCAGTATAATTCTATCGTCAGATAAACAGGAAAAACCATTCAATAAGATACTGAGAATAGGCGGGGAAGCCTATACCAGTAAAAATACTATAAAAATTAGCAACTTGGTAATCAATATTGACAGCCCAGAAACCTATAAACCAAGAAATTTGCCTGACCCAGACATAGAAAGTTTAAAAGCGGCAAAGAAAGTATTTGATAAATCGTTGAAAGCCATCTTCATACTTTATTCTTGTACACCTATGAAGATCCCCTTATTTAAAACCCTAGAATTCAAGAAATTCGTAGATGAAGTCGTTTATCCATTCTCGAGAAGACAGACAGATGTTATACGTGACCCGGAAAAATATAGGATTTTATTAGGAGTCGGCGAAGGCTTTACCCCCTCAGGAGATGATTTTCTCCTAGGATTTATCGTAACTATAAATTCATTCAATAAATTACTGTCTATACGTAAGATAAGGTTGGATGAGGAGCTTCTCTTAAATTCTACAGCCTGGGTTAGTGCAATGTACTTGAAGTATATGCAGTTAGGAATTTATGATGGAGTGATAGAGAACTTTTTGTCCGCCTTAATGGAGGGGGATGAAAATATGGCAATTGACACTTTAATAAATATCATTAAGAGAGGCCACATTTCTGGTCTTGATATTTCACTGGGATTTATCACCGGGTTAGCATGCATTCTAGAATATCTTGGAGGTAGAGGCTTCCTCTCTAATATCATGAGGTATGTAGAGAATTTTTATTAATTGCAGAGACTACCATCTATTTGAGATGCCTGTTAAGGTTAAGATGTATTCTAGGTTAAAAACATTAACGGGATCCGGGGAGATATATCTTGAAAGACCTCCTGGGACCGTTAGAGAGTTGCTAGATATGCTAACTAGTAGGTTTGGAGAAAAATTTAGAGATACAGTCTATCCGCAGGGAAGATTAAGAGATAATCTTGTAATAATGGTAAATGGGCACAGTATTAAACTCCTGAAAGGATTGGATACGCCTTTAAAAGAAGAAGACGAAGTCTACATCGACGTCATTGATATACTAGAAATCGTTGGAGGGGGATAGGCTTATCCAGGCACATGCTCTCAAATATTCTCCAACAATCAACATATTCTAACCAGCAACGTTCAAAAGAAATCTTTATTTGTAGCAACTGATAGTAAGACTCTGAAGAGGCTTGGTTATAGCTAGAAACATAGTTAAGGAGAATTACTTTAGAGATTCTATACAGCTTATGCAGTTATCTGAAGAAGCTAAGAAACTTCCAGGCGTGATTGACGTAGCATTGGTTATGGGTACTGAGACGAATAAAGAGATACTTGAAAGATTAGGCTTGCTAACAGAGGAGGGGTCTAGAGCTACTAAGAACGACCTAGTAATTGCCATCAAAGTAGAAACCGAGGAACAACTTAACAGTTCTCTAGCCTCCATAGAAAACATGTTAACTAGAACTTCTGTTTCAGCAGCCCCTACTATTACTGAAAGAATATTCCATAGTATAGATTCAGCTGTAGAGTCTAACCCAGACATCAACTTAGCGTTAATCTCTATACCGGGAGAATATGTAAGAGACGTAGCTATTAGATTACTGGAGAAGGGAATAAATCTACATATATTCAGCGACCACGTCCCAATAGAACATGAATTAGAATTAAAGAAGATTGCAAGTAGTAAGGGATTGCTAGTACTAGGACCGGGAGCTGGGACATCAATAATAAATGGGAAAGCAGTTGCTTTTGCAAATTCTATTAGGAGAGGCAATATAGGAATTGTTGCAGCAGCTGGCACCGGCCTACAAGAAGTCAGCGTCCTCTTAGATAAGGTTGGGCTAGGTATCTCCCAAGGACTTGGAATAGGCGGGAATGATGTAAAAGAAAGAATTGGGGGAATAATGGCGGTAGATTGCATCAAAGCTTTAGAGAATGATGAAGAAACAGAGTTGATAATGGTTGTCTCAAAACCGCCTGACCCACCTGTAGTAAAAAAGATAATTAAAGTTATAGAAGAATCAAAGAAGAAATTTATCTTGTGCTTTCTCGGTAGTCAAACCTATAAAGTTCCCAGGAAGCTCGTTAAGAGAGTATATTCATGTAGGAGTCTACATTCCGCTGTACTAAGAGCTGCTAGTATAGTCAGTGCGGAAACGTATAAAGAGGCAGAGGCAAAGACCTCGATGAAGCTCTCTGAAATAAAGAGGCAAGTAAAAGACCTGTCAAGGAGCTTGAGGCCAGAACAGAAATATATTAGAGCATTGTATACAGGAGGAACATTAATGTATGAATCATTATTGATATACCATGAGCTATTAAAAGATGTCTACAGTAATGCTCCACTAGACCCCAAGTATAAGCTTGCAGACTCATTCAAAAGCTATAAGCATACTGTAGTAGACCTGGGTGAAGAAGAATTCACGGCTGGAAGAGCTCATCCAATGATTGATCCTACGATTAGGAAGCTGAGAGTAGTTGAAGAAGCTAGAGACCCTGAAGTTGCAGTAATAACTATGGATTTCATGCTTGGATACGGTTCTAACCCCGACCCAGTAGAAGCGATGGCCAGCTCTATACTTGAAGCAAGCAAGATTGCAGCAGAGAATGGTAGACGGATAGTATTCATGGCCCACGTATGTGGAACTGAGTCAGATCCTCAGAATGCTCTCAAACAAGAAGAGAAACTAAAGAAGATGGGCGTAGTAACATTTCCATCGAATGCTTTGATGGCCTTTGCATCAGCATTACTAGTTAAACGGGGAAAGACAGCTCCTGAGAAAATTAAAAAAGTATATAAAATGTTTCTAGAAAAATAGAGGTGATATAAGTTGAGTGAGCCAGTGAAGAAGCTTTTCTCATCAAAGCTTAAAGTATTAAATATTGGGTTGGAAATCTTCTATGACTCATTTAAAGCTCAAGACGTTGAAGTAATACATGTTAGATGGCAGCCTCCGCCAAAACTCGAAAAAAGGTTACAAGATGCATTAGAAAAGATCTTCTAAACCTTCTTTCTTACTTGATAGTGTTTGGACGCATCTTTTACTGCTTCAATTATTTCATAGTATGTTCCACATCTACATACTAAGCCTCTCAAGCTTTCTTTGATTTCATCCTCTGATGGTGATGGATTTTCTTCCAAGAGTTTATGAGAGGCGATGACAAAGGCTGGTGTGCAGAATCCGCATTGTAGTGCTCCATGTTCTATGAATGCTCTCTGTATAGGTGCTAGTTCACCATCTCTAGCGAGACCTTCAACAGTCAATATCTCTGAACCATCAACCTCAACAGCAAGAACAAGACAAGACTTAACTAATTCTCCATTCAAGAGTATAGTGCAGAGACCGCATTCTCCACGCCAGCAAGCTGCTTTCACACTCTTCACTTTTAGTTTATCTCTCAGGACGTCTAGTAGAATTTCATTATCTTTAACCTCGACGCTTCTCCTAGACCCATTCACGGTTAGGGTAATCCATCGCCCCATAGCTAGGTCACCTCGAAGATCTCCCTCAAAACATTAATTGTTAGCAACCTCACTAGGTGTCTACGATAATCTTCAGAAGCTAGCACATCAGATACAACGTCGATTTCCTTAGAAGCTTTTTCAGCAGCTAAGACTATAGCTTCAGTGATGTTCTTGCTAGAAAGTATTATTTTCTCTGCTTCATAAGCTCTAGCAGGCTTTGTCGAAACTCCACCATATACTAGCCGGACATCTCTTGGCTTCTCGCTATCTAAAACATAGGCAGCTACTGTTGCTATAGCAAATTCCGACCCCGTACTAAACTTCATGAATAAGCTCTTAGCTTCAGGAGGCGGGTCTGGTAAATATATAGAAGTAACCACCTCGTTAGGCTCTAGACTAATCTCTACTGGTCCCTTAATGAATTCAGAGATAGGCATGCGTCTAACATTATCAACGCTCATTATTTCTAATTCTGCGTTAAATGATATCAATGGGATGGGGCCATCAACCCATGGTAGGGCTTCACATATATTTCCAACCAAGGTGGCACGATTTCTAATAATAGGGTCTGCAGCTATCTTGATTGCTTGGTGTAGAGCCACATACTTTTCTCTAACAATACCATGTTTCTCTAGCTCTGACATAGTTACTGTTGCACCTATCTTCAAGCCTTCACCTTTCTTGTATTCTATGCTTCTCAGCTCAGGAATATCTTTTATATCTATTATATGGTTTGGCATCATCAGCCTTTCTTTCATGAATGCAATTAATCCTACTCCTCCAGCCATTACTTTAGCTTCATCTCTAAACTCGTTTAAGAGCTCAAGAGCCTCTTTTAGGCTCTTCGGCTTATGGTATGTAAATTCTGGGAGAGTTAGGTATGGAGCTCCGAAGCTCATAGAGCCACCTCCACAATTTTCTCATATTTAGAGAACTTTTTCCATGCCTCCTCTATCAGATCTGGTCTCTGCTCTCTAATCGTCTTCCAAACATATTCTGGATTCATTGGTAATCTATTCAATTTTACACCTACAGCATTATAGATGGCATTAGCTATAGCTGGTGCAACACCGATCATTGTGAGTTCGCCTATCCCTCTAGCACCATACGGGCCATCCAGTTGAGGTGTCTCAATATACTTGCCGACAACCTCTCTAGGTATATCTTTGATCCTCGCTAAGTAATAGCTAGTAAAGTTCGGGTTGACCACCCATCCCCTCTCATCAAATTTTATCTCTTCATATAATGCGATACCTGTCCCCATAATTAATCCTCCATGGGTCTGCTGCTTTACAAGAAGCGGGTTTATAACTTTACCTAGATCAAGAACTTGAACAGCTTTAAGGATAGTTATTTCTCCAGTGAGGAGATCGAGTTCTAATTCTACAGCGGTTCCCCCAAATGTATGGAAGATCGTAGGGTTCCCTTGACCTGTATCTGGGTCCAGATAAGTAGTATGAGTCGACATGAATACTCCTCTACCTATTATGGGTCCGCCGATAGAGTTACCGTTAGGATAGGTGTAACCCATTACTATATCCTGCAATGGTATTTTCTCCCACGGTTTACCTTTAACTCTTACTTCTCCATCAGCTAACTCTAGATGATCTTCCGGGCATCTTAAGACTTCAGATGCAACTCTAAAGATCTGTCTCTTAGCATCTTCTATAGCTTTTAAAATCGCTATTCCATCTGTAAATAATCCTCTACTTCCAACCGTCTGCCAAGTATAGGCTGATTTATGAGTATCCCTAATATAGTCAACTCTGATTTTTTCAAGAGGTAAACCAAATTCTTCTGCAACTATCTGCATCAAAGCTGTCACGGTTCCCTGTCCAAAATTGCCAGTAGCTATCAGTAAATCAACGCTTGCATCTTCATTAAACTTTAGTATAGCTGAAGCTGCAGCGTTTGGAGGTTGCGCAGGACCTTTAACAAACAATGATAAACCTTTAGCTCTAACTTTCCATGGTTCAGGAGGATTCTCAGATGTCTTACCCCAGCCAATCTCATCTACTAAAGTTTTCAATACTTTTTGAGGGTCACCAGCATCTCCTCTAAGCCTTTCTCCAGTACAGGTATATGAGTGCCCAGGCTTCACTAAATTAATTCTTCTTATCTCTGATGGATCGATTCCTAGTTTCTTAGCTGCTCTATCCATTATCTGTTCAAGAACCCAGTGGCTCTCAGGATATCCGAAGCCTCTTAGAGCTGTTGTAGGGATCTTGTTAGTATATACTGTTAAAGACTCTACATTTATGTTTGGGATCTCATAACAACCATCTGCTGAGTATCCCACCGCTCTTCCAACATTAACTGTATAGTCTGCATAAGCTCCAGCATCTAGTATAAATCTAACACTATATGCGTTAAACCTTCCATCTTTCTTAAATCCTGCTTTAGCGAATGCATGGAATCCTTCTCTCACGGCTGCTGTAGAAAATTGTTCCTTCCTTGAAAGCACGAGTTTAACAGGACGATATCCAGCTGCTTTTGATAGAATAGCGACTAAAGCTTCCCATCCTAGCCCTGCTTTTCCTCCGAAGCCGCCTCCTACGTAGGGTATCCTAACAATTATCTTGTTATGGGGTATCCCGAGTGAGAGGGCCATAATCTGCCTTATAGGTGCTACGTTCTGCCAGCTTGTCCAGATTTCTACTGTTCCATCTAGATGATAATGGGCTATAACATTCTGAACTTCCATATAGCAATGGCTTACATGAGATATATGGAATTCTTCATCTAGTATTACATCTGATTCTCTGAATCCTTTCTCTACGTCCCCTCTAACCAATGTAAATTTATTTGCAATGTTTGTTCCAGGTATAGGCTTAAAGGCTGGTGAATGCCTGTATTCTTCCATCTTTTCATGGATTAAGAGTGCACCCGGTCTCAACGCTTCTAGAGGATCAAATATAGCTGGCAGTTCTTCATACTCTACGTCAACTAGGTCTATTGCTTTCTCTGCTGCCTCAAGCGTCTCTGCAATGACTGCTGCAACAGGATGCCCAACCCAGTTAACCTTGTCTATAGCAAGTAAGTCTCTATCCCCTGCGTACATTCCCACTCTATAGGGATATTCTTTACCTGTGACAACTCTAACAACTCCAGGAACTTCTAGAGCTCTACTCACGTCAATCTTCTTTATTCTAGCATGGGGGACTGTGCTCGTCACAAGCTTAGCGTAAAGCATTCCAGGAAGCTCTAGGTCAAATGTGTATGTAGCTGTTCCAGTTACTTTGAGAAACCCATCTTGTGGTGGGATAGGCTTACCTACATACTTAAAAGACATCTTATCTCACCAACTTACATTACTATTGTTCCACTAGTTAATATTTTTTAACAATATTCTCATAAGATTGTTTAAGCTAATCTCTGTTTTACACAATCAAAAAGTTGTTCTACGATTCTTCTCACGTAACCTTCCAGCATAGGTTTAGCTAAACTACCGAGCGGGCCACTAACATTTACATCGGCTAGCCAAGCTATCTGTGTAGATCCATCTAAACTTGTCAGTTTTATCTCTACTGTTCCATTAAATCCGCTGCCTGCCCCAGATCCTGTAAGATTTAATTTTGCAATATATCTTTGAGGGTCTTCTTCTAGCACCCTGCTTGAGGCATGGAAGACCCCCTTAATGAAACCTATACTTACTTTTACTTTAGCCGTTACTCTTTTATCTTCATCAACAGAATATTCCTCTATTCCAGGAATACATTGAATTACTTTTTCAGGATTAGATATGAAGTTCCAAACCTCATCTATCTTAGATTGGACGGCTAGTTTTCCTTCAAACTTCATATAGAGAGATCACCATAACCGACAATATATGTGTTTGTATTATATCATCGACGTATAAGATTCCTTTTAGATCCATCTAAACTTGTCGGTTGTATTATATCATCTAGGTCTTTACCGCCTCCCAAGGCTAGGATTGGTAGGCCTGACGCATCTAAAAGGAATCTTATACGTCCTCATAACCTGCTATAGGTGGATGGATATGTCTGAATCCTAAAAATGGAGGGAAGCCTAAACCATACAAAGTCGAGTTATACAAGAAGAAGTCTACTGTTGAAAGATTTCTATGAATGTCTGAAATTGTTTAGAGGGATTATCATAAGATACGAAAAGCCGACAATGATATACAAAGCATTCATAAACGTAGCATGCATAATCATACATCTAAGATATGAGTAAGCCTGTAAATCTTGGTTCATTAAAAGTAGGTTATAATAATGTAATTGATGGTGAACTATGCTTCCCAGGCTTATTTTTCTCTAACTCAACAATACGGCGTGGCTCAGCTAAAGTCCGCTTAGTTGCTATAGGCATATTCGACAACGTTAAGAGGACGATGGTTGGACCAGCTGATACCAACGTCGAGGTGCCGATAATAGAGAAGAGAAGCGGTCAAGTAGTCTCGATAAGTGATACTATCAGTTTAGTGGATAATGAATGCTTATATTTTCGCTAGGAATTTTCTTGTTTGACTTAACATGGTTATGGATTGGAGTAAAATCGTTAATTGGAGTAATGTAAAAATATATGATCTGTCTCAGCCGACAAGTTGGAAGCAGCCACCTTTCATGTGGTATCCTCCAATGAAGGTCTACTGGATAAAGACTTTGGGAGAACACGGTGTAAACGCTCAATACATCGAAACATCTCTACACTTCGGAACCCATTTCGACAGTCAAATGCATTTTGTTACAGGGGGAAGAGATGTTGCAAGTTTACCTTTAGAAGACTATCTAGTAGGTGAAGGCGCCATAGTAGATATCTCACCATATGTAGGCGATTATGACATCTATACCTCGAACACAATTGAGAAAGCATCGAAGGAGGGAGGAGTAGAAATAAAGAAAGGAGACATACTGATAATTCATACAGGATATCATAAATATGCATGGTGCGGAACAGAGCCAGATGAAGTAAGATACATGGTTAAGCATCCTGGACCAGATATAAGCTTTGCTAAATGGTGTATTGATATGAAGATAAAATGGATTGGTGTAGACGCAATGTCTGCCGATCATCCACTTAACACGGTGATTAGAAGAGCTAGACCAGACCTAGTCGCAGAAGCAGAGAAGAAGTGGGGAAAGAAGATAGATGAATTAATGCCATGGCCTGAAAACTATCAATTAATGCATTTAAAACTCTTCCCACACATGATACTACATGCAGAAAACCTAGGTGGAGAGATAAGCAAAGTAGTCAATAGAAGATGTATAATTGGTGCATTTCCATTCAAATTCCAAGAAGGAGAATCAGCATTCGCAAGAATAGTAGCTTTTGCTAACGAGAAATAACGTAAACACCTCAATACTTTTTTTAACATCTATCAAAACACAGATAGCGAGAAGAACATCCTAAATACATATGTTAAACTATCGTAATTCTTTCTAGTAAACCCTTCTTCTTCAAGAACTCTAAGGTTTTCCTAAATAGATTTGACGATAGCTCAGGCCTCATCAATAATATTTTATGTCCTACATTTAGATGGTTTTCAATCTGTCTTACATATATATCTGCGATTACTTCTTTCTCAATATTCAATTTCTCTGAGGTTGGGATTAATATCAACCCATAGCCTTCTCCAACGTATCTCTCTATTAAACTCCTATTCTTGGTGACAATCTCAGCTGGGGCTACCAAAATCATACCTCCCCTACTATCTAAATCTACTAGTTTTTCATATTCATTTAGAGGAAGTTGCTCACAATCATATCCTAGGAAACTACATATTTCTCTTATGCAACTCTCAAAATCTTTTGGATACATTCTGCTTCCAGTTCTTTCTTCAGGATAAATGACGCTGGGTGGAAGGTCGTATATCTCATAATCGAAATTATACTTTCTGAAGGTCTCATCTAGAACCTCTATAAATACTCCAGGCTCGGGCTTTAAATTACTTTTTACATCTACCTCTCTGGGTCTTCCACCCCAAGAAGAGTCGCTCTGTGTCTCTCTATATCCACAGCTTGGACTTATTCCAAGGCCAACTAACTTAAACTTTCTTACATTGTTCTCTTCTAAGATTTCAGAGAATCCGACAGCAATTTTCCTACATAATTCTCTAAACAAAGAATTATCGTACTGTTCTTTAACAAACCACCACCTCCTTAGACCAAGATAGACGGCTTCGGGGCATGGAAGCTGGAGAAAGCTTACCTGCTTCGACTTCACGATATCCCATACAGGTTTAACGACATTCCTCCACCGAGCAATCCCAGGAGCTCTTGAATTAACATTCAGTATACAATGACCTAGTATGATAGTCTCCATAAACATCTAAACTATGAATTAAAAAATCCTAAATAATTAACGTAACTTACTATCAGTTTGACCAGTTTTACATATTAGTTCATAGGTTTTATGTGAAAACTCTATATTGAATATTAGATAGCTTTATAAGCATCCTATAAACATTAAACGGTATGAATTCTAAGAGGAAAATTTCTAGAAGAAAAGCGCTCTCAACAGCTGGTAAAGTTGCTGTCGGTGTCGTAGCTGCTGGTGTTTTGGCTGGTGCTGCTGGGTATTATGCAGGTAGTAGCGTTGCACCTGCCGCAACTACTGTAACAGAGACTAAGACTGTA
>CAZKRR010000009.1:0-24627 GCA_964555135.1 uncultured Nitrososphaeria archaeon
AAGACAATCTATGTAAGAAAGATGCGTTGGTCTATGGCTGACTCATCAATATACACCTTTGAGATAAGACCAGAAGAAGGAATAATCATAAAAGAACCACTCTCTGAACACATTGACACAGCATCACTTGAACTCTAGATTCCCCGTCTAATGTCCTGATTTCTAACCTTTAATTTCTGACAGGAAATTATGTTGAATAATAAAATTTTAATAACGTGAAGGATAAGAAGATTTAACGTAAGGGTCTGTGTAAGAACATGTTTACAAAACTTCATGTTGAAAACTTTTAAGCCCTAAGAATGTTGACATAGAATCAAGGAAGACAAACGTCTTCATAGGATTAAACACAAGTGGGAAAGCAAAATCGTAAAAGTTTCCTAACTAGTAGCTGGACAGATGAACTTATTTAAAAATATCTCCGCCCGTCCGTTCAGCCCTATTGTTCTTCGTCTTGAAAATCCTGTTAATGAAAAACCTTTACTGAAATATCAAGAGGAAAATTTGGCTCGCTACTTACTTTATCTGCATACAGGGAGATGGAAAGATTTCAAACATATTGAAGAAACTTTGCACGGTATGGTCCCAGAGGTTAATGGTATTATCTCACATATTGAGGGGACTGATGTTGAGATAAAGATTAAATAAACGGTTTGGATGAACCTTTAAAGCCTTATAATATCTCTGATGGTACTCTAGCAATTCTTGCGATGATCAATTCTATATATGGTGGTTTTAGAAGAACTGTATACGTCATTACCTACTCGAGACCCTGATGGACTTAGTTAGAAATTCTCTATCTCAAGTTATTTTAACGACGCACTCACCCTATCTATTAGATCATGCTAAACCAGAAGTCTTCCTAGTAGAAAAAGAGGACCTAGAAACTAAAGTGGAGATGTTATCCAATACTGAGAGGATGAACCGTGTGAAGCTGTTTTTAGAGGAAGATGGTACATTAGGAGAGGCATGGTATTCTGGATTATTAGGCGGAACCCCATTTTTAGTAGTAGTTGAAGGCTCAGCTGATATAGGTTTTGTTGAACGAATTGCAGAGAGACTCCAAGCTGCATGTTGACTACATTTAATGAAAGGGAATAGACCAGAAAAAGCTGGCTGTATCCTAGCAGCCTTACAGAGAGAACTTAATAGAGCTATTGTACTCAAAGATCTTCATAGGAAAGGTAAAAATAGAGTTACCGTCATACATAAGTTAACGGATAAGGCTAAACAGCTAGAGAAGCGAGGATCAAGATTACATATTATTACTATTAAGAGAAGTATAGAATCATGGGATCTTGCAAGTCTTTCTGTAAACAATCCAGAGGAGATGTTAGATCCAGAAGAAGAGCCTAAAAGATTAATGAATATGAAAGGGGAGCAATTTATTAAAAGTCGTGAGTTCTACAGGAAATTAGCAAGAGAAATTGTGGACATCAAAAAGCTATGGTAAAGTCAGAGAGTTCTAGAAATTTCATAAAAAATCCTTACCGCTATAGAAGACTGTGCTTGGCGTCTATAATTGATTCATAGTCTGTAAATTAGTATTATGGTAAAACTCTTGCAACCTTTTTTGAGAAGATTCTGTAGTAGAAATTAATATGAGCCAGTGCAGAGGTCAAGCCAAGTGTTCTAGTGATCTAAGATATAATTGTGGAGTAGGTTAGATATAGATAAATCATAGTCCATTCACGGTTAGAGTTGAGATGAGAGAATGGGTTTAACAATTTCGGAGAGAGAAGCTATAAAAAATAAGGTTATAGAGGTCTTGAAGAATGTTTATGATCCAGAGATTCCTGTGAATGTTTATGATTTAGGGCTAATATACGGCATCAATGTAGATGAAGAGGGTAGAGTAAATATACAGATGACTTTAACTGCTCCTGGATGCCCAATAGCTGGAATGGTCATAGCATCTACAGAATCAGCAATTAGGGAAAAAGTATCTGAAGCAAAAGAAGTCTATGTAAATCTTGTATGGGATCCTCCATGGACGCCCTTAAGAGTAACACCTGAAGGACGTGAAGCTTTAAAGAAACTACTAGGATACGATCTAGTAGGAGAGTGGATAAAAGCTACCTCTTAGAGTTAACATTCTCTAGAGTTTCATACCACTAGTATTCCGAGGACCTAAATGAGTAGGTTTGTATGTCTTGATGAGAATATAGAAGATATGGCCAAACTAAGCTAACCACCTCTTACATTTACTTGGATTGCGTCTCCCACCACTCAAGGCAGCATCAGATATAATAACCTGGAGAATAAGATAAGCTCAGTAGATGATAGATGGGGTTCCCAGAGAATTAGCCCGATACTACGAAAATCTATTGGAGAAGATAAATAATCAAAAAAAGATAGCTATTGAAGCTAGGAGGAGGATAGCTTCTCCGATACCTCAGATTGAAGTACTCTTTGCAAAAGACCTCGCTGAGAGGGTTGAACTCTTAGTTGGACCGAAAGGAGTGGCAGATAAGATAAGGAGATTATTCGGTAAAATTACTCTAGAAAAGCTAGCCTTGAAGCTTGCAGAAGAAATCATTAAGGAACGTGGAAGAGAAAAAGTTGATGGAGAAATCCTACTTCAAGCTATTAGAACGTCATTAGCAATGCTTACACCACCATGTATAACCGCCGCTCCCACAGAGGGAGTAGTAGCCGTTAAGATAAAGAAGAACATGGATGGATCAAGGTATCTAGCAGTATATTTTGCTGGACCGATAAGGTCTGCCGGAGGAACGGAGCTAGCAGCAGTCGTGGTTTTAGCAGATTATGTTAGAAGGATTGTGGGACTAGACAGGTACAAGCCTACCTACGAGGAGATAATGAGGTTCATTGAAGAACTAAGACTATATAAGAGGAAGGTCTCAAGATTCCAGTACAATGTTCCAGATAATGTTATAGAATATATCTTGAAGAATCTACCAGTAGAAGTTACAGGAATACCGACAGACAAGATACTTGTATCATCCTTCCGTAATCTCCCAAAAATTGAAACCAACTATCTGAGAGGAGGAGCACTCAGAGTTATAAACGATGGGATCGCGGGTAGAGCTAAGAAGGTTTTAAAACTTGTAGAAAAGATAGGTCTAGATGGATGGGAGTGGATAAGAAGAGTAATAGAGATAATGGATGCAAATAAGAATGAAGATGAAGGATACTTTGATGAAGTAGTGGGTGGGAGGCCGGTAATATCTCTCCCAGATAGATTTGGCGGATTAAGAATCAGGTATGGTAGAGCATCTTCAACAGGACTCGCATCCATAGGGTTGCATCCTATGACACTGGAGATTCTCAACTGGTATATCGTCTCAGGGACACAGCTAAAACTTGATTACCCGGGCAAAGGAGGGATAGTGGCTGCAGTAGACTATATCGAGCCTCCAGTAGTATTAACTGGAGATGGTGAGGTAGCAAGATTAGATAATTATTCAAAGTATGAGAGGATTAAAGATAAGATAGAGAGAATACTCTTCTTAGGAGATGTATTGGTTTCTGTAGGTGATTTAATAGAAAATAATGTTAAGATCTATCCACCTGGATTCTGTGAAGAATGGTGGTGTGAAGAAATCCGTTTCAGGTTAGTTAACAACACGCAAAAGATTAGTAAAGAACTTTATGACAAGATTCAGACTCTGCTCGAAGACCCTTTTAATAATGTACCCAGCCTCAGAGAAGCAGTGATAATTAGTCTAAAGATTGGTGTTCCTCTCCATCCAAGGTATACCCCATTCTGGAAGAATATAACATTAAAAGAGTTAGATGTCTTGAGAGAATGGTTGAAGAACTCAATAAAGAATATGATGCATAAAAATGGAGAAGTATATCTATCAAGATCTGAGAAAGCAAAGGAGATACTAACTAGGATTCTCGTTGAACATAGAGTTAAACTAGACAAGATAATTCTTTCAAGTGATTGGCTTAAAGCTCTCATAGTAATGCTTAGACCATTTACGAATGCTAAATTAATCGGTGAAGATATCCTCGAAGCTTTATCTAAGCTCTCAGGGATAGTTATTGAAGATAAGGCTGGAACATTTATAGGTGCTAGAATGGGTAGACCAGAGAAGGCTGCTCAAAGAGAGATGAGCCCACCTGTAAATATTCTATTTCCAATAGGATCGAACGGTGGTCCATCTAGAGACTTAATAAACGCATTAAATAATAATGAGAAGATTATCATCGAGCTTGTTAAGAGACGATGTTCAAGTTGTGGTAGGAAGACCTGGAATCATAAATGTCCTGAGTGTAGAACACCAACGGAAATAATTGGAGAATGTGGATCATGTGGTTTCGAGAAAAGATATGATGGAGAGCCAGTATGCGATAAATGTGGAGGGAGCATTGCTTACTACGAGAAATATGTAATAAATATAGCTGAGAAATTATATGAAGTATCTAGAGAGATTAATGATCCTCTGCCAGGAAGGATTAAAGGAGTTCAAGGTTTAAATAGTCTAACTAAAACTCCCGAAGACCTAGCCAAGGGTATTCTGAGAGCTAAACATGAGCTCTACGTTTACAAGGATGGAACTATAAGATTCGATGCGACAAATGCTCCCTTAACCCATTTTAAACCAAGTCAGATAGGATCATCAGTAGATAAGCTCAGAAAACTAGGCTATACACATGACATATTTGGAGAACCACTAACTTCCCCAGAGCAGATTCTAGAATTGAGGATCCAAGACATGATCATTCCTCGTAAAGCAGCAGAACACTTATTTAGAGTATCTAAGTTTATTGATGATGAGCTTAAGAAGCTTGCAGGAATGGAGCCATACTATAATTTTGAGAAGCCTGAAGATATAATAGGGGAACTAGTAGTAGTTTTATCTCCTCATACATATGCAGGGTCAGTTGCAAGGGTAGTAGGAATAATTGATGGACTTGTATGTTTTGCTCATCCAGTACTTCATGCTGCAAAGAGGAGAGATTGTGATGGAGATGAAGATAGTATTATGCTCCTCCTTGATCCTTTAATCAATTTCTCAAGATTATATCTACCAAATAGAATCGGTGGAAGAATGGATTCTCCGCTCTTAATAACTTCAATAGTTTATCCTGAAGAAGTTGATGAACAAGCCCATAACCTAGACATAGTTGATAGATACCCTTTAGAATTTTATAGAAAAGCTAAAAACGGTGCACATGTATATACCATAACGAGGATTATCCCAACGATTAGGAATTACCTAGAAAGACCTGAAGCTTTTGCTGGATGTAGATTTACCCATCCTCAAAGCTCACTAGTAACCACCGTAAAAGAGTCAGCTTATAAAAAACATTCATCTATGCTGGGGAAAATTATCGGGCAGATAGAGATTGCTGAAAGATTAGCTGGAGTAGATGTTACTTTAATGGTAGAGAAGATAATGGAGTCCCATCTACTTCCAGACATAGTAGGAAATGCTAGAGCATTCTTTACACAAGAGTTTAGATGCAAGAGATGTGGGTCCAAGTATCGTAGACTTCCGATAAAAGGCAGATGCAGTAATTGTGGGGCTGAATTAACGCAGACAGTCTTCAGAGGAGCCGTAGAAAAGTATGTTGAACTTACGCAAGAACTTCTTGGAAAATATGTCAAGAACGAGTACTTAAGAGAACAAGCTCTCATAGCAATAGAAGGCATAAGGAAGATGTTTTCAAGAGAAGAATTAACTGAAGCATCTGGAAGGCAAGTTTCGCTAGAAAAGTTTATCTAGGATGGCCAATCGTGATAAGAATTATCTATAGGATTGATTAATGTTAGCATGGATGGCTGAGGTTAACCCAAGAGCATACTTAGCGAGGATAAAGAATGTTAGGAAAGGAGTAAATACGAGGTCTAGCATCCTTGAAGTAATAAAGTCGAGACCTTTAACTGTTAAGAGTATATCTAAGGAAATCGGTAGGAGTAGTTCATCAATAAGAAGACATTTAAAGAATATGGAAGCTGAAGGAATAGTTAAATCTCAAAGATATAGGGGTAGGATTATCTGGATGACTACTGGTATAGGTCAGACGAGTATAGAAGATTGGCATAGAAGGTTGAGCATCCTCTAAAGCTTTAACTTTTCCATTCTTTACTCTTTCTAACAGTCTATATGACGAAATCCACCCAACAAGGAAAGCCATAATAAACGTTGTCACATATGTGCTCTCTGAGTATATTATGAAGGGCGTAATCTTGTAACCTCATAGTTTTTTACTGCTCAGCGGTCAGCATTATAACCTTTACCTACAGCTCCTTCTCCGACTTCATAGTAATAGCTATATTGATTATTCTTTCATGAGGTAACCCCAGTATATCTCTTCTAGCATCTATAGATTACGTTAGCCATCTGTGCAAGATGTTCTCTTGCCCCTCTACAATATCTACTCTTATTTTTGTTGTTTTATTAGTCTAAGATATTTCTTGAGAGAGTCTAAGGACGATTCGATTCTAGTTGTAGAGAGTTCAGTAAAATGGTTAACTTTATTCTACCTTTTATTCCAAGTATTCTACACGACCTTATGAATAACATTTTCAGGGAGTATTTCAATAATCTTCTTTGAGGTATCTCTCTTATCGCTTCTCATCAGTCTTATAGCACTCTTCAGTTTGTAGTCGTATCCATTTTTAATCCATTGTTTCAATGTCATAATTCTCTTTGATAGAAGCTCATGTTTATTAATCAGTAGTTTTAGCTCAACTCTCTTCTCTAATTATTGGATTGTTAAAAGTCTAAGACAGACCTGTGGAAAGAATAGCATATCTGTCAATGAAGTATTATACATGGCTAAGATGGAGAACATCAAGATTGTTAGAGAGAGATGGAGAAACTATAATAGAAGCTCTCAGAAAGTTATTGAAGAAATATATTAAAAGAGTATGTTTGCAACTATAATCATGGCTATCATTAAAGCTGCGAGTATCAATACTAGCTCAGCTCTAATCTTTATACCTTTAATCTCTTCTTCAAAGAATCTTAGAAGACCTGCAGCTGATTGAGGCATGGGTGCTTCTCTTCTTCTCCTCCTAGCACTCATTTTCCCGCCACCATCTGAAAACAGTAAACGCTCGCTAATAAACACTTCTATATTGTTAAAAACCGACCAGTTAAATCTAACAGATAAGTCATCTAGATAGATCTAATAGAGAGTAGTCTGATATGCTTCAGGGATAGACCTTGCGTTTATCCCTCTACTTCTAAGATTTTGGGAAAACTCTCTGGCATAACCATAGATTGTATAAACTTGTTGTGGTTTACTCTCCAAGATATACTTTATCAATCCATAATAGTCTGAGTGCCCACTAAGTGGGAAAGATGTATCGTAATTGGGATACCTATATCTTAAAGCCCATCCTGTGGCTACGGCCCACCGAGTCCTCCGGCTGATAGGCAGTTCCTCTTTAAAGCTTGAAACATATACGCATTCTCCTTGTTTCAAAGTTTCTATACCTTCAACTTTACTTATTGGAATGTAATCTAGAGATATCCTGTATTCTCTGTATTTTTCAGATATTCTAGCTACTGGATTGCTTACAACTACGGGAATGTCTAGGTAGGTATTAACTATACGTATGATTTCTTGACTCTTCCCCAGTGAGTAGACCTTGAATGCAGGTATCTCATCCGACGATACAGTCTTGAGAATCCATTTAACGATATCAGCATATATCTTCTCTCTACTAGGGAATCTATAATATGGTAGCCCATATGTTGACTCAATTATAAGTATATCAGAGTCTATAGGTTTTGCGCCTTTATGTACTATAGTATCATATGTATTAAGATCACCTGTATAGACTACTCTTAATCCATCGGCATCAATTACGTATTGAGCTGAGCCTAAAACATGACCAGAAGACTTCATTGAAATCTCTAATCCGTCTCCAACTCTTAGCTTTTCTCCATATTTTAGAATAGCCCACTCACCCCTCCTACCGGTAGCTTTCAAGATCGAGGCCGTTTCTTCACTCATTACGGCATTCTTCAAAGATAAGCTGTGAACATGGTCTAGGTGAGCATGGGAAATAAATTGGATGCTACTACCCATAGGCTTAGTATCAAAAACCAATCTTAAATCTTTAATTTCTAAAGCGAGACCATTACCTCCACGAATTCTCAAGCCACTCAATCTATACTTCATTAACTATTAGGATGCTCTTAATATTTTCCCGGCATATACTTTATTTAGTAGTTGTACCGAACAATTAATAAACCCCATGATTAATGGATCCATGAAAAATTTGAAAAGAGAAAACCATACATCGAAGCTAGCTTCACTCTACCCGTATATAAAGGGGCTACCGGGTAGAGGAAACCTAAAAGGGTTAACAGTTACGTTCACTACTCTTACAATAATCTTAGCGTCATTAGCAGATTGGACAATAATATGGGTACCCGCCTTATCCTACTACTCAATAATTATGATTAATTATCTTTTCTCTAAAGTCGGGAGAGGATTAGTAAATTTTAGGAGACTTAATGGTTTAACAGTAATAGAGATGATGATCAATAGTGTCGGATTGACTATTATTCATCTATTCAACTTGTTTACTAGGCTTCCAATAATTGGTCTTGCTCTACTCTCATCTTTTACAGCCTTAGCTGCCTTGCTTAGAGGTTTAGTACTTAGAGTTCTTACCGAAGATGATTTATCTCACTCACTAGGATATTCTATTGCAGTTTCAGCACTCCTAGTTGCCCCATTCTTCACTCCTAGTTTAAACGATCTTCTAGTACCGATGCTTATTGGGCAAATTATTGGGAATGTTCTACACACATTGTACTCTTCTACTATTAACTACTTTTTCAGAATTCATAGATTAAAACCTATAAAACTCTTATCAGCAATGCTAGCCATATTTCTTGATGGAAAGAAAGACTCCTTAGAGAATTTAGCTGAGAAACTCAACACTAGATCTGACATTACTATTGACTGTCTTGTCTTCAGAGAAGTCGGGAGAAGAAACATAGAGCTAGCATTCATAATACCAACTTTTCACCCTGGACCCTTCAGAGATTTTGGTAGCAGTATACTGCCATACTTGATTGAAGAGAAGCTCTCAAGTAAAGGTGTGAAGACAGTTATTGCAAGAGGACTCTCAGATCATTCTAAGAACATTATATCTAGGAGGGACTGTGAATTCATAGCTGAAGAGATTTCAAATAGAATAATTAACTGTAATTCTAACTATTCTAGGAGAATTGGCTTAACGAAGGTTTTAAAATATGGTTCTGCTACAGCTTCTCTAATACCAGTTGGTGATACAACACTCGTAGTGTTAACTCTTCACCCTAAAGGTATGGAGGATATACCTCCCTTATTAATGGATGGAATAAAAAGAGATGATATAATCGTAGTTGATGCACATAATAGTTTCTCGGAAGATGTTAAAGAATTAGATGGAGATGGATTTAGAGATATTAGGAATGCATTGGTCATAGCTTCAGAGACGACGATTGAGAGGGGTTCACAGATTCTAGCTGGATATAGTGAAAACATGATAGAAGGCTATGGTTTAAAAGATGGTATAGGTCCGCTAGGTATAAGAGTTTTAACATTCAAAAATGATAATTATTTTACGGCTCTTGTTGTTCTTGATAGTAATAATGCCGTACCAGAGATTCGAGAGAGAATACTTAAGGATGCTAAAGACCTAGGTATAGATTACTGCGAAGTCTTAACAACTGATACCCATATAGTTAACGGTATAAAGCTGGGAGGTAGAGGCTATCACCCTCTAGGGGAAGTAATACCTGTAGAAGTAATATCATCATCAGTAGTTCAAGCATTAAAGAGAGCTATGTTAAATCTCAAGGAGGTGGAGGTCTCGAGACTCTCAACTATTTTCAGAAATGTTAAGGTAATGTCGAATGACTTCCTAGCGGAAGCAGCAGAAAAAACTTTCAAGTCTCTCAGACTCTTCTACGTAACAATATTATTGACGTTAATCACTTCTGGATTAATTACTTTATCTTTAGTTTGACCAAGTCTTAATATAGAAAATTTTATTTTGCTGAACCTAGATCTATTTCAAGAGGTTTGAGAGTTTGGCTAAAGCTATAATTATAGTTGGAAAGAAGCCTAAGATGAGATATGTTACAGCATGTATAACCTTATTTAATAGGGGTGAGAAGGAGGTTCTGCTTAGAGCTCGGGGAAGAAGTATTACTAACTGCATCGACGTTGCTTTCCTACTTAAGAAAAGCTTCTACTCAGATCTAGAGATAAAGAACATAGCTATAGGATACGACGAAGCTGAATTAGATGGGAATAGGAGAAGATATGTAAGTTTTATTGAAATATTAATATCCAGATAGCTTAAAAGATGAGGGTTCCCCATTATTAATATAATTATTAATATAGATTCACTAAACAGCTAAAGAGTTATAGAGTTAGATGACGCTGAATAATTGAGTGAAATGCCTGGAGATAGTGATAAAACATTTATGAACTTTTTTTCAGAAGAAGCCGTAGAAATATTAGAGAAAGCTTGTAGAATCTTTTCCCGTTCATTTCAGCCTCTATATCCTTTAATTGTTAAACAAGTAAGTGAAGGAGCAGTGATAGATGTTAAAGAGAATAAGTACATAGATTTTACATCTGGAGGGGGAAACCTACTATTAGGCGGAAACCATCCAAAAATTATTGAAGCTATCGCAAGACTCATAGAGCAGAAGAATCTTTTCACTTTCCAGAAATCATATAACAGAGACTTCGTAGAATTTATAGAGGAGCTCTTAAAAATATCCCCTGTAAAAGGTGATGCGAGAGCATTAATAGTTGATTCTAGATCTGAAGCGGTAGAAGCTGCCATTAGAATAGCTAGACTATATACTGGGAGGAGATTAATAATAGGATTCACAGGCTCATATCATGGTCTAACTCTTGGAGCTCAATCTATATCAACAGATATACCTACTAGATGGAAGAGATTCGAGGAAGCTCCAGGATTCGTAAAAATTCCCTACCCAGATTGTTCAAGATGCTTCCTTCTTCGTGAAAGAAGCGAATGTAGAATAGAGTGCCTAGATTATCTTGAATATATGCTTTCGCTTGGTATTCTAGAGAATACTGCTGCAATAATTCTACAACCATTGAGAAGTGATGGTGTCTCCCCTCCTGAAGAATATCTTAAGAATCTTAGAGAGTTCTGTAGAGAAAATAAGATATTATTGATCATGGATGAATCAATATCTGCCCCCGCTAGGACGGGTAGATGGTTTACCATAGATTACTACGATGTAGATACTGATTGTCTAATCTTAGCTTCACAAATCTCTCAGGGATACCCGATTGGAGTTCTTCTGTCTAAGAGTAGACTACTTGACTTAGAACCAAATTATATTGAACCGGAAGTTGGAGGAAACATTCTCACAATAACTATAGCTTTAAGAGTCTTGGAGATATTGAAAAATGAGGGATTAATTGAACGGGCTGAAAGAATTGGTAGAGTGATAAAGAAGAGGCTTGAAGAACTTAGAAGAGAGCTTGAATTTGTCTACAGAATAAATGGAAGAGGAATGTATATAGGGTTCGAGCTAGTGAAAGAAGGTAAACCATCTAGAATCCTTGGAAGAGAGCTTGTAAAAGAATGTTTTAGAAATAGGCTGCTACTCAAGATGGATAGAGAGTCGACTATCGTAATATCTCCATCACTGAATATTAGGGAAGAAATACTGGAGAAGGGCTTAGAGATTCTAGATGCTAAGCTAAGAGAATTGTACAGAGCTGGAACAAGATTCTAGCGTGTTATCTCGAGCTTCTTTAATCTGATACCCCCTCTATGGATAGCATAGTTACATTCTCTACAGATAAGTTTAAGAGTCTGCTTCTGAGTAGTCTTAGACTTCTTACGTTGGAGCGGGTACTTCTGTCCACCGTATCCATGTAGTTCTCTCTCATGTCTACGTGCACCTGCGGCTAAAGCTCTATCCTTACCCTTCTTGTATAAAGTCACCTTATGCTCAGTATATTTACGGCATTTTGGACAATAAGTATTAATTGTTTCAGGGACTTTCATGCTGAAAACAGATATATGTCGCCAATTATTAAATATCTCCATTAGCAGAAAGCCCCTCTTCCTCAGGTATCCAGTAGTAGAGATGGTCACGTTTTATTATCTTCTGCATCTTATTCTGCGACTCTCCAACTCTTTGAGCATTTCTTCCAGTGTCCTCGATCATGTCCAACAATATGCTACTCTTACCTAATATTTGAAAATCCACTATGTGCTCACTGATTCTCACTTTCTGCCTGAATCTTAAACTTTCTATCTTAAGTGTTTTAGAATTAGCGCTGGATCTACTTACGCAGGAATAATGGACTAAAGTACCAGTATCAGAGATTCGGTGTAGAGAATGTTGCTGAGAGGTTCTCTGGATACCTAAAATGGAGGACAAGGAGATTCTACAACAATATAAATGCATGGAAGATTAAGTCGATAAAAGACTACGCATCAGCGATAGCAGCAATTAAGAAACTTACTCAAAGTAATAAAAACTCAAGGAAGAGTACTACCCGGTTGGTTGGATCCTAGAGTCGATATTGTTCAGCGAACTCACAATGTAGGTGTATTAACCTATGGCTTATGTTTAGGAAAGGAAACGTATACGTAGAGAGGTATGTGATATAGATTAGGGGTTATAGAGGACCAAAATCTTGATTTAGCCTTCCTAAACTCTTTGATAGGCTTGAAGAATTCGAGATACCATAGAGAGGATATAGGTATTGCTCATTATGTAGAGAGGCATTCCTAAGGATATCTAGGTTCTGTCCTAGATGTGGGTTAAAGCTTGGGAGAAAGCTTAGGAGGGAAAAGTTAAGAAACACATAATCGTTCGGCCTAGAATATTGGCCCAGTCAGCTAGGTAATACTATTTGTGTATTAGATTAGGAGAATAATTTCTCCAGTTCATCATCTAAAAGTTTCAAGAGCGATGAGCTGATGGATGTTGATGGCTCATGTTATGGAGGTATATTCGCTGTTACTATAAGATGTACGAGGTGGGCAGCGATAATAGAGGTGTTTTAATGGTAGTATCTAGTGTATGGTCAGAAATCTCTATATGAACATTTCGCATTAGACGTGCACGTAGGCTTCTATAAGTCTTCTCAATGTTCTAAGTTGTTTCTCATGTTCTTCTCCTATTTCTTTTTCTTCGAATTTTCTAAACTTCTCCGCAATCTCTACTTGATCTTCGATAGGAATATGTTGGTCAGCTAAATTAAATAGTATGGTATCTTCCTTCCAGATATGTTGTTCAAGGAGTGAGATGTAGTTTCTAGCATTTTCAATGAATTCCTCTAGAGCATTTTGAGAACCACTCCTATATTCTTCAACTGCTCTATTCATAGCTTTAACATATCTCCTGCCTTCTTCATGCTCTAATAACATAACACCTATTGGACCACTATTTCGTGGTATGCCTGCATTCTCCAAGGCGGGAAATAGAATATTTTCTTCTTTTCCATGATGACATCTATCTGCAAATATCCTGATAAAATCTAATATGTCTACCAAATCTTCTATGGAGACATCTTGCTCTAAGGCAGCTTTATCAACAATCTTATTTAAAACTGATAGCATCTTTTTAATTTCTACATGCTCATTCTTTAAAACATCCGTAGGCTTCATATACAATCCCAAATCCAGAACCAAACTTTTGAAATTTAAACCTCGTATAATAACAAATTATTGAGTGATTCAGAGCTGATTTTCTATTAAGGGTACCTCTATAGAATTTAAAAGTAATGTTTTCGCAATATGTTGAGGTACATCCGTAAATAGGTAGGATATATATTCTATGAGGGTGTCTAATTTTTAGAAGTGGTGGTTATGTTATTAATTGAAAGAATCGTAGTCAGTCCTTTAATGAGTAATGTATATCTCATATTTGACAACGTTGTGAAAGAAGGAATATTGATAGATGCTGGAGATGACCCGGATAAGATAATCAAAATCATTGAGAAGAATAATGTTAAAGTAAAAAGAATATATGTTACCCACGGGCATTTTGACCACGTATTAGCTATTAGAGAGCTTCAAGACTACTTAGAATGCAAATTCTACATACATCAAGATGACCTACCAATACTTGAAAAAGCTGCAGAATCTTATAAGAGGCTACTGGGGAGGGAGTGTAGTAATCCGCCTAGTCCAGATGGATATGTTAAAGATGGAGAGAAGATTACTATTGGAGAAAATGAAATTAAAGTTTTGCATACACCAGGTCATACGCCTGGAAGCGTATCCTATTTAACAGATGATTCAGTATTCACGGGAGATACACTCTTCGCTGGAGCTATAGGTAGGCATGATTTTCCCGGAGGAAGCTTAGAGCAGCTTCTTAATTCATTAAATAAACTATTAAGCCTTCCAGACAATTACTCAGTGTATCCTGGGCATGGCCCCTCAACAACTATTGGTGTAGAGAGAATATATAATCCATTCATAGGTTTAAGGGGATTATATAGAGAGAAAGAAAATATAATATAAGTTTATATGATGAGAGAGCAGGGAGAGATGTGATGAATCTTTCAAAATTACTAAGAAGATTTATTGTAATACTTCTTGTGGGTATGGGGTTATTTATTAACTGGAACCTCGTCTCTGATTATTCAGCGGTAATTGTTGCAGGCTTTCTATCATACTTACTATGTGAATTATACTAGTTAGAAAAATGTATGAGTTCATGATGCGGAGAGACGGTTCTTGAGAAATATATCTTCACTTGAATTAAAACTGCATACTTCAGCTTTCATAATAGGTCTTGGATTATCTGCTCCAGCTTATTTCATCCCTATATTTCTCCAAGAACTAGGAGCAAGCTATACCTTAATCGGTATCATGGGGAGCATTAGATCAACCCCATATGCTGTCCTACCAATCCTTACAGGTTTTATCATGAGTAGATATGATATGAGGAAACTATACGTCCTCAGTTCAATTCTATCATCAATAGGCTTCATCCTCTTATCAATCTCTCAAAGATATTTGGAGATGGGCTTGGCTAATTTTTTACTAGGTATATCAATGGTATTCTACTGGCCTATAGCTGAATCTATTATTGCTGAATTTTTCCCAGAAGACTCGAGGTGGAAGGTATACTCTAGTTTTTCCGCTTCATGGTCTACAGCATACTTTATTGGACCTATAATAGGAGGGGTACTAGCCGAGTTAGCTGGCCTGAGAACTTTATTTGGTATTTCAGGAATTATATGTGGAGTAGCTGTTCCATTGATTTATCTCATGGGTGAGCTACGTCTTAAAAACATTGGTAAGATAAGGTTTAAAGATGGAGAACTGGTTGGTATATGGCCTCTATATGTTATGGTCTTTCTTTTTTCGATCGGTATGTCATGTCTTATTCTTCTTGCCCCCTCATATTTCTATGTGGCTGGATGGAGTAACTTTATGGTTGGGACGGTCTTCACGGTGTTCGGAATAACTAGGACTATAGGATATGTACTACTAAGTAAGCTTAGAAAGATGGATGAAGCTAGAATCATGACTTTATCAATAACAACACAATCAATAGCGATATTCTTACTAGTCTACGCTCGTCCAGAAATAATATTTCCAATATTAGCTCTCGCAGGACTTATCAATGGAGCATACTTTGTCGCATCATTCAGCGTTATTAGTAAGAAAGTTCAGACAGGATACAGAAGTATCTCAATTGGTTTTCTTGAGAGTATAATAGGGTTAGGGTTTATTATTGGACCAGCATTTATTGGTTTACTACTAGATTACCTAAATGTATGGGTGGCTTTCACTATAACATCTTTAGTAATCTTATCGGCTTTACCAGTAATATTCGTCTCCAAGAACATTCGATAGTTCTTCAGCCAAGACTACATATGGCTGAATTCTCTCTGACAAATCTATTGAACACTATCTCAGCGATGACCTTACATTCATTAGCAATATATCCGAGAGCCCATGAGATATATCTAGCTGATGGGAGTATTCTTGGATCGCCTGTTAACGCTAGGCCTGTCCTACTTAATCTAACGTTCTCTTCAATTTCCTTAATTACTTCATCGGCTATATTAATATCAAGACTGAAGAAAGCCTTCATACACTTATCAAATATTTCTTGTACTTTATCTGCTATCCTACGTAGTTCTAACGATATATTCTTATCAAGCCATAATCCCCTCCTCTTCAGGTTTAAGCATTCATGTGAAACATCATGGATGTAGTCTGCGATTTCTTCAAGTGATTTAACAGCTATCCTTGCACCTACTACATAGATTGGGCTATCTATCCCAAGCACTTTTCCAAGTTCTCTTCTTCTAAGATAAGTAAAGAGTAGTCTCACTATAAGGAAGTACAATTCATCTATTCTTTCTTCTTGTTTCTCAATATTCTTTATTATGCTTTCATCGCCCATACTTACTAAGTCTGATAGCTGACTGAGCATTGATGAGACCATTACCTGGAATCTCTTCAATAATCCTTCAATAGGGAATCTACCAGGATCTATGAAGCTCTGGATTAATATGCTCTGAGGGTTATGCTCAACAATCTCAAAAGCTGGCAACCTATCAATAGTCTTTGATATTTCATCAATCTGCTCTACTGTAAAGCCTTTCATGGACCGTACCCTAATAGCATCGTATCCTTGAACATAGCATCCAATTATCATTCTAACGAGCTGAATAGAGGAAGCACATAACTCAGCGTTTATAGTTGCTGTTAATTCTTTCTGCATTTTGACAGGAGGCTGAATCTTCAAAGAGCCATCCGGCTCCTCAATAATGGCCAGCATATCGCCTCTCTTCAACCCCTTCTCAATAACCCATTGCTTAGGAAGGGTTATACTATAGGTCCCCTCACCTACTTGCTGTATCCTCCTATATTGTCCGCTTACCTCCACGTCCTCTCGCCTATATACACCTATATACATCTATTAGATAAAATTTAAGAGCCTCTAGAAAGAGTCTTATAGCAGGAGGCGGGAGTAGAATGTTATTAGAACAACCAAAAATGTCTTTAAGGAGGAGCTACGCGAACGGCTATAAGTACTGTTCAAGATGCAGGGTCTACTACCTAACAGATAGTGTAAGATGCCCCTATTGTGGGATACTCTTAAGGAACTCACCGAGAAAAAAGAAATCTTTAAGAAATACGAAGGTTGTTAGAGTTCCACCAGAGATTGAGAAGGAGTCAACTAAAGTAGAAGTACCTGTAGAAACCATATAGACCTAGAAGGTTTGACTGATAAGCCGTAGAAATCGTTGAAGAACGTTGATAAATCTAGTAGTAAACCTTCACCAATTTATATATAATCTATTACTTTTTATTCATGGCTAATGGCATGGTCGACCAGGAATATATCGTAGAGCTAGCAAGCAGGCTGATCAGAATCAACAGTGAAAACCCTCCCGGAAGAGAATTTGATGCTGCAAGTTTTGTAGCAGATGAACTAGCGAAAATAGGTATGAAGACAGTGATAGACAGATTTGAAGATTCAAGAGCTAACGTAGTCGGAGTATATGGAGAAGAAAGCCCGTATCCTTCTATAATGTTAAACACCCATCTAGACACAGTCCCAGCAGGAGATAGAGAAAAATGGAGTTTTCCACCCTTTAGCGGTGAAGTAAAAGAGAACAGAATATATGGTAGAGGAGCAGTAGATGCTAAAGGAATCCTAGCCTCCTTTCTTGGAGCATTAAAAGAACTAGCCGATAAAGGTTGGCCTATAAGGGGGAGAGTAGTTTTAGCTGCTGTAGCAGACGAAGAAGTAGAAGGCAAGGGCACTAAGAAGCTAGTTTCAAGTGGTTTAAGAACAGATTATGCAATAGTTGGAGAACCTACATCGCTCAATGTATGTATAGCTCATAAAGGAAGAGTAGTAGTTCAAGTAGATTTCCATGGGCGGCCAGCACATGCAAGTACGCCATCCCGAGGTAGGAATGCAATATACCACGCGTCTAAATTTGTAGAAAAAATCCAGAAAATAAAATTTACAGAAAATCATAACCTTCTAGGCCATCCAACATGTACTGTTACATTAATCAGAGGCGGAGTTAAAGATAACATCATTCCAGATAATTGTACAGTAACCCTAGATTTAAGAATACTCCCTTCAATGAAGCTTAACCAGACACTAAAGAAACTTAAAAACCTCATAGAGAAAAATACATCTAAAAAAGGTTATCACATAAGGATAGTAAACTATATCCCACCTGCAGAAACATTTCCTAGCAACGCCTTAGTAAAAACAGCTTTGAATATGGTAACTGAGGTAACAGATAAGAAGACGAGGATTAGAGGGTTCCCAGCTACCTGTGATATGAGTTTCCTAGTTAATCAAGCAAGGATGCCTACTATTATTCTAGGTCCAGGGAGAATAGAAGATGCACACGTGGTAGATGAATCTATAAGCGTAGACGAGTTAGTTAAAGCTTCACAGATATACCTGAAGATATTAGAAAAGATTCTTTCGTAACCAATTATTGTTAATATCCGGTTAATTCCTAGTCATCTATGGGGCTCTACACTCTATGCCTTGCGGCATTAATAACCTTGAAGAAGTCACGTATCCTTGCTTGAACACCGTATCTATCTTCTCTAAACCTCATGTGTAGATATATCTTGAAGAGGAGTATCCAGTCTCTTTTAAGATTTAATCCACTGGTTAATCCTCTCCGAATAAATTCAAAAACATTAACGTATGGTTTAAACATCTTTAAGATAGCTTTCCTATATCTTTCAAAACTATCAAGATTCTTAACAAGTGTTTCTGCAGAATATAAGCTTGGAATTATTCCCTCGCCTAGCATTGGGTAGATTGTTCCAATTGACTCACCTACCCCAACGATGTTCCCGACATAGAATGGTTGAGAGTAAAGTGGAGGGGTAATCCTAACAGGTCTACCAGTCTTCATCAAGACCTCTCCTCCATATTTCTTTATGAATTCATCAAGACCTCTACAGTGTCTCTTAAAGTAGTCGCCTGCACCAACATTATACATATTTCCGCCTAGCGGGAAGTACCATAGGTATCCTGAAAGCTCCCTAAACGGCTTAATATAGAAATCATCAAAAGGAGGGTTGCTAAATTTTACACGATATTCTACTGTTGGGATAAAATAATCACCTCTCACTTTTGGTAGGAGAGACCTATTGAATCCGGTCGAATCTATGATTAAGTCATATCCATCAAGAGCTGATGAGACTCTCATACCGAATCTTACCTTACAATCTTTTATCAAGTCTTCTTCAAACTTTTTCTTATCGAAAGTGCAGAGCCCCCTCAATCTTATATAGTGAAGCTCTCTACCAAGGTCTACTATCATTTCTCTACCGGTATGTAGTATGTATTCTTCAAAATTCAATCCAACCTTCTTTGCAAAATCCTTCATAACATTCTTAGAGGTGCCCCAAGCACATATAGGGAAATACCTGGAACGGTCCAACATTTCGAATCCTTCAACATCATGTTCATCCCTAAGTCTTGATAGAAGATACGACCCTGCTACCCCAACACCTACAACAGCAATCTTCAAAGCTAGAAAATATTAAAACAATTGAAATTTAAACTCTAATAAATTAGAACGATGTGAAAAAGTAAAATAGGGAGACACTATCTAGGAGAATGCAGATAACGATTAAATCCAACCAATAAATGTATAAAGAGTAGGGCCCGTAGCTCAGCCTGGTAGAGCAGCGGGCTCATAACCCGTTGGTCGTGGGTTCGAATCCCACCGGGCCCATGCCGTTTTACTTAATATAATGCCGCATATTCTAATTATAACGAATCCAGCATTAAGGGATTGGGTGATTTGTAATGAAGTTCTCTAGCCCTGTGATTAAGTTTGCCGGATTACTCTTGGGGCTGGTCATGCTCTCAAATCTATTGAGTTTAGATAATCTTCAGATGTTTTCTCTGCTTGTATTGGGAAGTATGATTGGGGCGACATTAATGTTTTGGAGATATAGAGTCTTGTTTGCATTCATCGCTCTGTCCTTTATGTTAGGTGTAGGTTTGATAGAGGTGAGGCTGATAAAGGATTTCGCTCAACTCGATACTATTCTTTTCCTAGCATCTATGATGGTTATAGTTGGATATCTTGAAGAAAAAAGATTCTTTGAAGTATTAATGGATAGATTAGTGGGGATTATTGGAGGTAAACCTGCTCTAGTCATGATATTCTTCTTAGTTATGTCTGCTCTTCTCGCTGCATTAGTAGATGAAGTTACATCTATCTTGATAATGATTGCAATAATCTTAGACTATACTTCAAGATACAAGATCAACCCTGTGCCTTTCGTCATCATGTCTATATTTGCAACGAATATAGGGAGCTCAGCAACAGTCGTAGGAAACCCTGTAGGGGTAATGGTAGCTTTTAGTGCGAAACTAAGCTTTATGGAGTTTCTTAGATGGGCTACACCGATTGCAGTAGCCTCTCTTTTTCTAACCTTGATTATCGTCCGTATCATATTCAAGAATGAGATAGCTGAATTGGAGAAAGCTGTATTGGATGAGAGAGAAAAGAGTAGGAAAATAGAAGAGGTGGTTAGAGAGGTACCTGATATCCGTATACCCGCATTAATCTTTCTAGCAACAATACTTGGCTTAGTCTTCCACACTCCATTAGAAGGATTGCTCGGGCTGGAAAAGAACTCTATGCTTCTAGGAGTTCCATTCTTTTTCGCCGGGATAGTACTCTTTTTTGAGAGGGAACATGCACGAGAAATAGTGGAGAGAAGGATTGATTGGTGGACGCTACTGTTTTTCTTGATATTCTTTGCAAGTGTAGGTACATTAAAACATGTTGGAACAGTAAATGTACTAGCTGAAATAGTTTATAATTCTACGAAAGGGGTCATAGAATACATAATCTTAACTATAATTTTTGCTGGCGGGATTATGACAGCTTTCATGGATAATGTTTTAGCAGTTGCTACGTGGATACCCATAATACATACAATCGGAGAATTGGGAGTAGACATCTACCCACTTTGGTGGACACTACTATTCACTGGAACTTTCTGGGGAAACCTAACATTGATCGGGAGTACGGCAAACATAATTGCGATAGGAGCTTTAGAAAGAAGAGTTGGAGTACATCTTACTCTAAGGTACTGGATACCCTACGGGGTCGCTGTAACTTTTCCAACAATCGGAGTTGCAGCACTGCTCATATTAATCCAGCTACCAATGATGATAGCTTAATCACCTTTAATACAGGCAATAATTAATGGACGGTCTTTTCTTAAGGTGATCCAAATCTCAAAACCATGTTTTATCAAGGTTGTAATAACATCACTATAAGGAAAACGTGCTGGATCTATAACTTCTATACTGAACCCCCCATACTCCGTACTCACTATAGCGGTCCCTGAAACTATTAACTCGATACTTTCTCTTATATCGTGAACAGCCTTAACCTGTTTCTCGCTTAATGATGCTGGATCACCAAGACTAGAACTTTGAGCACACTCTCTACTCTTACCCCTCAACCCTTCAAGATATTTCACAAGCATCTAATAAGCCTTTATTAATAAAGATACAAACTAAATAACAAACGAGATTACAAGTTAGTAGATGATCCTGTTGAAGATTCTATCTTAATGGCTTGAAAACTAAAAGAAGAGACTCTGACTTTAAGTTGATAAGGAGTTGGAGACATTTTCTGTAGCCACTTAATCATATATCTGATAAACTCTTGAAAATTTTCAAGCCTCGTCTGAAGGAACTCATAAACTAACTCCAAGTTAATTGATGCATAGTCGTGGACTAAGAGGTTCCTGAACCCTATCGTAGAGATCATGGCATTTGTAAAGCCCTCTGGAATGGTGTAAGACCTGGCTAGAATGTATGGTATGTCTTGGTACCCTTTCGGTCTCTGAAGCTGGAGGGAAGATATTATCTCATTACCGATATCGATCATGCATTCAATAGAGACTTGTAAATATCTTTCAGCGGCACCGTAGTCTTAAAGTCATTGATGAGGTTTTTTAAATCAGCCTTACGTAGCTCTTTTAAGTACTCTAGATACTGTTGTAGTTTGCTTAGCTTTGTAATGATGAGCTCTTTATCTAAGCCACGATCTTCTTCATGAAACATTCATAATATCTCCCCGTCACTCTACTGAAGTCTAAATACTCACATAAACTTTTAGCTTCGAAAGCCGAATAGATAAGCAGCTAAGATCTTTATATCACTGTTAAGTGGAGTAACTAGTTTTGCTAGCTTCTCCCCTAATACTTTTCCGGATCTACTCGGGAAAATCAATATATCAAGCCTAATATGATTGCATGATGTTAAGCCTCTAGAATTTTTCGATAAAGAACAATGGTTCCCGAGTTAATCTAGCAGCATGACTTTAGAGATGATTTAAACGCCTCCTGATTTACTTTAAGTAGTATTCTCAGTTTCCTATTACTTAACGTAAGAAAACTTTCATGTTCCAGCTTATTGCATCTCTCTAAGTCACTAAACTCATGAAATGGCTTCTTTACGATATGAGGTATCCATATTTTTGAGTGTGATATATGGCTTAACACCGTTCAAGTGTTAGAAATATTTATCTTATCAAGGGTTGAATATTTTGTCGAGGTCTCCAGGATGTATCTTGAAAATATTATTAAGGGTAGAAGATCTATAAGGAGTTTTCAAAATAAAGAAATACCGGAAGAGCATCTCTTAGCTGTTCTAGAAGCCGGGATATGGGCCCCTTCTGGAAGTAATATCCAGCCTTGGGAGTTTATACTTATCAATGACCCTACATTAATCAAGAAGATTAAGCTTCTATCCCCAGGGTTGTATGGTATGCCGAAGATATTGATAGTCCTATGCATAAACAAAAAGAGGTCAGAGAGAGCTGGAAGGCAGGGGCAAAGCCTGGCAATCATGGACATCTCGATGGCTGCTCAAAACATGATGTTGATGGCCTACTCACTAGGAATAGGGTCCTGTCCAATAGCATCCTTCAGTAAATCAGGCTTAAAAGAATTACTTGACATACCTGAAGAAGTCGACCCAGTATTGATGATTAGTCTAGGCTATCCTAGCGAGTGGCCCTATCCACCTGAGAGAAGGCCACTAGAAGAGGTGGTGCATGTAAATGTCTACGGAAAACATCTTAGAAGATGAACACTTCCAGCTACTAGCTTTCCTACTAACATCTGCCAGAGGATGCATTGATGAACCTCCAATCTATGGTCCCCTAAGATTGATTGATGCAGCTGACAAACTCATAAGCATGTTGATGGAAAAGTATAGAGGAGAATCAAAAGAATTTCAAGAAATAAGAAAGAAGATAGAAAAAGCTAGAAACCTAGTCCTAACAAACGAAGAAGAATTCACCAAGACTTTAGATGAGCTTGTCAGAAGTCTTTCAAAAATAATTAAGAAAGCATGATAGAATATTTTGAGCCAGTAGCTAAGATTGACAGATATACTTAACAATTCTCTAGCTACCTGAATACTAGTAACCTAGCCTTCTTTATCACATACGTAAATCATTAAACGATGAGGAAAAACATGTTATTCATGGCTTATTGGGAACTGAACCCTCAAAAAGACATTAGAGAAGTAGGGAAAGTAGCAGCTGAATTAAGAAAATCTGGAAAATGGCCTGTTGATGGAGTGAGAATTGTATCATGGTATATGACGCCGAGTACTCCCTTCTGGGGTACTATCGTCTATGAAGCTGAAAATGAAGAATCCGTATTCAAGAATCTACTGGCTTGGCTAAACGCTATGCCAGGCATATTCACTACCTACAAAATCGCGCCAGTACTACCAGTAGAGAAAGCAATACCTCTAGCACTCTTGTAACCGAAGAGTGCAATCACCTTTTTTACTAAGAGAATGTACAACTTATTTTTAGAGTTAAGAAAGAAGACATAGCCTATTATATATTGGTCATCCAACCCTAAATATGCAGGAGAGCCTCAAATGAAGCAAAGCAGGAAGCTATATCAAACATAAGCAAAAGCTTTACTGATTTAGATACTTCATATTAAGCCGTTGAATTAACAATCTAGATGACCTCATGGAGAACCTGGAAAGTCCATAGCTGACACGCTTATGAAGATTCAAGAATGTCAAAATACTATAACATCTAAATCTGTTATTCTATAGCTTTTGGAGAAATATTATTAAAATAGTAGATAGAAAAAATAGAAAACAGAGCACCGTGGATGGGCCCGTAGCTCAGCCAGGATAGAGCACCGGAAGAAGCTAACCAGCTTCTGGTGAGGCTTTTAACCCGGGGGTCGCGGGTTCAAAGCCCGCCGGGCCCGTATACTAATTAACATATTTTGCTGCAGCAAAGAATAGTTGAGTAGAACTTTATCTAAAGCGTACGTATTTTTCTTGATTTGATATCAGTAAGCTTGATGAATTCTTGCTTAGGGCTGCTTTGAACATATAGATTATAAGGGCGCTATCTTTCTAAGTATTTCTGACCTCAGTCAAGCTAACATGAAGAATGAGGTCTATGTTCATCTAGCCGATTACAGGAGACCTCTATAAACCGTAAACCAGCCACTAAGCATAAAATATTGTCTTATGTAGTTATTCATGAGATGGCTTAATTATTGCATATATAGAAAACTTCTATTATGTAGCTCTCTTAGAAAAGTAAGTCTTAAACGCCCTGGCCGGGATTTGAACCCGGGTCTGCGGCTCGACA